>NZ_LNBE01000003.1:628511-942766 GCF_001445655.1 Streptomyces roseifaciens
GATCTCCCGTGAAGAGGTGGGGTGAAGGGTGAAGAGGGCAGCTCAGAAGGCGATGGCTGCGCACAGGGGGCAGCTGACGATCGCGAGCCGGGGGGCCGGAGGCCGGGCGGAGGGGGAGGGCCGGTGGCGGCCTGTCCGTTACTGCCAGCCCATGGAGTCGGGGACCACCGGGACGGGGTTCTCGTCGGCCGTCGTCAGCGGGGCGTCGGCAGTGGTGGCCTGCGCAACGGCCGTGGCCGGCGTGACTGCGGCGGCCTGAGCGACGGCGACGGCGGCCGGAGCGAGGGCGGTGGCCCCCAGGGCGAGGGCGACGACCGCGGCGGCCTCGGCGATGCGGGTACGGAACATCTCAGGTGGTCCTTCCGGGAACGAAGCGTCGAGGGAGCGGCGCACCGGTGGGCATCCCGCGGTGATGCCCGGTCGGTTCCGGCCGGTCTGCCGGTTCTGCGATCAGCCGTTCGTACCGGCTGACAGGAGAAAGCTTCGTCCTGGGGCGGAAGGGGCGGAAGGGTTTTCCGATGGACCGAAAGGGCCTGGGACGGATCAGTCCAGGAATCCGGCGGACGACGTCACGCGCACGTCGAGCAGGGGTACTTGGGCGGCCACCAGCTCCCACCGCGCGAGCTGCGGGCAGTGGGCCAGGGCGCGCCGGCAGGCCTGCTCGGCGCGCTCCTCGGCCTCCTCCAGCCGGTCCGCGAGCAGGTACACCCCGAGGACGGGGTGGGGGCTGGCGTGCGGGTGGACCGAGATGTGCTCGATGCGCTCCCGCGGCAGGGCGCGCGAGAGCACCAGTTCCCTGATCCCGGCGGGGAGTTCCGTCGTCCGGCGGGGTCGGCGCAGACCGACGTGCACGAGATACATGGCGGCAACTCTCGCAAGCGGCGGACGTGCCCACCAGGGATGAAGCGGAACTGTTCCGTCCATGGCCGCAAACGGCCAGGGACTCGCCCCGGGAAGAGCTACACATGCTTGTGTGCGCCATGTAATGATCACGGGTAATTTCAGTAATTGTCCTTGACCGCCGGGGGGCGCAGATGCTGGACACGCTGGGGTTGGATGCCGGATCCGAACAGGTCTACCGGGGGCTGCTGGCCATGCCCGGCGCCGGGGTCGCCGCGCTGGCCACGTACCTGGGCCTGACCGGAGCCGAAGTGCGCGCCGGGCTCGACGTGTTGAGCGAGCTGTCGCTGGTGCGCCCATCGGCCGAGCACGCGGGTGGGCTGCGCGCCGTCTCCCCCGACATCGGCCTGGACATCCTGATGTCCCGCCAGCAGGCCCAGCTGGCCGCGCAGCAGCAGCGGTTGGAGGAGTCGCGCGTCGCCGCCGCCCAGCTCATCGCCGAGTACGCCGACCAGCGGTCCGTCGCCACCAGCCTGGGCGGGGAGCAGCTGACCGGGCTGGACGAGATCCGGGACCGGCTCGCACTCCTCACCCGTGAGGTGCGCGAGGAGGTCATGGCCTTCAGCCCCGACGGCGCGCAGACCGAGGCCAGCATGGCGGCCTCCCGCCCGCTGGACCGCGAGCTGCTCGGCCGCCGGGTCCGGCTGCGCACCGTCTACCTCGACAGCGTGCGCAACAGCCCATCGACCACCGCCTACGCCGAGTGGCTCACGCGGCTGGGCGGGCGGATCCGGACGGCGCCCGCGCTTCCCACCCGGATGATCATCATCGACAGGACCACCGCCGTGATGCCGGTGAACGGCGACGACACCGCGGCCCGCGCCGTCGTCCTGACCGGGCAGGGCATCCTCGCCGCCCTCTGCGCCCTCTTCGAGACCGTCTGGGCGGGTGCCCGGCCACTCGGCGCGAGCCCGGCCCGCGACGAACGCGGCCTCACCGGCCAGGAGGAGGCCACGGTCCGGCTCCTTGCGGAAGGCCGCACCGACGAGGCCATCGCCAAGCGGCTGGGAGTCTCCCAGCGCACCGCCCGACGCATCGCCACCGGCCTCATGGAACGCCTGGGTGCCCGCAGCCGCTTCGAGGCCGGCGTCCTCGCCGTTCAGGCCGGCTGGCTGCCCACCAGGGCGGCCCACTGACGGCACCAGCCGTCACTCCTTTCGAACTGGTTGCCGGGAAACGGATCCATCCGTGGTGGAATCACCTCCTATGGAGTGGACGGTCCACGGCCCGGGGCGTACTGCCGCGCGGCCGGGCACGCGACCGCTGCCATCACCGCTTCGCACTCACACGGGGGGATGACGTGTCACCCGAGCGCACGAACCGATCTTCCGGGCCGTCAGGGCCCGACGAGGACACGGGACTTCGGGACGGATTCTCGAAAGTCTTCGCCAGACGCCCGTCCGTGCCCCGGCGGGGCCTGCTGCCCGGCAAGCGGGTGTGGACCGTCCTCGCCTCCGCGGCGGCGGTGACGGGGCTGGCCATGGGCGCCGTTCCGCTGATGGACCAGCTCGAGTTCACCTCGGGCTCCTCGGACTCCTCGAAGAAGGCCGCTGCGGCCAAGGAGCCGGGGAAGTCCGGTGGCGGTTCCTCGGCGTCCGGCAAGACCAAGGACGCGGGGAAGGGCGCCGAGGCGGCGAAGCCCGGGAGCACCGGGAGCGGTGGCGGTGGCGGTGCGACCGGAGGGAAGGGCGGGTCGGGGCAGCCTTCCGGTTCGGGTTCGGGGTCGGGGTCGGGATCAGGGGGGTCGGGGTCCGGGTCCGGCTCGGGGTCAGGGTCCGGTTCTTCCGCGTCCGGTTCTTCCGGCTCGGGGTCGGGGTCCGGTGGGTCCTCCGGTTCCTCCGGCTCCTCGGGATCCGGCAGCTCCGGCGGTTCGAGTTCCGGTTCCGGTGGCTCCGGCGGCTCCGGGCACGAGGCCTCCGGGCCCTCGTCCTCCGGAGGCGGCGGGAGCAGCAGCGGTGGCGGTGGGGACCGGCCGCAGCCCCAGGAGCCCCCGAAGAGGGGCGTCGTCCAGCCGGCCAAGCCGGAGATCCCGCGCGCCCCGAAGCTCGACGACGGCAAGATCAAGGGCCCGGTGATGGGCTTCGCCGCGAAGCGGTGCGTGGACATCGTCGGAGGCAAGTCGAAGGCGGGCGCGCAGCTCCAGCTCGACGACTGCTCCGGCGACCGGCGCCAGCGGTTCGAGTTCCGGCCGGACGGCGAGGTCTGGTCGCTCTACGACGACCGGCTCTGCCTGGACACGCAGCGGGGCTCGACGGCGAACGGGACCGCCATCCAGATCGCCGACTGCAACAACAAGCCCACCCAGGCCTTCACGATCCAGAAGGACGGATCGCTGGTCAACCCCAAGTCCGGCAAGTGCGTCGAGGCCGCGGACGGCGGATCGAAGGGGCTGCGGCTCCAGCTGCAGGCCTGTGACGGCGCCAAGAACCAGAAGTGGCAGATCGGCTGACGGATCCCGGACCGGGGCTACGCCGTCCCCGCCGGTGCCGTTCCCGCTGAAGCCGCCCCCGCCGTAGCTGTTCCCGCCGGAGCCGGACCCGTCGGAGCCGTCCCCTCCGGCTCCGGCACGTCCGGGCCGGTGAGGGTGACGAGGTCCGCCTCCGCCGGTGCCTCGATCTCGGCGACCCGGTACGCCTGCCGCTCCGTCATGGCCTGGAACGTCTGGCGTGCGGAGCGGCCGTTGCCGAACCGGTGGTCGCGGGGGACGCGGGAGAAGTGGACGCCGAGCGCCTCCCGCGCGTCCTCGGTGAGCTCGTACTGGTGGGACGCGGCGTGCTGCTCCACGATCCGCACCAGCTCGGCGTCGTCGTAGTCCTCGAAGAGCAGGGTGCGGTTGAAGCGGGAGGCGAGGCCGGGGTTGGAGTCGATGAAGTGCTCCATCTCGTCCGGGTAGCCCGCCACGATCACCACGACGGAGTCGCGGTGGTCCTCCATCAGCTTCACGAGCGTGGCGACGGCCTCCTGCGCGAAGTCGTTGCCGCCTCCGGCACCGGCGGGGGCCAGCGAGTACGCCTCGTCGATGAAGAGCACCCCGCCCATGGCCTCCTGGAAGACCCGCTGGGTCTTCGGGCCGGTGTGCCCGACGTACTCGCCGACGAGCGAGGAGCGGTCGGCCTCGACGAGGTGGCCGCGCTCCAGCAGCCCGACCGCGGCAAGGATGCGGCCGTAGAGGCGGGCGACGGTGGTCTTGCCGGTGCCGGGGTTCCCCGCGAAGACCAGGTGCCGGCTGAGCGGCGGGGCGGCGAGCCCGGCGGCCTCCCGGCGGTGGACCATCCGCATGAGCTTCACCAGGGAGGCGACGTCCTGCTTGACGCGGCGGAGCCCGATCAGCTGGTCGAGCTCGCCGAGGAGGTCGTCGAGGCTCTCTTCGGGCTCGTCCCCGTCCCCGTCGCCGCCGGCCTGCGCCGTGGTGCCGGCCTCGGGGCCACCCCCGGCCGGCAGAGGCTTCTTCCGGTCCGGTGCCCCGGTGAGCTGTGGCCATTGCGGTGACGCCACCCGGACGGAGACGCACTCCTCCACCACCGGCGCGGCGTCCGGGTCGCTGCTCAGGTCCTCGGCGGCGTCCTGCACCCGGACGCGGCGGAGGACCGGGGCGGCGGTTCCGGCGAGGTGGACGGCCGGGAAGCCGGGGGCGACGATCTCGCACTCCTCGAAGACGCCGCCGCCTCCCGAGTCGACGATCAGCCCGTTCTTCGCCGGCTGCAGCACGCGCACCCCGCTCAGCCTCGGCTCGGCGCCGCCTGCGACCACCACGCCGGAACCCGCGGCGTCCCGGACCTCCAGGCCGGTGACGCGGGGCGCAGCACCGGGTTCGACGACGAGGCCCGCGGTACCCGCCCGCAACAGCCTGCCCCCCGTGACCTCCTGGTCGCCGGGGCCGAGGACCGCGGCGGCGCGCTCGCTGTCGGCGATCTCGCAGTCGTGCAGCCGGGTCCGGCCGCGGGTCACGGCGGTCACGCCGTTGCGCGTGCGGTGCACGGAGACGCCACGGAGCTCGGCGCGTACGGAGTCGGCGAGGTCCACCCCGGACATGCCGCAGTCGCTGATCCAGGTGCTCTCGATGACGGCCCGCGCGTCGGCGACCAGGTGGGCGCCGTGTTCGGGAGTCCTGGTGATACGGAGCCCCCGCAGCCGGACGTCGGCGCTGCCGCCCGCGTGGACGAGGCTGTAGGCGCACTCGTCCATGGCGCTGTCGTCCAGGTGCGCGACGGCGTGGTCGGTGGCGACGAGGCCATTGGCCGCCGACGCGCGGATCGTCGCCTCGCGGGCGGTGAGCCGGGCGGAGCCGTGCACGACGACGGCCGCGGCGCCGGTGCGCACGATCCGGGTGCCGGTGACCCGGACCCGGGCGTCGTCCCCGGCGCTGATGCCGGAGCCGCCGCTGTCGCGCAGGGTGCAGAAGGCGAGCTCCACCTCGCCGCGGCCGCCGGCCCGTACGGAGTCCGCGCCGTTGCTCGCCAGTTCGCAGTCGTGCAGCCGGACACCACCGCCGCCGGCCTCCCGCGAGTCCGCCCGCTCCGCCCCCTCCGCACCGGGCGCGGGGGAACTGCCCAGGACCCGTACGGCGTCCGTGGCGCACTCCCTGATCCGGCAGTCGGTGAGCAGGGCGGATCCCTGGTCCTCGACGAGCAGCCCGCTGCGCCCGGCGCCGTCGATCAGGCAGCCGTGCAGGACGACGGCGGCGTTCTCCCGCACCCGGATCGCGGAGCCGCTGGTGTCCCGGATATCGGTGCGGTGCAGTTCGACCCGGGTCGACCCGCCCGCGACGATCCCCGTGCCGTCGGTGCCGTGCAGCCGGCAGTCGGTGAGGGTGACGGCCCCGCTGGTGCGCAGCAGCACCCCGGCGAGGGCGGCGCCGCCCAAGGACGTGCCGGTCATGGCGAGCGAGGCGTCCCCGTGCACCTCCAGCCGCCCGCGGCCGATCCGGCCGCCGGACCACTCCGTGTGCCCGCCGCCGAGCACCACGGCGGGCTGGTCGGCGGCCGCCCCCTCGACCACGAGCCCGTCGACCACCACCCGTGCGCCCTCGGCCACTTCGAGCGCGGGCCGCCCGTCGCCGGGAGCGGTCAGGACCACGGCCCCGGGATGCCCGCCCGCCTCCGTGCCGCCGACGCGCAGCGTCACGCTGCGCACGATCCGCACCGCCTCCCGGTAGGCGCCGGGGGCGATGCGTATCTCGTCGCCGTCGGCGGCCGCGGCCAGGGCGGTGGCGAGGTCGGGGTGGGCACCGGGGCCGGCGGTGGCCACCCGGTGGGTGGTGGCCGGCTGGGCGGGGACTGTCACGGGGGCTCCGTCGGACGTACAGGGGTGGGACCGGGCCGTGCCGGTGGTGACGACAACTTCTCATCAGCCGTTCGCGCCGGGTTGAGGGGGTGGCGCGATGCGGGCGCGCGCCTCGGACGCCATGCGCTCCGCCCAGGCGGCGTTGTGGTACTCGCGCAGGAACGCAAGGAGGTTATCCATTCGGAATTCGAACTTCCGGGAGGGCCTCCAGGGTTCCAGAGGCTTGAGTCTCGCGGACCAGCTGTCGGCGTACTGCCCGATCTCCGTCTCGTCGAACTCCGGTATCCGCGTCCTGATGGAATCGGCCAGGTCGGCGAGTCCGGCGAAGTCCTGCTGAGCCAGTAGCCGCGCCTGGAACTCGTCCATGTGCTGCCTGGAGGGGCCGATGAGGGTCTCTTCCAGGAGCTTGTACTGCTCCTTGCTCCAGATAGCCTTGTCGTCGATCTTCGCCAGTGCCACGTCGACCTTCTGCCGGTACGCCGCCGCCAGTCCTTCGTAGATCTTCTTCGTGTAGGTGAGCTCGCCGCCGGGGGTCAGACGGAGCTCACGGCTGAGTTCGTGCGTCTTGGAGAGCCCGAGCCATTCGCCTCGCGAGCCGTAGAGCATGTCGCTCTCCTGGCTGATGATCTTCCATTGCCCGCTCGCCTCGTGGTGCCACAGGATGTTTGCGGCCTGGTACTGCCCCCGCTTCACCGGCGTCTCGTACTCCGCGTCGCCGAACCAGTCGGTCACCTCCCTCTCCGGATCCAGGCGGAAGCGCGCGTCGGCACCCCTGCTGCTGCCGGGGGACTGGAAGTGCCAGGCCGTGAATCCGGTCTCGTCGACGTTCGTGACGGCCAGGGCACAGCCGTTCATGGTGGGGGTCACGACGAGTCCGGACCCGAGCCGGTCGTCGGGTACCAGGGGAACGCGCACGTTCCCGATGCCGACGAGGTCGACGTTTCCGCTCAGGTACGGGAGGAACACCGGGGACAGGTACTCGTCGGCGTCCGCCACGGTGGGCAGACGGCTGTCGCCGCGGTACAGGGCCAGTCCGGCCTGCTCCGCGTTCACCTGGACGTACTTCTCGACGGCCGGGGTGAGCATGACGGTGCTGCCCAGGTCGGACTGGCCCTCGGCCCGGTGGATCACGAACCAGTGCCGGCCCTCCCAACTGTTCATCCTGTCCAGGAACGTGTTGATGGTGCCCCTGTCCATCCAGGGCGTTCGCGCCGCGACGTTCTCGTCGAAGCGTACGGAGACCAGATGTGAGGTGAAGAAGTCCTCGGGCCTGTCGGCGAAGGAGCGCGTGAGCAGTTGCTCCTGCAGTGGGAGCGTCGTCCGCGGCGCGGGGGCCTGCGCGTCGGCGTGGACCGGCGGGGCCGGGGCGGTGGTGTGCGTGCCGTCCGGCACGGTTCCGCCGGGCGCCGGATGCCCGGGCACCGCATCGGAAGGTCCCGCACCGGAGGGTCCTGCGTCCGAGAGGCTGCCGGACGGGGATTCCGCCGGGTCGGTCGACGGCCCCGCTTCGCCGGGTTCGGCCCGCCGCATGCCGCCGGGCAGGCCCTTGCTCTCCTTGCCGCTGCGCGTGATGGTCTCCTCGATCTCCGCCTGTACTGCTCGGGGGTCGACGCCGAGCGCTTCCAGATCCTCCGCGGCCCGGTTCAGCCGTTCCTCGGCGGCCGTGAGCCGGGTCTCCGGCAGCGACGGTCCCGGCGCCGCGGTCGACGGCCCCGCCCCGCCGGTGAACCGCTGGTTCCACTCGCTGAGTTCGAACTGGGCGCGGGAACGGTCGGCGTACGCCTCCGCGTACGCGTCCCGTGCCCGGGTCACCGGCAGGTCGGCCTCGTCGGGGACGGCTGTGGGCTCGGAGATCCGCAGTGTTCCGTTCTCGGGGGCAGGGGCAGGGGCAGGGGCAGGGGCAGGCGTGGGTGCGGGCTCGGGCTCGGGCTCGGGGGCTTGGGCATTGAGCCGGGCCGCGGCCTCGTGCTCCAGCTCACGGGCCCAGCGCGGGTCCTCGAAGCGCTCGAGGATGCCGTCGAGCCGGTTCCTCACCGGGGCGTCCAGCGGGGTGCCGTTCAGGAGCTGCCGGAGGCCGTTCACGGTTTCGAGGCGGCCTCGCCCGAGAGCCCGGGCGGTCTCCACGAGCGCTTCGAAGTCACCGGCCGCCGCGAGCTCGCGCTCTTCGGTCAGCCGCACGCCGAAGAGCCTGTCGAGGACGTTCCTCTGCAGGGACCCCGCCAGTTCGGGGTTGCCGCGGCTGAGCGCCGCCAGGGCGGAGACGAGCTCCCCCTCGATCTGCAGGGCCTCGTCGGCCCGCATGCCGTCGTAGATCCGCCGGGTGTACGCGGGTACGTCGCCGCCGGTGAGGTCGAGCGGGAAGACCCTGGTGTTCCGGCGCAGGGCGATGTCCTCAAGGCCGTTCCCGGCGGCGGTCGCCCGGTACTCCTGGCTCACGACGTGCCACGTGCCGTCCTCCCGGCGCCAGAGGATGTTCGTGGCCCCCTTCCACCGCCGGGAGCCGTGCTCCGGCGTCAAGTACATCGCGTCACCGAACCAGTCCCGCACCGAGCGTTCCGGCGTGGCGGGCCCGTTGAAGCCGTCACCGCTGCGCCCCGCGCGGAACCTCGTGGCGTACTGGTTGGCGGCCTCGCCCCCGGGGGACTGGTAGTGCCAGGCCCTGAAGGTGTCCTCGGTGACGTCGGTGACGGCGATCGCGCAGCCGTTCATCTCCGGCGTGAAGACGAAGGCGGATCCGGTGCCCCTCCCGGGGTTGCGGGGGATGACGGTGTTCCCGAGGTCACCGTCCTTCTTGGCGATGCCCGTCTTGTACGGGATGTAGTGCGAGGCGAGGTAGTGGTCGTCGGGCATGAGCCGGAAGAGCTCGGGGTGCTCGGCCAGGCCATCGAACAGTTCCCGGGTCTCCCGGGGCACGAGGGTGCCCGGGGGGAACAGCGTCCCGTCGTTGAACGCCTGGACGTACCGCTCCACCGCGGGCGTGAGCACCAGGGTCGTGTGGCTGAGCGGGAGGCGGTCGTTCCGCTGCAGGACGAACCAGTGCCGGCCCCAGCCGCCCATCTGGTCCACGAAGGAATTGCTCTGCGCGAGGCTCAGTCCCGGCATCCGCTCCCGGATGCCCCGGGAGAGCTCGGTGGAGACGGGGTGCGCGTCGAGGAAGCGCACGGGATCGGCGGCGAACGTCCCGGACCGGGCGCCCTCCAGCGCGCCGAACGGGTTGTCGACGTGCCCCACGGGCCCCACGGGCTGCGGGGCGGGGGCGGCGACCGGCTCCGGCGTGTGACCGGGGCCGGGGCCGGGCACGGCCTCGTCGAGGGCGCCGGGCAGGGCCTCGTCCGGCACCGCTTCGTCCGGCACCGGCTCGTCCAGCCCGCTCGCGGGCGCGCCGGAGCCCGTCGCCTCGTCGGCGAGGTGCGCCGGTTCCCCCTGCGGCAGATCGGCGGGCGGCCGCTGCGCGCGCCGTGAACCGCCGAGCGCGGTCCCGTCTCCGGTTCGGATCCTCGCCACAGCCACATCGATCCGCTCGCTCGTCAGCCACGGGTCGATGCCCAGTTCGAGGAGCCGGTCCTCCGCGCGGGCCAGTTCGATCACGGCCGTGTCCAGCTGGGACTGCAGGAATCGCTGGTTGTTCGTGGGCCCTCTGGAAGAGCCGGCGAACAGTTCCCGTTCGGCGCGCTCGCTCAGCTCGCCCAGGCCGCTGCGGGCGGTCTCGTACGCGTGCCAGGCGTCGAGCCGGTCCTGGGCCTCCCGACCGGTCGTGCCGCCCGTGATGATGTCCTGCCGGACCTGGGACCGCTCCCGCATGGCGAGTGCCGCATCCCGGGCGCCGGGGCGCCCGTCGGGCGACGGGAGCGGGAGCGACTCCTGTGCGTCGGCCCGCCCCTTGCCCTTGTCGCGGGACGTGGACGTGGACGTGGACGGGGCCGGTTCGGGCGCGTCGTGCTCCGCGAGGTGGGTGGCCGGTGTGCCGGGACCGGCTTCCGCCGGGTGGGCGGCAGGGGGGACGGGGCCGGTCTCCGCAGTGTGAAGGGCCGGGGGGACCGGGCCGGTCCCCCCGGGGCCGGTGACCGCTGCCGGGACGGTGCTGCCCGGCGGCTGGGCCGCTGCCGGGACGCGCTTCCCGGCCTCCTCGCCGGACCTGGTGAGCCACCAGGGCTCCCTGAAGTCGTCGACGAGACCGGTGAGCCTGTGTTTGAGGTTGTCGTCCAGGCTGTCGACGGCCCGCTGGGCGGCTCCAGCCGTGGTCCTGCGCTCCTGCAGGAGGGTGTTCGCCTTCGCAGCGAGATCCTCGAACGTCGTGACGCTCGCGAAGGCCCCGTCCTGGCCGTGGATGGTGCTGGTGATCGGTGCGAGTACCTCCCTCTGCAGCTTGTTCATCGTGGAGTTGTCGACGCCGGACCGGGTCAGGGCCTTCACCAGGTCGTCCTGGAGGCGCAGGTCGGCCTCCTGCCGGGCCACCTCGTATATCTCCTTCGTGTAGGTGACCTCGTTGCCCGGCGTGAGGTTCAGCGGGACGTCGAGGGGTGTGCGGGGCAGGGTGAAGGCGCCGAGTTCCAGCGTGAACGGTGCCCGGTACTCCTGGCTGAGGATCCGCCAGGAGCCGTCCGTCTGACGCCAGAGGATGTTCGTGGCCCCGGGGCGGTGGGTCGCCGACGCCGGCGACGGGCCGAGGTAGCGCGCGTCGCCGAACCATTCGGTGGGGGACCGGGTCTCCCGGAACTCGGCAGCGAAGCCGCGCTGCGAGTACCCGTTGGGGGACTGGTAGTGCCAGGCCCGGAAGGTGTCGTCCGTGACCTCGGTCACGACGAGGGCGCAGCCCGTCATGTCCGGCGTGAACACGAACTGCGAACCGACATGGCCTCCCGGGTTCCGCCGGATCACGGCGTTCCCGATGTTGGCGGTCTGCTGGGCACTGCCCGGCTTGTACGGGACGAACTGCGAGGCGAGGTAGTGCTCGTCCGCCATCGGGCGGAGGAGCTCGTCACGCCGTGCGAAGAGTTCGCCGAACAGCTTCCGGGCATCGTGGGCCTCCCGGGTCGTGCCGGGCCGCAGCAGCGACGGGTTCTCGGCGAACGCCTGGACGTACTTCTCCACGGCGGGGGTGAGCACCAGGGTGCCCTCGCGGGCTGCGAGGTCGCCCGGCCGCACCAGGACGAACCAGTGCTCGCGGGCTTCGCCCATCGCTTTGACGAACCGGTTGACGAGCCGGTCGCCCAGGCCCGGCATGCGTGCCGCGATGCCGAGCTCGAAGCCGGTGTAGACGGGCTGTGCCCCCAGGAATCCCACCGGATCGCCGGCGAAGTCCCGGGTCCGGCTGCCCTCCACCGCCGCGAACCGGTTCTCGACGCTCCCCACGGTGACGACGGGCCGGGCCGGCGGCTCCGGGGTGAGGCCGGGGGCCGCCGCGCCCGGAGCGGGTCCGCCGTGCGGGCCCGCCACGTCGTCCACGTGCTGGTCCGCCAGATCGTCGGCCGTGTGGCCGGCCGAGGACGACGCGGCTCCGTTCGCCTCGTCCGCCTCGTCGGCGAGCACCTTGGAGAGGTCGGGCCGCTCCGAGCCGCCGGGCAGGCCGCCGTTCTCCAGAACCGTGCGGACGTTCAGCGTCCGCACCTCGGTCAGGATCGTGTCCGGGTCGACGCCGGCCTCCCGGAGGCCCTTGCGGGCGTCCTTGACCTCGGTGACGGCGGCGTTCAGCCGGTCCTGCGCGGCGAGCTGCGCCGAGGTCGGCCCGCGGGAGGAACCGGCGCCGGAGGGGTTCGGGGCTACGGCGCCGGCCTCGCGCTGCGCGGTGCGCAGGTCGACGAGGGAGTTCTCGTACGCCAGGTAGCGCTGCATGCGGAGGTCGGCCGTCGCGCCGTCGGCGGCGCCGCCCGTGATGACGTGCCCGACGGAGAGCCGGAGCTGGTTCCTGACGGCGGCCGCGGCGTGCCCCTCGATGCGTGTCGGCATGGGGGTGGCCGGGCCGAGGGGTGACGTCTGCCCGGGCCGCACCGGCGGTCGCAAGTCACCCGGAGCCGCTGGGGAGTTGGTGCGGGCGGCCCCGCCACCGCGAGGCGCGGTGCCCTCTCCCACGGGCCCGGCATGCACAGGCTGCGGCGGGGCGGCCTCCGCGAGCCGGGGAGCCCCGGTCGTGCCGGCGGCGTCGGCCGAGCGGCCCGGCCGGGCCACCAGGTCCAGGGCCTGGGTGTCCACGCGGGTGGGGGAGACCCCGGCCGTGTCCAGGACGGCGCGGGAGGAGACGCCGCCCGCGGGCGTGTGCGCCGAGGCGCTCAGGCCCGCCGCGTTGGGGCGGGCGTCTCCGCCGCCCTTGAGGAGGGCGAGGGCCTGCTCGCGGCTGTTCAGGGCGGACACCGGCTCAGGTGACGGTGCGTCAACACCCTTGGCTACGGGCGACGTCGACGGCGCCGCGTCCTTGAGCGGGGCGGCGTGGGCCGTCGTACCGGGCATCGGCGGAGCGACCTGCGTGGTCGCGAGCGGGACGGGCTTCGCGGGCAGCGCGCCCGGCACCCCGCTGTGCGCCGTGGCTCCGTGCGGCGTGGCCCCGTGCGGCGTCGCCCCGTTCAAGGACACGCCGCCGTCCGGCACACCCGCCGTGCCGGGGAGGCCGCCGGCGTGCGGCACTGCCGCGTTCGATGCCGCCGCGTGCGGGACGCCGCCGTGGGAGCCGGCGGCGAGCGACGACAGGGTCTGGGCGTTGACCGTCACGTCGGTGTCCCGGCCGATGCGGAAGGCGATGCCGTCCGAGGAGATGCCGCGCAGCGTGATCTCGCCCTGCTGGAGGGCCAGGAGTTCGGGGAACTTGAGGTCGGCCAGGTCCTCGGCGTGGCCGAGGGCGCCGCGCGCCAGGCCGGTGCTGTCGGCCACGGCGTCCCCGGCCTTCGCGAGTCCGCCCGGCGCCTCCACGCCGTGCCCCGTGGCGGGGGCGTCCGCTAGGAGGGAGAGCCCGGAGGGGTGGCGGGCGCCGTGGACGACGCCGACGGCGGTGTCGGCGGGGAGCAGCAGGTTGCTGTCGAGCCGGATCTGGCCGAGGGAGGCGTCGAGGTGGGTCAGGGAGGTGACCGCGGAGTCGGCGGCCGCCGTGGGTACGGCCAGGCCGCCCCTGCCGAGCGTGAAGTTCTCGGGCAGGGGCGGTGTGACGAGCCCCTGGACGGCGTGCAGGCCGGGGGCGGCGCCCGTGCCGGTGTGCGCGGCCGCGCCGGCGCGGGGCAGCAGCACGTCGCCGAGCTTGGCGAAGCCCAGCTGGGTGAAGTCCAGGGACGGGGTCCGGGTCAGCGAGAGGTGGAACAGGTCGGTCGAGACCGACCCGAGGCCGGGGCCGGGGCGGAGTCCGCCGAACGGGCCGGTTCCGAGGTGCGCGCCCGCCCGGCCGGGGAACCCGGGGCCGTGTCCCGCCCCGGCCACCCCCGGGTGGACGCCCTTCATGAGGTATTCGAGGTCGCCCGCCCTGGCCATCATCTGGCGGAGGGAGTGCTGCGGGATGCCGAGGACGCGGTCGGCGAAGGCCAGGGCCGCCGCGCCCCGGAAGCCGACGACGCCGATCTCGGCGAAGTTGAGGGGCAGCAGGGCCGCGACCCCGAACCGGCCGAGCCGGCGCAGGGTGACCATCCCGTAGGCGCCGGCCTTGGCCCAGGCGCCGTTGAGGTTGCCGGTGACCTTCGCCCAGTCGTCGAGGCCGGCGCGGCCGAGGGACTTCATGCCGGTCCACACCAGGGGCAGGAAGCCGCGCAGCCCGGCGCCGAGCCTGGAGCCGAGGAGCAGGGGCGCGACCACGAGGCGGCTCGTCCCGGTGAGGCGGGCGATGCGGCCGACGTCGTCCAGGAAGCCGGCGCCCCCCGCCTTGATGCCCTTGCCGAGGGCCTTGAGGGTGCCGCCGATGCCCTTGGTGGACGGGAAGAGGATGCCGAGGAAGGCGAGTCCGAGTTGCAGGCCGTTGGCCTTGCCCTGGCTGAAGTCGACGGCGACCTTGATGAAATTGACGGCGTTCATCGCCCAGGCGAGGATGCCGAGGAGGCCGCCGGTGAAGATGGCGAGGATCGAGACGATGATGGTGAGGATCTCGAAGGCTTCCCAGAACAGCTCGCAGTTGCTCACCGGCATTTGCATCCGCTGGCCCGCCTCCGTGAGCTGGTGGCTCAGCTGGGTGACGGCGGCGTTCAGGTCGCCCCGGGCGTTCGAGACGCGGTCGGTGAGTCCCTGCCGCTGGGGGTCGTCCTGGGCCATCCCCTGGGCGGCGTTCAGGGCCTGGTCGGCCGCCGACTGCGCGTTGGCGACGGCGGTGGCGTAGGCCCGCATCGCCGCCTCGGCCAGGAGGAACGACTCGCGCACCGACCCGGCGAACTTGTTCAGGTGCTCGTCGACCTTGCCGCGCAGCGCCTCCGCGGTCCTGCCGATGAAGCGCTGCCCCTGGGCGGAGGTGTCCTGCAGCGTGTTCAGGCCGTCGTGGATCGTTCCGGCGGTGTCGGCGAGCCGGCGCATGGCGTCGGCCAGGCCGTTGATGACGGAGGGGTCGCCCGGGACCGGGTCCCCGCCCAGCCCCACGGCACTCCAGTCACCGGGACGCGTGGCCACGTCTGATGCCCTCCCCCTCGCGCACCGCGCCGCCCTCCCCGGGCGGGCACACACGGTCAACCTGTCCGATGGGATCGGAGAGCCTTCGGTTCACTCTGTGGAGAAAGTCACCACTGAGACGGAAGTCTCCCCTCGTGCCAAGTGAACGGATTGCGCAGGATGGCCATCTGTCGGTGTGACAGGTTCGTGCGACCGCGAGGAGGCGACCGTGCCGGACATAGCCGTGGACTACGAGCTGCTCTACGACGTGGCGAAGAAGGCCCGCTCGTTGAAGGGGCAGGTGGCCGAGGCGCGCACGCACGCGCCCGACCCCTCCGTCGAGCAGATCGGCCCGGCGGCCGCCAGGACGGCGGTGCGCCAGTACTACGTCCGGTGGGGCGGGGCCTTCAAACGGTCCGAGGAGAAGCTGGAGAAGCTCGGGGAGCTGTACGAGAAGGTGGCCAAGGAGTGGGCCGCCTGGGACTTCAGGCTGGCGGCCGACGCCAACCGGCAGGGCGCCGCCATCGCCGCGGACCTGTGGAAGGGGCGGAAGGCCGCCTACGACGAGTGGCAGAAGCTGGTGGCCGAGGGGAAGGCGGACCCGAACGACCCGGACGCCCCCAAGGACCCGGGGCAGCAGCCGACCACCTGGACCACCACCGACCCCAGCGGCAACTCCACGACCACGACGTACACCTACGGGCCGGACGGCAAGCCGCAGACGGTCACCACGACCATCACCACCAAGAGCGGCCTGACCAGCACCGAGACGACGACGTACCGCCCCGACGGCACCTACGAGTCGCGGGCCACCGACGTGCACGGCAACGTCACGGTGACCAACGGCAACTCCACCACGGTGGACACCGCGCCGAACGCCAGGACCACGACGACCAAGTTCGACAGCACCACCACGGGCACGGACGGCAAGAAGACCGTCACCACCGGCGACACCTCCTCGGTCTTCAACCCGCAGACCGGGCAGCGCACCTCGCACACCACCTACACGACCACCGGGCCCGACAAGGACGGCAAGGAGCGCACCGTCACGGGCACCATCGACACCACCGTGGACGACAAGGGCGGGGAGACGACCACGACCGTCGAGGTCAAGAAGGACGGCAGCGGGACGAAGACGGTCGAGACCCCCGACGGCCGCTCGCAGAAGTGGGTCAGCAGCACCGCCGGCAAGGACACCGGCTGGCGCCTCGAACCCTGAACCGGCCCCGGCCGGAGCAGCAACACAGCACCCCTCACCCGGATCACACCAAGGAGACACCATGCCCCAGGGCAACGTCAGCATCGACTACGCCGAGATCGACAAGGTCGCCAAGACGATGAACGACGCCGTCACGAACATCGTGCCCATGCTGCAGAACACCAAGACGACCGTCGAGGGCCTGCTGGACAACGGCCTGTTCATGCAGCAGAGCAGCCCGGCGATGAAGGCGTCGTACGAGAAGCTGACGCTCTCCCTGAGCGAGGCGATGAAGGGCATCACCGCCTTCGCCGGCCAGTTCCAGAAGATCAAGACCGCCGTGGCGCAGATGGACGCGGAGATCGCCAAGGGCACCAACGGCTGACCGCCCCCGCACAGCACGAGGCGCCCCCGGCCCGCTGGCCGGGGGCGCCTCGTGCGTCCTCACCCCTCCTGCAGCACGGTCTCCGGCACGAGGAGGGAGACCAGGTCCCCCGTCACCGGATCCACCGTCAGCCCGCGCCCGGGCACGGGCCGCGAGCGCAGCAGGTCGTACGGGAGCCGCACTCCGAGCATGTCCCCCTCGCTCGGGGACTGCGGGGCCAGCAGCAGTCCCTTGCGGAGCCTGCGCGCCTGCCCCAGCCAGCCGAACCCGGCGGAGGTCAGCGCCTCCGGAGTGCCCGCGGCCGCCAGGCCGATGCCCCGGTCGCGACCGGTCGCTGCGATGTCGCGCAGCACCTCGTCGGCCGCGGGCATCGAGGACAGCAGGTCCGCGTCGTCGACCAGCACCACGGCCGGGCCGGTGCCCGCGTCGAGGGCGGCCCGCACGTCCTCCTCGGGCGGATCGGCCTGCGCCAGCACGGTCGCCAGCGGGTGCCGGGCCAGCCCGCGCAACGGCGATTCGCGCGGCGTGAGGGCGACCACCCGCGTGCCCCCGGCCAGCAGGGAGACCGCGAGGGACGCCAGCGTCGTGGAACGCCCCGTTCCGGGCGGGCCGCTGATCAGGAACGACGGGGCGTCCGCCGCGAAGTCCACGCCGAGCGGCGCCAGGTCGTCGCCGCTGATGCCCAGCAGGCCCCACAGCGGCCGCCGCTGCGCCTCGGGCACCTTGTCGTACGCGTCGGCGAAGGCGATCCTCGCGGGCAGGGTGAGCACCTTCGCGGGACGCCGCGCGGCCGGCACGGCGCGGTCGCGCCGCTCCGCCCGCGCACCGATCTCCCGCAGCGCCTCCGCCTGGTCGCGGCCGCCGACCGGGGCGGCGGCGCCCTCCGCGGGGCGGCCCAGCAGGGCCACCTGGACCTCGGTGCCGCTGCCGCCGCGCCAGCCCCGGCCCGGCGGCACCAGCTCGGGGATCCGCCGGGCCGCCACGCCCGCGAGCGTGTACTCGGTGCGGTCGGTCAGCCGGAGCAGCAGCCGGTCGTCGTTGAGCGCGGCGGCCTTGCCGGTGAGCAGGGCCCGCTCCGAGGTGGCGACCACATGGATGCCCAGGGGCGCGCCCTCCCGGATGAGGGCGGTGAGCTCGTGGACGTAACGGCCGCCGTCGTGGTCGCCGAGCAGGGCGACCAGCGAGTCCCAGCCGTCGACGAGGACCACGACGTGCGCCGGGCGGTCCTCCGGCCGCAGCAGCGACCGCAGTTCGGCCAGCCCGGAGGCGCCGTGCGCGGCCAGCAGCTCCTGACGGCGGGCCGTCTCGGCCATGAGCCGGGCCAGCAGCCGGCCGATGCGCTCCAGGTCGGCGCGCGGCACGACTGCCCCGCAGTGCGGCAGCGGGTGGAGGGCGGCGAGCGCGCCGCCCCCCGCGTCGATGCCGTACAGGTGCACGTCCGCCGTGGAATGGCGGCGGGCGAGCGCCCCGGCGAGGGTGCGCAGCACCTGGGTCCGGCCCGAGCGCGGCGTCCCGATGACGTAGAGGTGCCCGAAGGCGTTGAGGTCCAGCTCCAGGGCCTCCTGGCACTGGGCGCCCGGGACGTCGGCGAGCG
The DNA here is from genome assembly GCF_001445655.1 of Streptomyces roseifaciens. Classification (NCBI taxonomy): domain Bacteria; kingdom Bacillati; phylum Actinomycetota; class Actinomycetes; order Kitasatosporales; family Streptomycetaceae; genus Streptomyces; species Streptomyces roseifaciens. The sequence goes on from NZ_LNBE01000003.1 coordinate 646,416, forward strand.
CCCACGGGACCGGGGCGAGGTACCCGTCGGGAAGCCCCGCGGGAACGGACCGGTTCGTCAGGTCGTCCAGGTCGTCCAGGGTGAGACGGTGCGGCAGCGGCGGCAGCCACGGGCTCGGCTGCTGCGGGATGCCGAGGGCCGTGGCCGCCTCCTGGACGGCCTCGACGAGCGCGGTCAGGTCGGTCGCGGCCGAGGGGTCGTCCAGGAGGCCGGCGTCGTCCTCCGCGGCACGGTCCGGGCCCGGTGCGGGCGCCGGGCGCCCGAGCTGCGCCCACGTCACGTCCGTCGCCCGGATGTCGGCGGCGGTGACGGGCCGTTCCGGCTGCACCGGGACCGGCCCGGCCTCCGCCGCCGGCCCGTCCTCGCGCGGCGTGCCCGCGTAGGCGGTCTGGAACGGCAGGACCGACCGGTGCCCGATCCGGGCCAGCGCCCGGCCGGGCGTGCCGGCGGAGATGCCGACGGCGTCGTTGACCTCCAGGACGTCCTGGCTGTCCGCGGCGTCGGTCACGCGCAGGGAGATCCGCAGGTTGGTGTTGGCCCGGATGTCGGCGGTGACCACTCCGGCGGGCCGCTGCGTCGCCAGCACCAGGTGGATGCCGAGGGAGCGGCCGCGCTGCGCGATGGAGACCAGCCCCGGGATGAACTCCTGCACGTCCCGGGCGAGCGTGGCGAACTCGTCGATGACCAGGACCAGCCGGGGCAGCGGTGCGAGGGACGGGTTCCGCCGCCGCATCGCCCGGTACTCGGCGTGGTCCTTGGCGCCGACCGCCGCGAGGACGTGCTCGCGGCGGAGCAGTTCGGCGCCCAGCGAGGTGAGGGCGCGCTCGACGAGGTGGCTGTCCAGGTCGGTGACCATGCCGAGGGTGTGCGGCAGCCGCACGCAGTCCTTGAAGGCGCTCCCGCCCTTGTAGTCGACCAGCACGAAGGTCATCTCGTCCGGCCGGTTGGCCGCGGCGAGGGTGGCCACCAGCGTCTGCAGCAGCTCGGACTTGCCCGCGCCCGTGGTCCCCGCGATCAGGGCGTGCGGGCCGTCCTTGACGAGGTCGAAGGCGACGGGCCCGGAATAGCCGGAGCCCAGCAGCATGCTGGTGGACGCGGGCTGCTGCTCCCACCTGCGGACGAACTCGTCCCCGTGGGGCGGTTCGAGGCCGAGCAGCCGCAGCAGCCCGACCTCGGCGGGGAGGCCGTCCGAGCCGTCGGGGGTCACGTCGCGCACGGGCGCCAGGGCACGGGCGATCCGCTCGCACCATTCGGCGTCGACCAGGTCCGGGCGGGCCGTGGTCACGTCGGTCCTGCCCGTGCGGCGCAGCGTGAGTTCGCGGGCGCCGACGGAGCAGACCGACACGCACTCCTCCGGGAGCATCCGCTCCTCGCGGTCGACGCAGATCAGGAAGACCCGCACGGCGGGCCCCTCCTTGAGGACCTGGATCATGCCGGGGACGTCGCGCAGCAGGCGCGCCCCGTCGAGGACGACGAGCAGGTCGGGTTCGGCGATCAGCGTCCCGCCCAGCCCGGACTCCCGGGCGCGGCTGCGGGACCGGACGGCCGAGACGAGCTCGGTGACCCGGGCGGCGACGGTCTCGGGGTCGTTGCCGAGGGTCACCGCCGGTCCGCCCGCGGCCGGGGCGGCCACGCCGCCCTGTCCCGGGCGGGCGTGCGGCAGCCAGCGCACCCACTCCCAGCCGGCCGCGCCCGCAGCGTCGGTGAGCACGGTGATCCGGACGTCGCGCGGACTGTGCAGGATCGCCGCCTGGGCGACCGCCCAGCGGGCCAGGGCCGCGGTGGCCTCGCGCTCGCCGGCGATGCCGAGCACCCCGTCGCCCACCAGGTCCACCCCGATCGGCATGTCGGGGATGTCCCAGTGGACGGAGCGGTGGTTGTCCTCGCGTGCGGCGTCGTCGATGGTGAGCAGGGACGGCTGCCGGACGGTGCCGACGCGCACGTGGAGGTGGTCGGCGTGCGAGCGCTGGCGCTCCCAGAGCCGGGCGCCCGGGCCGACCGCCCACAGGCCCGCGGTCGCGGGGTCCGGGGCCGCCTCGGTCCGCAACGCGCGCTCGCGGTCCACCTTGGCCTGGACGTCCTCCTCCAGCGACGCCCGGCGCGTCCGGTAGCTGGCGGCGGCGGCCACGTAGTCGCGCCAGCCGGTCCGCTTGCCGCTCCAGTGGTTCGCGAGCGCCAGCACCGGGCTGAAGAGCGCGAACACCAAGTAGTAGTACGACTTGAGGAAGACGACCATGCCGATGCCCATGACCAGGGGCGACAGCATCATCAGCAGCGGGATCGCCCGGTGGGCGGGCGCGACGGGCGGAGCGGGCAGGACGAAGCGCTCCGGCTGCAGCGGCGGCACGATGCGCGGCGGCCGGTTGAAGTCCAGGTGGGCGCCGTCCGCGGACACCGCGAGGGCGGCGTCCGCCTCGGTCGGCTCCGCCACCCGCAGCAGGAACTCCCCGAGGGCGAGCTCGCCGCCCAGCGGCCACACGCACCAGCCCGGCGGGAGCGGCTCGGCGGTGTCGGCGTCCGGATCGGGGAGGTCGCCCGGCGGCGCCGGCGGCAGCGGCGTCGCGTCGGCGCGCGGCCGGTCGGGCGGCGGCACGGGCAGGGAGAGCGCGACGTGCGCGTCCTGCTCGCCGGTGTGGAGGAGGACCGTGCCGTCGGGCCGCACGGTGACCCGCACCCCCGACGGCGGCACGTCCCGCCCCTCCAGGCGGACGGAACCGCCCGGCTGCGGGCCGACACCGTGCGTGCCCGGCGCCAGCGCCCAGACGCGACCGGCACCGCGGCCGCCGACGAGCTGCAGCTCCACGCCCGCGCCGCGCGGCAGGCGCTCGCCGTCGGGAGTGCGGGACGGCGGAGGAAGTTCACCGCGGGGTGCGCCGTAGGCGGCGGACTCCGCGTCGGCGGGGCGGCCGAGCCCCAGCCGGACGCCGTCACGGATCCCCGCGGCGGTGAGCGTGGCGTCGGCCGGGAGCGGGCGGCTGCCGAGATGGAGGACGGGCGGCTCGACGCCGTCCCCCGCGACCCCGCCGAGCTGCGCGGCGAGGGCCCCGACGGTGGCGGCGCCGGGGGCGTCCAGGACGACTTCCCGGTCGGCGGAGGAGGACGAGGCGAGGCTGACGAAGAGTCTCATGGGCGTTCGGGGGTCCGATCCGGGTGAGTACGGGGAGCGGCGGAGACGCCGGAGGCGGGCCGGGAACCCTTCCCGCCCCCGTGCCCCGGCTCGGGCTCCGGCTCGAGCAAGGAGCCGGAAGGACCCGAGGGCGCCGGGGGCGTGGCGGCCGGGGCCGGCACGCCCGGCTCGGCGAAGTCGTCCCCGAGCGGGGCGGGGGCGGCGGGGGCCGAGGATCCGGCGTCGGCGCCGGATGGGAGGGCGGTGGTGGTCGGCCCGTCGCCGGTGGAGTCGCCTCGGCGGGGGCCGGGCGCGGCCGTCACGGGGGCGGTTCCGGCCCCCGTCGTGGACGGGGCCGGGGAACCGGCCCCGGAACCCGCGCCCGGCTCCGGCGCGGCCGAGGCGGAGCCGCCCGGCCCGGACGCTCGGCCGGCCTCCGGCTCGTGGCCCGGGACGGGCACGGCGGACGGCGGGGACCCGGCAGGTCCCGGCACGGGCAGGTGTCCGGCCCCGCCTTCGGCCGTGGCACCAGCACGGGTCCCGGTACCAGCACGGGCACCCGTTTCGCCCCCGACAGCGGCCGAGGCCTCGGCATCAGCACAGGCCTTCGCCCCGACCCCGGCTCCGGCAGCGGCGGAAGCCTCGGCCCGGGTTATGGCCTCGGGTTCAGCGCTGGCCGCGGCTTCGGCCCCGGCGCAAGTGCCGGCAGTGGCATTGGCCCCGACAGCAGTCCCGGCCCCGGCCCCGGCCCCGGCAATAGCCCGGCCCCCGGCACCGGCTTCGGTCCCGGCTTCAGCAGCGGTCTTCGCTTCGGCCCCAACCCCAGCTCCGGCACCAGCACCAGCACCAGCACCGGTTCCGGCACCAGCACCAGTGCCGGCCCCGGCACCAGTGCCGGCAGTGGCTTCGGCCCCGGCTCCGGCAGCAGCCCCCGCTTCGGCAGCGGCAGCGCCACCGGCCCGGGCAGCCGCCCCGGCCCCGGCACCAGCCCCGGCTACGACCCCGGACTCCGTCTCAGGTCGCCCCCGCGTCACCGGTTCCTGACCGCCGCCGTCGCCGCCCCCCGGACCGGTAGGCGGAGCCGGCCGGTCGCGGGCGGTCCACCAGCCCGTGCCGCGGCGGCGGAATTTCTTTATGGCGGTGCCCACCGCCCGGCTCAGCGCGGCGGATTCCACGTCGATGCCGGTGCCCGGGCCCAGGAGTCGTCCGCCGGGCTCGGCGTGCAGGGTCCAGCAGTGTCCCGGCAGGCGGCCGCCGATCAGGGCACGGACCCGGCCCGAGGCGCAGAGGCCGGCCAGTCGCTCCCGCTGGGCGGGTGTCGGGGTCCAGCACACGAGCACCACCGGTTCGGCGTCAGCCGTTCCCGTGGCCTCCAGCTCGTCGAGGATGCGGTCGAGTTCCCGGCCGGGGAAGCGCGGGTGGACGCCCCGGGCGACCTGTACCGCCGGGCCGTCGGCGAGCAGGTCGAGTTGCGCGGCCAGGGCCTGGAGGACGCTGCGGACCACCCGGGCGTCGCCCTCCAGGCTCAGGGCGGGCGGTCCGCTCGTCCAGTCGGCGACGACCGTCGCGCCCGAGAGCCGGTCGACGCCGATGACCAGCGGCAGCGTCGGCCGCGCCGCCGCGTCGGGGACGATCGCCGCGGCCTCGGCCGACCAGGTCCAGTCGCCCGGCTCGCCGCCGGCCTCCCGCCAGGGCGCCGCGGCCTCGGCCGACCAGGTCCAGTCGCCCGGCTCGCCGCCGGCCCCTGCTGCCACGGCCGCGGTGAGCGCCGACCGGCGGCGCGGCCGACGCTGCCGCTGGTCATCGGCGTCGACCGGCTCTCGGGCGCGACGGTCGTCGCCGACTGGACGAGCGGACCGCCCGCCCTGAGCCTGGAGGGCGACGCCCGGGTGGTCCGCAGCGTCCTCCAGGCCCTGGCCGCGCAACTCGACCTGCTCGCCGACGGCCCGGCGGAACCCGCCCTGCCGTGCCACCGCCCGGATCAGCCACCAGAGGAGCGCCACCAGGACGAGGGCCATACCGGTGAGGGCGTTGTCGACCAGGGCGGGGACGGCCGGGTCGGGGACGATCGCCCTGCCCCTGCCCGACCAGAAATCGTCCGTCATCCTCACCGGTGCGGAGCGGGCGGCCGGGGAGGGCTGTCACGCACCGGCGGCCGCGGCGATCGTCCCCGACGCGGCAGCGTCGGCCGCGCCGCCGCGTCGCGGTCGGCGCTCACCGCGGCCGCGCGCGGGCTGCGCCCGGCGACGACGACCGCGACGCGCCGCCGGTCGGCGCTCACCGCGGCCGCCGGTGCGTGACAGCCCTCCCCGGCCGCCCGCTCCGCACCGGTGAGGGCGTTGTCGACCAGGGCGGGGACGGCCGGGTCGGCGAAGAACGACGTCAGCGTGCGGAAACGGCGCCGGTGCAGGCCGCGGGCGCGGAAGGGCTGGGCGAAGGCCCGCCGGGTCACCCGCAGCTCCCACGCCACCCGGCGGCAGGCCCGGCGGAACCCGCCCTGCCGTGCCACCGCCCGGATCAGCCACCAGAGGAGCGCCACCAGGACGAGGGCCATACCGGTGAGGATGACGGACGATTTCTGGTCGGGCAGGGGCAGGGCGATCGTCCAGGGGCCGCCGCCCGGTCTCCCGGTGGTCACGAGCACCGCCGGCAGGCCGTGGGGGCGGCGGGATCCGGGGGGCCTTGACGGGGCGTCACGGCCGGGCGGCCGCGAGAGCCGAGCGAGTGGGTGTGCACGGGAACCTCGGGAGGACGGAGCGGGCGGGGAAGGTGCGCCGGGGCGCACCGTTGACGTCCGTCGGCCGACCGCACCCGCAGTGAGCAGCGCATTCGTGCCGACACCGAGATACATGGCAAATGCAGCCGCCAGGTTGCATGCCCCCGCGCCCGTCCGGCGAACCTGGCCGGATCTCATCGCTCGCCGTCCAGGAGAGGGGTACGGCCACCATGTGCCGAAGCCCTGGGGCCGCGGGCTCGCCGGAGCGGGTAATATGGTACGAAGCGTCCCCTCTCGGGGGGCGTTTCCGCAGGTCAGGGGCCTGTCGGGAGCGCCCGGTGAGGGGGTCGGACACATCCTTGGACACCCTTGAAACCCCAGCCGGGCTGGGGTTTTTCCGTGTGCCCTGAACTATCAGAGATCCACGAGGCATGAACCCTTCCACCACCGAGCGCGCCGGGCGCGCCACCGGTGACCGGTCCGCCGATGTGACGGGCCGCCGTCCCGTCCGGGTGGGCGTGCTGGTCGCCGCGCTGCTCACGGCCTGTGTCGCCTTCCAGCTCAACGCCAGCATGCTCAGCCCCGCGCTGAAGAGCATCGAGGACAGCCTCGGCGCCAGCTCCGCCGAGATCGGCCTCACCCAGACCGCGTTCTTCACGTCGGCCGCCCTGTTCTCGCTCTTCCTGCCGCGCCTCGGCGACGTCATCGGACGCCGCAAGGTCCTGGCCGGCATGCTGGCCCTGATGGCCGTCGGGTGCGTGGTCGCGGCGCTGGCGGAGAGCGTGCCCATGCTGTTCGCCGGACGGATCCTGCAGGGCGCGTCCGGGCCCACCGTCCCCCTGTGCCTGATCATGCTGCGGGTCGAGGTGACCGAGCCGAAGCGCTACGGCACCCTCCTCGGTGTGATCACGGCCGTCAACGGCGGCGTCGCCGGTGTGGACTCCCTCGCGGGCGGCTTCCTCGCGGACAACCACGGCTTCCAGGCCGTCTTCTGGGCGATGGCCGTCGTGGCCGTCGTCGCCACCGTCCTGGTCGCCACCCTGACGCCCGAGAGCAAGGTCGCGGCCGCCGACCGGATGGACTGGCCGGGCGTGGCCCTGCTCGTCGTCTCCGTCGGCTCGCTGCTCATCGCGCTCAACGAGGCCGGCAAGCTGGGCGATGCCCGCTGGCCGATGGTCGCCGGGCTGACGGCCGTCTCCGCCGTCGCCTTCGCCCTGTTCTGGCGCACCGAGGACCGCAGCGGCCACCCGCTGGTCGCCACCCGGCACCTCAAGCAGCGCGGGACCTGGGCCACCCTGCTGACCACCACGCTCACCATGACCGGCGTCTTCGCCGTCATGAACGGCCTCATCCCCTCCCTCGCCCAGGACGCCGAGGCGGGCCTGGGGATGTCCGCCGAGGCCTCCGCGTGGTGGACGCTCACCCCGTACGCCCTCGCGGGCCTCGCCATGGGGCCGGTCGCCGGCCGGCTCGCGGCCACCTTCGGCTACGGGCGCGTCCTGCGCCTGGGTCTCGTGGGGTCGGCGGCGTCCGTCGTCCTGATGATCCTCACCATCCCGGCGCACTCGCGCGTCCTGCTGCTGGTGGCCTCGCTGCTGGTCGGCATCACCTACGCGGGTGTGGCGAACATCGTGCTCAACGGCCTGGGCATCGTGCTGTCGCCCAAGGAGAACCCGGGCTTCCTGCCCGGTCTCAACGCGGGCGCGTTCAACCTCGGCGCGGGCCTGAGCTTCGCCCTGCTGTACGCGGTGAAGACCGCCGTGCAGCCGGCCGACCCGGCCTCGTCCACCGGCTACACCGCCGGCATGATCGCGGGTGTCGTGATCATGGTCGCCGCCCTCGCGACGTCCTTCCTCATCCCGAAGCCGGCCACGGCGGAGGCGCACGGCTGACGCCGGTCGAGCCACAGCAGCAGAACCCCGGCTCCTGAGCCGGGGTTCTGCTGCATTTCCGTGCGGTACCGGACAGGCCCGGCCTCGCACCGGTTCAGCGCGCGGGGCTCGCCGGTGCCGCCCCCGTCCTCGCCGTCCGGCGGCCGTTCGCAGATGCCGGCTTCGCTGCAGGCGCCGGCTGTGCCGCGGACTCCTGCGTGGCCGCCGTCCCGGGCTTCTCGCCCGCCGCAGGCGCCGTGGCCTCCTGGATCAGCCGCGAGCGGATCGCCAAGTACTTGGCGTTCAGTTCGTCGACGGGGATGAACTTGCTGACGCCGCCCTCGCTGATCTTCGGCTCCTGCCGCTCCATGATGCGGACGTCCTGGACGTCCTGGATCCACTTCTCCATGTAGAGGGAGGCCCACGGCAGGATGCGCCGCAGCTTCTCCGCTCGGAGGAGCGGCTTGAACGCCGGGTACTCGTACCAGCGCAGGATGTGCTCGGTGTGCCCGTCGTCGACGGGGACCAGCCACGACGTCGCCTCGAACTGCTCGGTCTGGACGTGGACCTGGCAGGGGAAGGTGAACGTGATGACGTAGTGCGTGCTGTTCTTCGGGTCCGCCTCCTCCTGGTGGTCGAAGGAGTAGCGCAGCGTCTGGCCCTCGGTCTCCAGCTTGTGGTTGACGATCTTCGTCGCCGCGAGGTAGCGCTCCTTGCCGTCCAGGCCCAGCTTGCGCGCCGTCCCGTAGAGGAACAGGTAGTCGATGTAGTTGAACCAGTGATCACGGTGGACGTACGTGACGTGGTAGAACTCGAGCAGGCTTTCGATGTAGCGGGTGTAGTGGACCGGGCGGGTCCAGTGCGTCGTCGAGTGGGCCTTGGGGTTGTCCGCGACGACCGGCGCGATCTGGATGTCCGGCAGGCCGGCCTCGGCCCGCTCCTCGCCCCACCACAGCCACACCAGCCCGTGTGCTTCCCGCACCGGGTGCGTGGGCACCCGCAGCGAGCGGGGTATGCGGGCCCCCGAGCCCATCGCGGGAACGGCCTTGCACGCGCCGTCGGGGCCGTAGCGGAAGCCGTGGTAGGGGCACTCGACGGTGTTGCCCTTCATCCGGCCGTCGGCGAGGTTCGCGCCCTTGTGCGGGCAGCGCGCGCCCTGGCAGACCAGGTTGCCGTCGAGGTCGCGCCACAGCACCAGTTCCTCGCCCATGCGGCGGACGCCGGTGGGCTTGCCGTTGCCTACGTCCTTCGCCTCGAGTATCGGATACCACTGGTTGGGGATCATCTTCGTTCTCTCCTCGGGCAGTTGCTCCTGACGGGGTGGGCGGGTGGTCAGCCTTCGACGACCTCGACCGTCCCCGTGTCGCCGTCGACCATGACCATGTCCCCGGTGTTGATGCGCTGCGTCGCGTACTTGGTGTTCACGACCGACGGCACGTGGAACTCGCGGGAGACGATCGAGCTGTGCGACAGCATCGAGCCGACGTCGGTGACCACGCCGCCGGCGATGGCGAACAGCGGCGTCCACGAGGCGTCGGTGTAGCGGGTCACGAGGATCTCGCCGGCCTCGAACTCGTCGGCCTGCCAGGCGAGGTCCTCCACGATGCGGGCGCGGCCGACGACCCGCCCGGGGCTCGCCCCCAGCCCGCTGAGCCGGGCCCCGTCGGGGGCGGGCCGCACGGCCTGGGTGATGTCGTGCTCGCCGATGAACGTCAGCGGCGGCTCCGGCAGCCGCTTGCGGTACTCGTGGACGCGCCGGGCCTCGTCGATCCGCTCCCGGGAGAAGGCCTCCGGCTCGCCGGCCTCCCCGGCCAGGTAGGCCCGCACGTCCTCGAAGTCGAGGTGGGCGACCTCGTCGAGGGAGTGCAGGACGCCCTTGTCCACCAGGCGCCGGCCCACCTCGTACACCACGTTGCGCACCAGCCAGATCGAGGTGATCATCGACATCCGGGTGGCCTCGCGCAGCTCGCTGCACAGCGCGTACAGCGAGATGACCGTCTCGATCACCTTGCGCTGCGGCAGCGAAAGCTTCGTGAGGATCTCCCGCGAGTCGTCGCGGTAGCCGCTGCTGCGCCTGAGGATGTCGTCGGCGGAGAAGCCGTCGGAGGCGTAGCGCCGGATCATCTGGAAGATGTACGACGGGTCGTCGATCCACCGCGGGTGGGTGATCTCCATCTCCTGGTGGCCGCGGGTGCCGTTGGCGCGCAGGAACGGCTCCATGTGCCGCTCCCAGAACACGGCGCCCTCGTCGTCCGCGCGCAGCGTCTCCTCGACGGACTCCAGCGGCTGCTCGTTGATGATGCGCAGCACCCGGGGCCGGTCCTTGGCGGCCTGGGCGACGGCCCAGATCTCCTTCGCGGACTCCACCGTCCGCAGGCTGGACATGTCCGTCTTGATGCGGTTCTGCAGGTTCTCGCCCTCCTCGCCGAGCCACAGCCGGCACAGCTCGGTGAGGATCCCGTAGAACCCGAAGGCGTTGATGTAGTACGGCATGTAGCCGATGTGCATGTCGTGGAAGTAGCCCAGGTTGCGGGTGAGTTCGGCGTGCAGCTCGCGGCGGCTCATGCGCGAGAGGTCCAGCCGCCGGGCGCGGTCGAACTCGTAGAGCCGCGACGCGACCATCTCGCCCGACCGGGACTTCATCTTCACCGCCTCGGCGGCGGTGAAGCGCAGCCAGTGCGCGGTGGAGCGCAGGTCCTCCATGCCGCCCGGGAACGTCCCGAAGGGGTTCTCGTAGTCGGCGAGCGCCCCTCCTTCGACCTCCTCGCCGACGAACCGCTTGGTGAAGTGGCGCTGGTTGCGCGTCGGCAGGGCCTGGCCGAGGAGGTAGGCGCTGTAGGAGATGTTGAGGTAGACGTGCCCCTGGTAGTAGCCCATGTGCAGGTCGGCCTCGCCGGTGTCGCGGACGCCGAGGGCCGCGGCGCAGTCCAGGTGGACGTTCTTCTGGTAGTAGCGCGCGAAGCTCAGGCCCAGCGGCGTCATCAGCCCGACGAAGATCTCGCCGATGTCCATGCGGGACCACAGGGTGCCCCGCCGGACGGCTTCCGGCTGCTCCGTCACGTACGGGCTGAGCGTCCCGGTGCGCGTCGCGGCGTCGCCGGGGGCGGGCCGGGTGGTGATCGGGCGGGTCTGGAAGAGGTGGAACGCGCCGTCGCGCAGGCCCCATTCGACGTCCTGCTCGCTGCCGTAGTGCTCGCGCACCCGCAGCCCGAGCTTCGCGAGCTCGGCGAGCTGCGCGTGGTCCAGGCAGGGGACGTTGCGGTCGGCGGCGTCGACCTTCGTCATCCCGATCTTCCCGGGTGCCAGCGGCGCCCACTTGGCCACCTTGTAGCGCACCCGCTCCTCGACGACCTCCAGGCTGCCGTCGTCGACGACGAACAGGTCGCTGGAGACCCGCCCGGACACCAGACCCTCGCCCAGCCCCTGGCAGGCCTCGACCACCACGCGGTGCGGCCGGGCGCTGACGGGGTCGACGGTGAACAGCACGCCGCTGACGTCGCAGTGGATCATCTCCTGGACGACGACGGCCATCGCCCCGGCCGTGGCGCCGTCGCGGTAGGCCGTGGCCCGGGCGGACCACAGCGACGCCCAGCACTGCCGCACGGCGTCCAGCAGCGCCGCGTCCCCCGCGACGTCCAGCACCGTGTCGTGCTGGCCGGCGAAGGAGCGCGCCGCCGAGTCCTCCTTGAGCGCCGAGGAGCGCACGGCCACCCGCGGCCGGCCGAGCTTCTCGTAGGCGGCGAGGATCTCGTCGGCGATCGGGGCGGGGATGCGGGTCGCGAGGATCAGCTCGCGGACCGTGCCGCCCTCGGTGCCCTCGATCTTGCCGGCCAGGCCGGTGTCGGCGAGGTAGCGGGTGAAGAGCGCGGTGGTCAGGCAGAAGGCGGGCGGCACCGGCAGCCCCGCCGCGATCATGTCGGCGAGCCGGGCGGCCTTGCCGCCGAGGACGGCGGGGTCGGCCTGCCCGGGGCCGCCGAGGTCGACGACGTCGCCGGTCTGCGCTGCGAGGGTGGCGGTGTCTTGGGGACGGGTTGCCATGTCGGGCTCTCCTGGACGCTCGGGCCTGCGCGGGGGGACTACTTGCTGGTGGCCGTGAAGGCGCGGAACTGCTCGCCCGGGACGAGCCGGGCCGCCTCGACGCCGGTGAACCCGGCGCGCTCCAGCTGCGCGACGAGCTCCTCCTCGCGGGGCAGGGGGCCGCCGAAGTCGGCGTAGGCGAACCAGAGACCGAGCACGTCCAGGCCGATGTTGCCGCCCTGGCAGGACGTGGTGAGCAGGATCCGTCCGCCGGGCGCCAGCAGCGAGCGCACCCGCTCCAGCGCCGCCACGCGCTCGTCCTCGGCGAAGTAGTAGATGTTGTTGTGCATCGTCACGAGGTCGAACTGCGGCTGCAGGTCGAGGGTGCGCAGGTCGCCCTGGCGGGTCTCGACGCGGTCGGAGAGCCCCCACTCGGCCATGTTCTTGGCGGCGGTCTCCGCGACCTCCTGCTGCATGTCGACGGCGAGGGCCGACAGCCGCGGGTTGAGCCGCGCCGCGTGCCGCACGTGGACGCCGCTGCCGCAGCCGATCTCCAGCAGCCGCACGGGGCGCTCCCGGTCGAGGGTGCGCGCGATCGCCGCCTCCACGAACGGCTCGATCACGCGCGTCGAGCGGGCGATGACGAGCCCGTCCTGGTCGCCCAGGGAGAAGCGCTCGCCGGTCGCCGCCATCCGGGGGCCGCCGAGCAGCACCGGCACGTGGAAGCGCAGCACCTCCTCCAGGGCGGCGGCCAGGGCGTCGTTGCCGGCCCGCGCGAGGGTGCGGGCGGCGAGGCTCTTGAGCCGGTAGCAGCCCTCGCGCTTGTCCAGTTCGCCGAGGCGCACCCCGATCTCCAGCCAGGCGCGCAGCCGCTGCTTGTCCTGCGTCGCGCCCAGCTTGTCGGCCAGCGACTCCAGGTCGCAGGGGCGCACGGCCAGCCGGCCCAGCACGCCGGAGCCCGTCGCGGAGGCGAGGAAGGCCGCCCGGTAGACGGGCGTGATGATCCCCTTGGACACCGCGAGCAGCAGGGGCATCCGCCAGTTGCCGACGATCCGCACGGCGGCCAGGGCGTCGCCGAGGGGCTCCCCGACGCGGTTCCCGACGCTCTTGACCAGGCTCAGTACGTCCATGAGGGATCCCTTTGCTCGGAGGGGGGCGTGGCGGCCCCGTCGGTGGTCGTGAGGGCCGCGGCGCGGGGCAGGCGGGCGAGCTCACCGCGCAGCTCCCGCAGCAGCCGCTCCCGCGACGGGCCGTCGGCGGTGAGGAAGAAGTGGTCGCCGGGCACGTGGTGGCGCAGGAACGAGCTCGTCGTGTACGCGCGCCACGCCTCCACCTCCGCGGCCCCGGCGACCGGGTCGTCGCTCGCGGAGAACGCCGTCATCGGGCAGTCCAGCGGACGGCGCGGCCGCCAGCGGTAGCCGTTGCAGACCTGCAGGTCCGCCCGGAGGACGGGCAGCCTCCGCGCGAGGTAGGCGTCGTTGAGCAGGGCCCGGTCGCCGTCGCCGAGCGCGCCGATGCCGGCCGCGAACCGGTGCAGCTCGGCGTCGGGCAGCAGGTGCTCGGTGCGGTCCCCGTACAGGTGCGGCGCCCTGCTGCCGGAGACGAACAGGTGCCGCGGCCCGGGCTCGCCGCGCTCCCGCAGCGCGCAGCCGACCTCGTACGCCAGCAGCGCGCCCATGCTGTGCCCGAAGAACGCGTAGTCGCCGGTCAGGCCCCGGCGCACCAGCTCGTCGGCCACGTCGGCCACGAGCGGATCCGCGGACGTGTACGGCTCCTCGCGCATCCGCAGGCCGCGGCCCGGCAGTTGCAGGGCGGCCACGTCGGCGACGCCGCCGCCGAGGTGCTCGCGCCAGTCGCGGTAGACGGAGGCCGTGCCGCCCGCGTACGGGAAGCAGATCAGCACGGTCCCCGCGGCGCCGGCGGCGGGCGGCGGCGCCCCGAAGCGCGGGAACCACAGGGCGTCCCGGGGGAGGGTGGCGACGAGCGGCTCAACGGGCGACATGCCGGAGCCCCTCCGCCGAGTCCAGCCACGCGATCGTGCGCCGCATGCCCTCCTCGAAGCCCACCGGGCTCTTGAAGCCGAACTCCTCCTGTGCGCGCTCGATTCCGTACGACTGGTCGCGGTCGAAGAGGTGCACCGCGTGTCGGGTGAGGACCGGCCGCGCCTTGATGCCGAAGGCGCCGTAGAGCTTCTCCGAGACCGTCGCCACGAGGGTGGCCACCGGCGTGGGCAGGCTGAGCTTGGGCGGCGGCGCGCCCAGGCCGCGGGCGAGCGCCTCGATGTACTCGCGCCACGTCGTGAGCTCGGGATCGCGCAGGTTGTAGGCGCGTCCCGCCGTCGCGTCGGACGCACACGCGTCGATCATGGCGTCCACGGCGTTGCCCACGTACAGCAGTCCGGCCGGGACGCGGCCCTGGCGGATGTAGACCATCTGCTTGCGCAGCAGCAGGTCCGCGATCTCGATGACGAAGTCCTTGCTGCCGGGCCCGTAGACGGACACCGGGCGGACGACCGTCACCGGCACCCCGGTGCGCCCGGCGGCCTCGCGCACCGCCCGCTCGCCGAGCAGCTTGCTGCGGTTGTAGGGCAGGCCGGTGTCCCGCGGCTCGGTGCGCTCGTCGCAGGGCTGCACGGGGTAGCCGTAGACGTCGGTGGTGCTGACGTGCAGCACCCGCCGCACCGTGCCCGCGTGGGCCGCGGCCTCGACGACGTTGGCCGCGCCGGTGACGTTGATGCGCCGGAAGTCCTCCCAGGCGCCCCAGTCCGCCGACATCCCCGCGCAGTTGTACACCTGCCGCACGCCGACCACGGCCCGGTGCAGGCTCGCGAGGTCGCTCAGGTCGCCGACGACGGCGTCGGTTTCGGAGCCGGCGAAACCCGACCGATCGCTGCCCTCCCGGACGAGCACGCGCACCCGGTGGCCGCGCTCGGCGAGGCGGCGGACGAGGTGGCCGCCGATGAACCCGCTCGCCCCGGTGACCAGGACGTCCGGCTGTTCGCCGGGGCCGGGGGCGGGGGAGCCGGACGTGTCCTTGTTCAGCGTCGACATGGGATCACACCAGAAGGTCGAGGGAGGTTTCGAGGTCGACCTCGGTGTGGTCGACGTTGACGAAGAAGCGCAGCCGGCACTTGTCGCGCTCGACGGCCGGATAGCCGATGGGCATGACGTTGACGCCCTGCTCCAGCAGGGAGTTCGACAGGGCCATCGTCTTCTCCCAGTCGCCCGTGATGACCGGGATGACGGCGGACGCCCGGGAGACCCCGATGTCCAGTCCGCGCTCCCGGGCCCCGGCGCGGAAGAAGTCCGACAGCTCGCGCAGCCGGGCCACGCGCTGCGGCTCCTTGCGGATCACCCGGATCGCCTCCAGGGCCGCCGCCGCGTTCGCCGGCGAGATGCCGGTGCTGAAGATGTGCAGGGGAGCGGTGAAGCGGAGGTACTCGACGATCGGCTCGCGGGCCGCGATGTAGCCGCCGAGGCTGCCGATCGCCTTGCTGAGGGTGCCCATCCACAGGTCCACGTCGGCCCGGTCGACGGGGAAGTGCTCGCCGATGCCGCGCCCGGTCTCCCCGAGCACGCCCACCGAGTGCGCCTCGTCGATCATCAGCATGGCGCCGTGGCGCTGCTTGACCTCGATGAACCGGGGCAGGTCCGGGATGTCGCCGTCCTGGCTGTAGGCACCCTCGATCACCACGAGCGCCCGCCGGTGCCGGCCGCGCAGCGCGGTCAGGATCCGGTCCAGGGCCTCCCAGTCGTTGTGCGGGAACGGCCGCCGCCGCGCGCCCGACAGGACGCATCCGCGCACGGTGCTGTCGTGGCTCCACTCGTCGTGGACGATGAGGTCCTCCGGCCCGAAGAGGTGCCCCACCGTGGCCACGTTGGTGGCGTGGCCGCCCGCGAAGACGATCGCCGCCTCGGTGCCCAGGAACGAGGCGATCTCTGCGTCGAGCTCGTGGTGCAGCGGCGTCTCGCCGAAGAGCAGAGGGGTCGCCGACGCCGACGTCCCGTACTGGTCGATGGCCTCCTTCGCGGCCTGGCGCACCTGCGGATGCCCCGACAGCGCCAGGTAGTTGAAGGCGGCGAAGTTGACGACCTTGCGGCCGCCGATCGTGGCCTCGGCGGAGTTGAAGCCCTCGTGCGAGCGGCCGTACGGGTTCGAGCCGCCGGACCGGGCCTGCCGCAGCCGCCCCTGGAGCTCGGCGTACTCGGCCCACTCCTCGAACGCGTACTCCTGCTTCACCGCCGGCCGCGCGGGCTGCGGCACCAGGGGCGGAACGGCCTGCGCCGGGGCGGGGGCGGGGGCGGCAGGCGCCTGCGGAACGGGTCCGCCGCCGTCGCCCAGCCGGTCCACCAGGTCCCGTACCGTCGGGTCCTCGGGAAGGTCACGTTGCAATTCGTCCATCCGATCGGGGAATTGGGCGGCGATGCTGCGCTGCAGATCGGTCCGCATCAGCGAGTCGAACCCCAGGTCCACGCCGAGGCGGGCGTACGGCGGGATCTGCTCGGCGGGGAAGCCGCAGATCCGCGCGATGTGGCCGAGGACGCTGCCCTCGACACCCGCGTCGCCGGCCGCCGGGGCGTACGGCTCCCGCAGCACGGAGGACGGTGCGGCGGCGGGCAGGGCGGGGCCGGTCACGGCCGACAGCCGGGCGCGCTCCGCAGGGGCCGTGAACCAGTACGACTCCCGTTCGAGGACGGCGTGCGGCACGGGGACGTGCCGCGGCGCGTCCTCCCCGTCGAGCGCGGCCCAGTCCACGGCGCCGCCCGCGCAGTGCAGCCGGCCCAGCGACTGCAGCAGCGACTCCCACGCGTCGCCGCCGCGCCGCAGCGTCGGCAGCCACAGCGGCGCCGGGGCGTCCGCCGCACCGGGCTCGGCCGCGGTCATCGACCGGCCCAGGTTGAGGAGCGTCGGATGCGGGCCGACCTCCACGAACGCGTCGCAGCCCAGCCGGCGCAGCGTCGCGAAGCCGTCGGCGAAGCGCACCGTGCCGAGCATGTGCGTGCGCCAGTAGCCCGCGTCGGGGCGGCCGGTGAGCTCGCCCGTGGCGTCGGAGACCCAGGGGACGGCAGGCTCCGCGAAGGCGATCCGCCCGGCCGCCTCCCGCAGCGGGTCCGCCGCGCCCGCCATCAGCGGGGAGTGGAAGGCGTGCGAGACCACCAGCGGCCGTACGGTGATGCCGCGTCCGCGCAGGGCCTCGCCCGCCGCGGCGATCTCCGCGGCCTCGCCCGACAGCACCAGGTGGTCACCGGTGTTGACCGCCGCGACCGCGACCGAGGCGAAGTCCTCCGCCACCGCGCGGACCGCGCCGGGGTCGCCGACGCACGCGATCATCGCGCCGTCGCCGGGCTGCGCGTCCATCAGCCGCCCGCGCTCCGCAGCCAGGGCCAGCGCGTCCTCCAGGGACACCGCCCCGGCGACGGCCGCCGCCGCGATCGCGCCCGCGCTGTGCCCGAGCACGGCCGCCGGGCGCACGCCCAGCCGTGTCCACACCCCGGCCAGCGCGGCCTCCAGGGCGACCAGGGCCGCCTGGCAGTACCGCGTGCTGCGCAGCTGCGCGGCACCGTCCTCGTCGAAGAGCAGCCGGGTCAGCGGGGTGCCGAGCAGCGGCCGCAGCACGGCGTCGGCGCGGTCGAGCGTGCGCGTGAACGCCTCGTGCGTGCCGTACAGCTCCTTCGCCATGCCCGTGTGCTGGGTGCCCTGGCCGCTGAAGAGGAACGCCACCTTCGGCTGCGGCCGGCCCAGCACGTGGCCGCGGACCGCCGCCGTCGAGGGCCGGTCGCGCACCAGGTCCTCCAGCGCGGCGTCCAGGCCGGCGGCCGACGTGCCGGTGAGCACCGCGCGGTGGGCCAGGTGGGCACGCCCGGTGTTCGCCGAGTGGCACACCTCCCGCAGGTCCGCGTCCGGGTGGGCCGCGAGGTGCGTGCGGTAGTGGCGCGCGAGCGTGGCCAGGGCGGTGGGCGTGTGCCCGGACAGGCACAGCGCGTGCCGCGGGCGCGGGGGTCCCGTGGCCGGGGCGGCGGCCGGGACCTCGGGCGCCGCCTCGAGGACGACGTGCGCGTTGGCGCCGCCGAACCCGAACGAGCTCACCCCGGCCCGCGCCGCGTCCCGCACCGGCAGCGCACGCCTGTCCGTGGCCACCTCCAGGCCCGCGCCCTCCCGGTCCAGGCCCCGGTTGGGCGTGGTCAGGTGCAGCGACGGAGGCACCTGGCGGTACTTGGTGACCAGGGCCGCCTTGATCAGCCCGGCGATCCCCGCGGCCGCCTCCAGGTGGCCGATGTTGGTCTTCACCGAGCCGACCAGGCAGGGCTCCTCCGCGGCCCGCCCCTGCCCGTACACGCCCGCCAGCGCCCCCCACTCGACGGGGTCGCCCAGCGCCGTGCCCGTGCCGTGCGCCTCGACGTAGCCGACCGCGGAAGCCTCCAGGCCGGCCTGGGCCAGGGCCCGTGCCATCACCGTGCGCTGCGCCGAACCCTTCGGCGCCGTCAGGCCGTTGCTGCGCCCGCCGTGGCCCAGGGCGGAGCCCCGGATCACCGCGTGGACGCGGTCGCCGTCGGCCAGGGCCGCGGACAGCGGCTTGAGGAGGACGAGGCCCACGCCCTCGCCGCGCACGTAGCCGTCGGCCGCGTCGTCGAAGGTCCGGCAGCGCCCGTCCGCGGAGAGCATCCCGCCCTGCGCGAACGCCACCGACAGCCCCGGCGTGATCAGGAGGTTCACCCCGCCGGCGAGCGCGGTACGGCACTCGCCCGACCGCAGGCTCTGGCACGCCATGTGGACGGCGGCGAGCGACGACGAGCACGCGGTGTCCACGGCGAGGCTGGGGCCCGCCAGGTCGAAGTGGTACGAGAGCCGGTTCGCCGCCACCGACTGGGCGTTGCCCGTCGCGGAGTAGACGTCGACCGCCTCCAGGTGCGGCATCTGCAGCTCGGCGTAGTCGTGGCTGCTGATGCCGACGAAGACGCCGGTCTCGCTGCCCGCCAGGTGCGCGGGCGTGACGTGCGCGTCCTCGAAGGCCTGCCAGGCGACCTCCAGCAGCAGCCGCTGCTGCGGGTCCATGCGCTCGGCCTCGCGCGCCGAGATCCCGAAGAAACGGGCGTCGAAGGCGTCGACGCGGTCCAGGAACCCGCCGTGGCGGGGGGCGTCGACGAGAGCGGGGTCCCAGCGGTCGCGCGGCACCTCGCCGACCGCGTCGCGGCCGTCCAGCAGGAGCCGCCAGTAGCTGTCCACGTCGGGGGCGCCCGGGAAGCGGCAGCCCATGCCGACGATCGCGATCGGCTCGCCGGGGGCCGGGGCGGCGGGGGCGGCCGCGGGCCGGGGCCGCTCCTGCGCGCCGAGGCGGGCCGCCAGCGCGCGGACGGACGGGTGCTCGAAGACCAGGCCCGCGGGCAGCTCGCGGCCCAGCCAGGCGCCCAGTTCGCCGGTGACGGCCACCGCCTGCCGGGAGTCGAGCCCGAGGGAGGTGAAGGGCAGGTCCCGGTCGATCGCGGAGGCCTGCAGACCGAGCCGCTCCGCGATCCGCGCGGCCAGCCACGCTTCGACGACGGCGGTACGGGGCGCGCTTCCGGGCGCGCCGGGCACGCCCGCGCCGGGTCCTTCGCCGCCGGCCCGGCCCGCATGCGTGCCGGCGCCGGGCCCGGTGCCGGCTGCGTCGGTGCCGTGCACGGATACGTAGCCGGGCACGCCCGCTCGCGGCCCCTCGCCGGTCGCGCCCGCGCCGGGTGCGTCCGCGAACGCGCCCTCGCCGGGCCGGCCGGCGGGCATGCCCTCACCGGTCCGGCTCACGAACGTGCCCGTGCCGGGCCGGTCCGCGGGCGTGCCGGCGCCGGCTGCCCGGATGCTCCCGTCGGCCTCGTCCACGGCCGGGGTCACGCCGTTCGGGTCCGCGCTCCCGCCGGGCCCGGTCGCGAGCAGCAGTTCGACGAGCGTTGCTGCGTGCGGGCGCACCAGCAGCTCTCCCACCGGGACCGCTACGCCGAACTCCCGCTCCAGCGCGCCCACGGCCTCCAGGAGGCCCGCGTAGTCCAGGCCGAGTTCGGCGAAGCCGCGGTCGGCGACGTCGTCCGGGCCGGCCGCCCGGCCCAGCACGCGCGCGACCGCCTCCACCGCCTCCTTGCGGCCCGGGCGGGCCGCGGGGGACGGCCCCGCGTCGTCGCGGACCACGCTCGCCGCCACCACGGACAGCTCCAGGCCCGTCAGGGCCGCCCGGCACGCCTGCCGCTGGATCTTGCCGCTGGTCGTCTTGGGCACCGTCGACCGCTTGAGCAGGACGACGGTGTGCGGGGCGACCTGGTGCTCCTCGGCGATGGCGGTGCGCAGCGCGGCGAGGGCCGCCGCGGGGTCGCCGCCGCCGAACTCGTAGGCCAGAGCGAGCTGTTCGCCCTGCGCGGTGGGGATGCCGAAGGCGGCGCCGCAGCCGGGGCGGACGGCGTCCGTCGCCTTCTCTGCGGTCAGTTCGACGTCGTGCGGGTAGTGGTTGCGGCCCTGCACGATGACGATGTCCTTCGTGCGGCCCACTACATAGAGCTGGCCGTCGCGCAGGAAGCCCAGGTCGCCGGTGCGCAGATGGGCCGTCTCCGCCGTCTCCGCCGTCTCCTCCTCGCCGGCGATGCGGGCGCCGAACGACTCGTCCGTGGCCTCCGGCCGGCCCCAGTAGCCCTCGGCGACGTTCGGCCCGGCCACCCAGATCTCGCCGACGCGGCCCTCGGGCGCCCGGCGGCGGGTGTCCGGGTCGACCACGGCGACCTCGACGTCCGGGACGGGCGTGCCGCAGCCGACGACCCGGGTCACCCGCTCCGCGCCCTCCGCGGCGGGCTCCGCCTCGCCGCGGGCCAGGGCGCCGGTGTCGAACGCGCCGAGGACGGGCGGCTGTCCGGCGCCGATGCCGGTGACCATCAGGGTGCCCTCGGCCAGCCCGTAGCAGGGCAGCAGGGCCCGGCGGTCGAAGCCGCAAGGGGCGAAGCGGTCGGCGAAGCGCTCCAGCGTCTCGGCCCGTACGGGCTCGGCGCCGTTGAGGGCGAGCCGCCAGGTGCTCAGGTCGAGGGCGTCGCGCTGCTCGTCGGTGATCCGGCGCAGGCACTGCTCGAAGCCGAAGTTGGGCGCGACGCTGGTCGACGCCCCCGTCCGGGAGAGGGTGTCCAGCCACAGCAGCGGCCGCCGGACGAAGGTGGCCGGCGCCATCAGGTGGGCGGGGAAGCCTCCGTAGAGCGGGGTCAGGATGCCGCCGATGAGCCCCATGTCGTGGTACGGCGGCAGCCAGGAGACCATGCCGGAGTCCTCGTCGTGCTCCAGGCGCACGTGGATGGAGCGCAGGTTGCGGACGAGGTTGGCGTGGGTGACCATGACGCCCTTGGGGTCGGACGTCGACCCCGAGGTGTACTGCAGGAAGGCGAGGGAGCCGCCGGCCGTGCCCGGCTCGTGCCAGGCCTCCGCGTCCGCGGGCCCGAGGTCGCCGGCCGTCAGCCACGTCAGCCCGGCCAGGCCGAGCGCGGAGATCTCCTCCGGCCTGGCGCGCGCGGCCTCGCGGACGTCGGCGGTGGTGTAGGCGTGCGTGGCCCCGGAGTCCCGGGCGATGGCCGCGAGCCGGGGCATGGTCTGGCCGAAGCGCGCACTGTCCGGCGGATAGGCGGGGACGGCGATCGCCCCGGCGTAGAGGCAGCCGAAGAAGGCCGCGATGTAGTCCAGGCCCGGCGGGTGGAGCAGCAGGACGGGCCTGCCGCCCAGGTTCTCGCGCAGCAGCCGCCCCGCCACGGTGCGGGCGCGCAGGTCCAGTTCCCCGTAGCTCCACGACTCGCTCGCGTCGTCGGCACCGGGGAGAAAGCGGTAGGCGAGCGCGTCCGGCGTCCGGTCCGCGCGGTGCCGGAGCAGCGCCGCCACGGTCTCCGGTTCGCCGCCGGGCCAGGGCTTCCCGATCGGTCCTCGACTCAAGATGGTCTCCGTCATTTGCTGGCAGTGCCGGCAGGCGCTGCGGTGGGCTGGGCCGCCTCGTGGTCAAGGCGCCGGTAGTCGGTCTTGCCGTTGGCGTTGTGCGGGAGCCGGTCGAGGCAGGTCGCCGTCTGCGGCAGCATGTAGCGGGGCAGGACGCGGGCGCAGTGCTGCTTGAGCGCCACCAGGCCGGGCCGCACGGCGCCGGGGCGCAGCGTGTAGTAGAGGGCGATGCGGGGCTGGGCGTCCGCCTCCTGTCCGGTGCGCAGCACGACCGCGGCCTCGGCGACGGCGGGGTGGGAGAGCGCCGCGGCCTCGATCTCGCCGAGTTCGACGCGGTAGCCGTGCAGCTTGACCATGCGGTCCTTGCGGCCGCGGTAGACCAGCTGCCCGTCCTCGTAGCTGACGAGGTCGCCGGTGGGGTGGCGGCCCTGGCAGTGGAAGGCGGCGGCGGGCTCGTCGGGGCGCCGCCAGTAGCCGGGGGTCACGCAGTCGCCCTCGACGACGAGTTCGCCGATCGCGCCGGGCACGTCGACGGGCCGGCCGTCGGCGACGACGCTCACGCGCGCGCCGGTGATCGGCGCCCCGATGGGCACCGGCGTGTCGCGCAGGAGGTCCCCGGGGCGCACCCGGTGGTAGGTGCAGACGTTGGTCTCGGTGGGCCCGTAGAGGTTGTACAGGGCGGTGGCGGCGGGCAGCCGGTCCGCGAGGGCGCGCAGCTGCGGGATCGGGAAGACCTCGCCCGCGAACAGCACGTAGCGCAGGCTCCGGGTGACGTCGGGGGTGAGCACGCCCGACGCGGTGAGCAGGTGCAGGACGGAGGGGACCGAGTACCAGACGGTGATGCCGTGCTCGCGGATGCCCGCGGCCAGCGCCGGGACGTCCCGGGCGGCCGCGTCGGCCACGATCCACACCGAGGCGCCGACGGACAGCGCGACGAAGAGGTCGAAGGTGCTGAGGTCGAAGTTGAACGACGCGTGGTTGGCGAACACGTCGTCGGGCCCCACGTCGAGTTCGGTACGGGCCCAGCCGACGAAGTTGGCCAGGTTCCGGTGGGAGATCCGTACGCCCTTGGGCACCCCGGTCGAACCGGAGGTGTAGAGGATCGCCGCCAGGTCGGAGGGCTGGAGCGCGGGCAGTATCGTCACCCGCCCGGCCCTGACCCGCGCGAAGCCCTCCCAGGAGTGGACGGGCACGCCGGACACGTGGCCGCCCGCCGGAGGCTCGCCGGTGGTGACGATGGCCTCCAGGGAGGACGGCAGGTCGCTGCCCGCGAGCAGGTCCAGGTGGCGGCGGTCGGTGAAGAGCACGACCGGCTCCGCGTCCATGAGGATGGTCCCGGCCCGGCCCGCCGGCTGCCCGCCGTCCAGGGGGACGTACGCGCAGCCCGCCTGCACCGTCGCCAGGATCGCCTCGGCGTAGTGCGGGTGCTTGTCCATCCAGACGGCCACCCGGTCGCCGGTGCGGACCCCGAGGTCGAGCAGCCGGCAGGTGAGAGCATCGACGGAGGCCGTGAACTCGCCGTAGGTCAGGGGGTGTTCGCCGACGAAGGCCGGACGGCCGGCCTGCCCGGCGGGGAGGTCCCGCCGCAGCCGGATCACGCTGGTGTTGAAGGCGCCCATGGTGGTGTGCACTTCCTCGCTCACTCGGATCGCGGCAGGACGCCGGTCTCCGTCGCGGACTCGATGAAGATCTCCGTCGCGAGCTCCAGGTCCTGCGGCGTGTGCTCGCATGTGACGCTGACCCGCAGGCGGGCGTCGCCGAGCGGTACGCCCGGGTAGACCACGGTCTGGCAGAACAGGCCGCGCGCCCGCACGGCGCGTCCCATCTCCATGGCCTTGCGCTCGTCCCCGATGACGATGGGGAGGATGGCGCTCTCGGTCCGCTCCAGGTCGAACCCGGCCTTGCGCAGCCGGTCGCGGAGCGCGTGGATGTTGGCCCAGAGCCGCTTGACGCGCCCGGGCTCGGACTCGATGACGTCCAGCGAGGCGATCAGCCCGGCCGCGACGCCCGCGGGGATGTTGGCGGCGAACACGTAGGAGTTGGAGTAGTAGCGCAGGTACTCGACGACCTCCTCCTCGCCGACGACGAAGCCGCCCATGCCGGCGAGGGCCTTGCTCATGGTGCCCAGTTCGAGGTCGACCTCGCCCTTGAGCCCGAAGTGCTCGGCCGTGCCCGAGCCGCGCGCGCCCAGCACGCCCGTCGCGTGGGCGTCGTCGATCATCACGCGGGCGCCGTAGGTCTTCGCCAGCCGGACGATCTCCGGCAGGTCGCAGACGTCGCCGTGCATGCTGAAGACGCCGTCGGCGACGATCAGCGTGCCGCCGCCCGTGCTGCCCTGCTCCGCCCCGCGGCGCAGCACCTGCTCCAGATCCTGCATGTCGTTGTGCCGGTAGATCCTGCGCACGCCGCCCGACAGCCTGCTGCCGTCGACGATGCTCATGTGGTTGAGCTTGTCGACGACGAGCGTGTCGTAGCTCTTGACCAGGCCCGAGATGGCGCCGAGGTTCGCCGCGTAGCCGCCGGGGTAGACGATGGCGGCCGGGCGCTGCTTGAAGGCGGCCAGGCGCCGCTCCAGCTCCTTGTGCAGCATGTTGGTGCCGCCGATGAAGCGGGAGCCGGTGTGGGTGGCGCCGTAGGCGCGGGTGGCCTCGCACACCGCCTCGACGACCTTGGGGTGATTGGCGAGCCCCAGGTAGTTGTTCGAGGCGAACATGAGGAACTCGCGCTCGCGGCCCTCCAGTTCGTCGTAGATGACGGCCCGGTTCTCGCAGCGGGAGACCAGCGGCATGCCGTACCAGTACAGCCGCTCCTCCTCGCGCCGGCGCCGGTAGGCGCCGAAGCCACGGGCCTTGGCGAAGAGGTCGGGGTCGCGCTGCTCGACGAAGTCCTTCATCGAGCGGTCGTCCCAGGAGCCGTCCCCGGCGCGCCCGGCCGCTCCGGCCGGCGCCGTCAGGGCGGCGAGCTCGGCGGCCAGGCCGCGCAGGGTCTGCGCGGTGACCGCGCCCACCGCGGTCTCCGGCAGGCCCAGCTCCTGCGCGGCCTCGGCGACCAGCGAGGTGAGGATGACCGAGTCGATGCCGAGCTCGCTCTCGAAGTCCGCGTCGAGGGCCAGCTGGCTGCGCTGGTACTGCGTCTGCCGCACGGCGGCGGCCAGCACCGCCTCCAGGACGGCGTCCGCGCCCTCCGCCTCCGCCGGTGCCCCGGCCTCCTCCGCGCCCGGGGGCACGCCCAGCGCGCCCTCCACCCGGGCGACGAGCTCGCGGATCGTGGTGATGTCGCCGGGCAGCCGCCCCTCGATGCCGAACTGCTCGCCGACCGACACCAGGATCGACTCCAGGATGACGGAGTCGATGCCGAGGTCGCCCTCGAAGTGGCTGTCGGGCAGCAGCTGGGACTCGTCGTAGAGCGTCCGCTCGGCGACGATCCCCACGACCTTCCGGTGGATGCGCACGGTCTCCTGCGGTCCGTCCATGAGGTGTGTCATGCGGTCGTCGCTCCTTCCCCTGCCTGCAGCCGGCCGACCAGGGCCGAGATCGCGTTGACGGAACGGAAGTTCGCCGGCGATATCTGCCGCAGCGGAACGGTGACGCGGAACTCCTGCTGCAGGTAATGGACCAGGTCGAAGACGCCCGCCGAGTCGATGATGTTCAGCTCGTCGATGGGCGTGTCCGGCTCCAGCCCGCCGGCGTCGCCGTCCATCCAGACCTCGACGATGTAATCGGTGATCAGTTTCTGAGGGGTCATCGCTTTCCTTGCCGTCAGTCGCGGTCGAGGGCGGGCCAGGTGAGCACCGTCGCCCCCCAGGTGAGGCCGCCGCCGAAGGCGGTGAGCAGCACCCGGGCCCCGGGCCGGAGCGTCCCTCCGGCGTGGGCGTGGTCGAGGGCCAGGGGGATGGAGGCCGCGGCCGTGTTGCCGACCTCGGCGATGTTCCCGGCGCAGCGCTCCTGCGGGATGCCCAGCTCGTCGGCCAGGCGGGCGGTGATTCTGTGGTTGGCCTGGTGGCTGACGAGGTGGTCGACGTCGCTCACCCGCCACCCGGCGCGGTCCAGAACGGTGCGCGCCGAGTGCCCCATGCGCTGCACGGCGAGCCGGAAGACCTGCTTGCCCTGCATCGTGAAGTAGTGGTCCTCCTCGCGCGGCGCGTGCGGGCGCCGCTCGGAGCCGCCCGCCGGCACCGTGATCAGCTCCAGGCCCTCGCCGTCGCTGCCGAGGTCGAAGGGGCCGAGCGCGCCGGTCTCGCCCTCCGTGCCGGGCCGCAGGACCAGGGCCCCGGCCCCGTCCCCGAAGATCACCGCGGTGGAGCGGTCGGCCGGGTTGAGGATCCGGGAGAACGTCTCCGCGCCGATGACCAGGACCCCGTCGGAGGCGCCGCACGCGATGAGGCCCGCCGCGGTCGCCAGGGCGTAGACGAAGCCGGAGCACACCGCGGCGACGTCGTAGGCCGCGACGTGGCCGAGGCCCAGCTTGCCCGCCACGGTGGGCGCGGTCGCCGGGCACGGCCGGTCCGGCGTGGTGGTCGCCACGACCACGGTGTCGACCGGCCGCCCGCCCGCGGACTTCAGCGCCTTGGCGCCGGCCCCCGCGGCCAGGTCGGAGGTCGCCATGGAGTCCGGGGCGAAGTAGCGCTGCCGGATGCCGGTCCGGGAGCGGATCCACTCGTCGGAGGTGTCGAGCGCCGCCACCAGTTCGTCGTTGGTGACGGGCACCGGTGGCAGCGCGCTGCCCACTCCGGCCACGACGGCCGCCCGCGTCACCGGGCACCGCCCCGGCGCCGGGGCCCGTGCTCGGCCCTCCGGAAAGATGTGCGGCTGGGACGGAAGCAAACCACGCGAGCGCTCCTCCGATGCGGACAGCCGGACGGCTCCGGCGTGCCGAGTCTGCTCACCCGGGCTGACCGGACGCTGACGGATGGCTGACCCGGTCCGGGGTCAGCCATCCGTCAGCCCCCCGTCAGCGCGGCCGTCCAGACTTGCCGCACACCGGGCCGGACGGCGTGCCGCAAAAGGCCCGGTGAGGCACCCGACCCCACGGGAAAGGCGGACCGCACCATGAGCCCTGTCTACGACAAGCTGGTGGACCTGCTTGTCGACCGCTTCGCGGTGGACCGCGCGGCCATCGGCCCGGACGTGACCTTCGAGGAACTGGAGATGGACTCGCTGTTCCTCGTCGAGCTGCTGCTCGTCATCGAGTCCGAGTTCCAGGTGAAGATCGGCGAGGAGGCCGCCGCGCCGACCGACACCATTGCCACGGTGGTGAAGGTGATCGCGAACGAGATCGCGGCCGCGGCGCCGTGAGCGCCGCGGCACCGGTCGCCGTCACCGGCCTCGGGCTGGTCACCGCGGCCGGCATCGGCACCGAGGCGACCTGGGACGGCGTGTGCGCGGGCGTCTCCGCGGCCACCCGCAACCCCGCCCTGGAAGGGCTTCCGGTGGACATCTCGTGCACCGTCCCCGGACTGGACCCCGCCCGGCACGTCGGCCGCCGCAGCGCCCTGATGCACGACCGCTTCACGCAGCTGGCGATCGTCGCCGCGCGCGAGGCGGTGGCCGACGCCGGGCTCGACCCCGCGCAGTGGGACGGCGCGCGCGTCGGCGTGGTCGTGGGCTGCGGGCTCGGGGGCGTGAGCACCTGGGAGGAACAGCACCGCCGGATGCTGGAGCACGGCCCGGCGAAGGTCTCCGCGCTCCTCGTCCCCATGCTGGTCCCCAACATGGCCGCCGGGAACCTGGCCATCGACCTCGGCGCCACCGGCCCCAACTTCGTGACCGCCACGGCCTGTTCCTCCGGGGCCACCGCCATCGGCACCGCGGCCCAGCTGCTGCGCGAGGGCGCCTGCGACATCGTCGTCACCGGCGGCGCGGAGGCCGGCGTCAGCCCGCTGATGGTCACCGGCTTCGCGCAGATGGGCGCGCTCTCGCGGAGGCTGGACGAACCGGCCGCCGCCTCGCGGCCCTTCGACGCCGGCCGCGACGGCTTCGTCATCGGCGAGGGCAGCGGCATCCTCGTACTGGAGCGGGAGGCCGACGCGCGCGCCCGCGGCGCCCGGGTCCGCTCGCTCCTCGCGGGCTACGGGGCCTCCGCCGACGCCCACCACCTCACCGCGCCCGAACCGGAGGGCCGGGCCGTCCTCGCGGCCGTCCGCGCGGCCCTGGAGCAGGCCGGCACCGCCCCCGGCGACATCGGCCACGTCAACGCCCACGGCACCTCGACCCGCCTCAACGACGCCGTCGAGGCGGCCACCTTGCGCACGGCGCTCGGCGACGGCGCCGCCGTCACCTCCACCAAGGGAGTGCTCGGGCACACCCTCGGCGCCGCGGGCGCCATCGAGGCCGCGCTCACCGTCCTCGCCGTCGAACGCTCGCTCGTCCCGCCGACCGCCAATCTCGAACAGCTGGACCCGGCCGTCGAACTGGACGTCGTCGCGGGCGGCCCCCGCAAGACGGCCCTCGACGCGGCGCTGTCCACGTCGTTCGGATTCGGGGGGCAGAACGCGGCGCTCGTCTTCGTCGCGGCGTGATGCCGTTCCGGCGGATCCCGGGCACGTGGCGGCGCCGGCCGGGACGGATTCCGCCGGACCCCGCCGCAGTGGTGACCCGCCGTTGCGGCGGGACGAACACCTCAGCAGACCGGAAGCAGGTGACCCCGTCCCATGACGTTCACCGTCCCGGAGGACGACCTCCGGGAACTCGAACAGCAGGTCCAGCACGCGCTCGCCGCAGGCGACCCCCGCGGGCTGACCGTCCTCGGCTACGGCGAGGTCACCCTCGTCCTCGCCCTGGAGACCGCACGCGGCGCCTTCGCCTGCAAGCGGCTGCCCGTCTTCGACGGACGCAAGCGCTTCGAGGCCTACGGGCGCACCCTCGACCGGTACATCGAACGCCTGCGCGCCGCCGGCATCCACGTCGCCGAGACCCGGCTGTGGCACACCGAGCTGCCCTCGGGCCGGATCGTCGGCTACTGCGTCCAGCGGACCCTGCCCGTCAAACGGCTCGTCCCCCACCTCCTGCACAGCGAGGGCGACGCCTGGGCCGGGGACTTCTTCACCCGCTTCCTCGACCGCGTGCACGGCTGCGTCTCCCCGATCCTCGGCCTGGACGCCCAGGCGTCCAACTGGATCGACCTCGACGGCGAACTCGTCTACCTCGACGTCACCTCGCCCCTCATGCGCGACGCCCGCGGCCGCGAACGCCTCGACGTCCGGCTCTTCTTCACCTCATTGCCCTGGCTCCTGCGCGACCCCGTCCGCATCGCGATGTCCAAGTCCATCTTCGACAAGTTCTACACACCGCGCGGCGTCGTCCTCGACTTCCTCGGCAACCTCCACAAGGAGAAGCTGGCCGGCCTGATCCCCGGCTTCCTCGAACAGGCCAACGCCCGCATCACGCCCGCCCTCACCGCCGAGGAGGTCGCCAAGTACTACAAGGGCGACGCCTCGATGTGGGAGCTCATCCAGCGGCTGCGCAAGGCCGACCGCGCCTGGCACCTCAAGGTGCGCCACCGCCCCTACCCCTTCCTGCTGCCGCCCGATGTCGACCGCTGACACCCTCGCCGCGCCCCCGCGGCCCCGTCCGGGCGGCCTCGCCGGGGAGACGCTGGCCCTCGACCCCGCGCGCCCGCTGCACCTGGCCCGGCCCGCCGAGCAGCTCACCGCCGCCGTCGTGTCCATCGCCTGGCTGCGCGCCCAGGGCGACGCCGTACGCGCCGCGCTGGAGGCCCGCCACCTGACCGACGACGAGGCCGCCCACGCGGCGGGCCTGCGCCTGCCCAAGCGGCGCTACGAGTGGCTCGCCGGCCGCCTCGCCGTCAAGCACGGTGTCCTCGCCCACGGCCGACGCCACTGGGGCCGGACCGGGCGCACCCGCGACATCCGGGTCGGCGCCGTCGCCCACGGGCTGCGGGCCGGCAAACCCGTCGTCAACGCCCCCGTCGACGTGGGCCTGTCCCACTCCGGCGACTTCGCCATCGCCGTGTGCGGGCCGCGCCCCGTCGGCGTCGACCTGGAGCACCAGCGCCGCATGCCGCCGATGCTCACCTCGCTCCTGACCGCCGGCGACGACCGGGCCGCGGCCTGCGCCGACCCCGACCGCCGCCGCCTCGCCGGCATGCCCCTGCCGCTGCGCTGGGCCTGCAAGGAGGCCGTCCTCAAGCACTTCGGCTTCGGCCTGCGCATCGACCCCCGCGAGGTCGCCCTGCACGCCTGGCACGACGACCACACCTACACGTGGCGGCCCGGGCCCGACCTCCTGCGCCACGCGCCCTCGGCGGGCGACGGCCGCCTGCACAGCTGGGCCCGGCGGATCGACGGCTACTTCCTCGCCCTGGTATGGACGTGATGAACGGACCCATGACACCGACCACTTCTCGTGCCCCCGGCCTCGGCGCGCCCTTCCCCGAGGCCCTGCGGCACGCCACCGGCATCGCCGCCCTCAGCCCCTCGTCGCACAACTGCCAGCCCTGGGCGCTCGCCCGGCTGGAGAGCCGGCCGGCGCGCCGGGCCGCGGCCGACCTGCTCGGCTGCCCGGACGACGGCACCCACGTCTACCTCGCCCTCGCCGTCGACCGCCGGCGCAGCCTCACGGCCCTGCCCGCCCACCTGCTGGAGATGCGGCTGAGCTGCGCCGCCTACTGGCGGATGCTCTCCCGGGCGCTGGCCGCCCAGGGCTGGGCGCTCGTACGGGAGCGGGCGCACGAGAGCGGGGGCGACGGGGGAGGGGGGCCCGGCGCCGACTCCCGGCTGCCCGGCGGCCCGTGGCCCCGGGACTGGTCGCTGCTGTGGACGGCGGCGCTGCGCCGGACCGGGGAGGCCGCCGAGAGCCTGACCGCCCTGTCGGACGCGGCCCGCGCCCGGCACACCAACCGCGGCCCGTACGACGAGCGGCCCCTCGACCCGGAGCTCCTCGGTGCCCTCGCGCGCCACCCGCCCACCGGGGGACCCGCGACGGAGATCCGTCACCTGACGGGACGTCATGAACGCGATGCCTTCGCCGACTTCCTCGCCCGTCACGGAGGGATCGATTTCAGCCACGCGGCGGCGTGGCGGGAAACCCACTCGTACATCCGCTGGAGCCCGGCGGCGGTGCGCGCCCACGGCGACGGCTTCCCCGTGACCCAGCTTTTCGGGCCAATGTCGGCCCGGCAGCGGCTCGCGAAGCGGATCGCCCTGTCCCCGCCGGTGATGAAATTCCTGTGCCGCTTCGGTTATGACCGGTCGCTCGCCGGAGGCCTGGCCGCCGGGGTCCGCCGCACTCCCGCCGTCGTGCTGATGAACTTCGCGGAGGAAGCCCCCGGGGTGGCCGACGCCTTCCGGGGCGGCGCGCGCATCGCCGACTACTGGCTGCACGCGGCCACCGCGGGGCTGGCCCTGCACCCCCTGAGCGTCGTCATGCAGCACGACCCCCTGCGGGCGATGCTCCAGGAGCAACTGGGCCTTTCCGGCAGGCTCTTCTTCGTCAGCCGTGTCGGCCGGCCCCGTACGGCCTTCCCTCCGGCACCCCGGAGCGCCGGAGCGGCGGATCACCGCACGGTCTGAAAGGGCCTGCTCCGCACTCCGGACCACGTGGCGCAGCAGGGGACAATCCGGGCCGGCCGGCCCGTCCGCGGGCCTGCCGGAAAAGCAGCGGAACATTCCGGCCAGGCCCGGAACCCGTACGCCGCGCGGTCGGGGATACTGCTCCTTGCCGCCGCCTTTACCGTGACATATTTCCCGCCAAAACCTGGCGGGACGCCCGGCCGTCAGTTGCCGCTGGCGTACAGTCGGGTGAGACGTTCAGGGGGATGCCGTGGCCACGGAGATGACGTCAATGAGCCGTCGAACCGCCGGCGGGGGGACTTGGGCGGTCTTCACCCCCACAACCCCGTCGGCCACAATAGCGCCTGCTCCCCGAAGTGACTCCGTTCGGAACCGTTCCGTTAACTGGAAGCAGGCTCGATGAGTATGCGCATACTGCTGTGCTGCGACAAGCTCATCCTAGGCGCGGGTATGCAGGCACTGCTGGGCCAGCACGGCCTGGAAGCACACACGAAAACGTCCGTGCGCAGCACGGTGGCGGCCGCCAAGGAGATGACTCCGGATGCCATTGTCGTCGTGGCCCCGGCACTGAGCATCGACGACACCAGTGAACTCGCCGAACTCTCCCGGATGGCCAAGGTCATCCTCCTCGCCCGGCCCGACACGACCCCCAGGGCCTTCGAGGCCCTGCGCATCGGCGTGCGGGCCGTGCTCTCCCTGGAGGATCCGCCCGAGGAGCTGATCCGCATGATCAAGACGGTCATCGAGGTCGACGCCATGGTCGCCCCGCTGACCGCCCGCAAGGCCCTCGACCAGCTCCGCACCGAGCAGCCCCCGGCCCCCGCACCGCCGCCGGCCGGCTCCCTGACCCCGCGCGAGGCCGAGGTGATGCTGCTGCTCGCGCAGGGCCGGTCCAATGCGGAGATCGCCGAGAAGCTCTCCATCTCCAACACGACCGTCCGCTCCCACGTCCACCACGTCCTGCGCAAGCTGGACGCGGGGACCCGCGCCCGCGCGGTGGCCATCGCCTACGAGACGGGGCTGATAGACGCCATGGAACGGCAGGCGCAGGGCCGCCTCTGAAGGCCCGCCGCGCGGAGCCCGTCAGCCCGCCGCGACCCGGTATCCGGGCTCCACGCGGACTCCGCTCATTTCGTCCACGACCTCGGCCATTCCCTCGAAATCGGCGACCAGCCGGCCGAAGGCGTCGCTTGTCGTGTCCCGTTCGAAATCGGCCCGGCTGCTCACCCCGATGACTTCGAAGAAGTGAACGGGAGCCGCCGGGTCCGCGGATACCCGCTGCACGCTGAATGACAGCACGCTCGGAAGTTCCGGGCAGGTGGCGTAGTCCGTTTCCTTGACCCATGTTTCGAAATGGGCGGGAGTGACGTTCGGGCGGAGCCGAATTCGGTGCACAATCATGTCCACGACGCCGGAAATCCCCTCTGGATTCTCTTGTGGTTCATTGCAGGAAGCCGGTTCGGTATCGGTGGCCGGTACACCGTCAGCGGCGCTTCCGGGAACGGCGTCCGCCCAGGCCCAGCGCCCGGGCCGCATTGTTCTTCTGGATCTCGTTCGTGCCGGAGAAGATGCGGGAGGGAAGGGCGTCCCGCAGAAACGTCTCGGCCTCGCCGCCGAGGATCCCGAGGGCGCCGCGCAACTGCACGGCGTCCAGCCCGAGCTGCACCGCCGCCTCGCTCACCGCGACCTTGGCCAGGGCGGGCGCGACCTCGTCGTCGCTGCCCGCGGCCAGCCCGCACGCGGCCTTGTACAGCAGCAGCCGGGCCGACTCCAGGCGGATCGTCATGTCGACGATGCGGTGGCTGACGGCCTGGAAGCCGCCGATGGCCGAGCCGAACTGCTCCCGCTCCCGGGCGTAGTCCACCGTCGACTCCAGCACGCGCCGCATCGCCCCGACGTAGGTGGCGAACAGGCAGGTGCGCTCCCACTTCATCGAGGACGAGAAGATGCTCGCCCCGGCGCCCTCCTCGCCGAGCACGTTCGCCGTCGGCACCACGCAGTCCGCGAGGTGCACGTCGGCCATCGGCGAGCCCTGCAGGCCGACCTTGTCGTAGCGCGGGCCCACGGTCAGGCCGGGCGTGTCCGCCTCCACGACGAAGGTGGTGAGGCCGAAGAAGCCGCCGCCGGGCGACGTCGCCGCCTGCAGGACGAACACGTCGGCGACGGGGGAGTTGGTGGTGAAGCACTTGCTGCCGTTGATGACGTACGCGTCGTCCTTCCGCACGGCGCGCGTCTGCAGGTTCAGGGCGTCGGACCCGGCGTGCGGCTCGGTGATGGCGTGCGCCGCGATCGCCTCGCCCGAGGCGAGCGGCGGCAGCCAGCGCTGCTTCTGCTCCTCGGTGCCGAACTCGGTGACCGGCATGACGGCGGCGAACAGGTGCGCGGCGACGGAGAAGGCGAAGCCCTGGTCGGCACAGCCGTAGCCGAGGGCCTCCATCAGCGCCGCGGTGGTGACGGCGTCGAGGCCGCTGCCGCCGTACGCGGCGGGCACGCTCGCGCCCACGATGCCCTGCTTCCCCGCGAGCCGCCAGCGGCGCCGGAACTCCTCCGGGTCGTGCGCCGCCGTGCCGTCGCCGAGGTCGCGCCGGGCGAAGCGCACGACCATGTCGCACATCTCCGCGGTCTCGGTGTCGAAGTCGAAGTTCATCGTGGCCCGTCCAGGTGTTCCTCGATCAGCACGTGATAGTTGATGCCGCCGGTGCCGAAGGAGCTCACGCCCGCTCGGCGCGGCCGGCCGGGGGCGGACTCCCAGGGCGCCGTCCCGGTGGAGACGCGCGCGGGGATGCGGTCCAGGTCCAGCTCCGGGTTGACGGCGGTCAGGCCCGCGTTGGCCGGCAGCACCCCGGTCCGCAGGGCGTGGAGCGCCCGCAGCAGCCCGGCGGCGCCGGCGGCCGCGAAGGTGTGGCCGAAGAACGACTTGGCGGAGCCGATCTCCAGCGGGCGCCGCCGGTGCGGGCTCGCGTACACCCGCGCCGCCGCGGCGATCTCGACCCGGTCGCCGACGCGGGTGCCGGTGCCGTGTGCCTCCAGGTAGCCGACGTCCGCCGGGTCGAACCCCGCCTGCCCGAAGGCCTGGCGCATGGCCCGCACCTGGCCGTCCGCGTCCGGCGCGATCAGGGACTTCGCGTCGTTGGACGCCCCGATCCCGCGCAGCAGCCCGTGGATCGCGTCCCCGTCGCGCCGCGCGTCCGCGTAGCGCTTGAGCAGGAAGAGCGCGCAGCCGTCCCCCGGGGTGAAGCCGTCGGCCGCGGTGTCGAAGGGGGTGATGCGCTCGTGCGACAGCAGCCCCAGGGCCGAGCACAGCACCATGTCGCGGGCGTTGCAGGGCAGTTCGACGCCGCCCGCCAGCGCGTAGTCCACGCTGCCGGAGCGCAGCCGGCCCACCGCCACGTCCAGCGCCGCGAGCGACGACGCGCAGGCCGCCTCGACCCCCAGCGGCACGGCGTCCAGGCCGTACTCGTT
Organism: Streptomyces roseifaciens; assembly: GCF_001445655.1. Classification (NCBI taxonomy): domain Bacteria; kingdom Bacillati; phylum Actinomycetota; class Actinomycetes; order Kitasatosporales; family Streptomycetaceae; genus Streptomyces; species Streptomyces roseifaciens. Next base: position 681,038 of record NZ_LNBE01000003.1, read on the forward strand.
GGCGATCACCGCGGCGACGCCCCCCGCGAGGGAGCCGTCGAGGTCCTCCGGACCGCCCGGGGCCGGGTCTGCGGCGTAGCGCTCGCGGACCAGGTCGAGCAGGGTGGCCACCCCGGTCGCGTCCAGGTGCCCGAGCGCCGCGAGCCCGCCGACGGCCGCCTCGACCTCGCCCAGGGCCAGGCCGGCCGCCGTGCGCCGCTCCCGGGACAGGCTGAGGTTGGTGCCCATCGCGACCAGGCCCCGGCCGGCTGGCCGCGCGGCCGTGCCCCCGGACCCCGCCCGCCCGCGGCGGGCCAGGAGCTCGCCGGCCACGCACAGGGCCACCCGCTGCGCGGCGTCCATGACCGCGTAGCGGTGCGGCGGGATGCGCAGCCCCTCCGGGGGCGCCGCGGGCACCTCCACCGGTGAGCCCAGGTCGGTGTAGCTGTGGGTCAGGCTCAGCTTGCCCGGCCGGTGGTAGAGCTCCCGGTCGAGCAGGGAATCCGGCAGCGGTCCGATCCGGTCCCGCCCGGCGAGCATGGCGGCCCAGAAGGCGTCGGCGTCGGGAGCGTCGCCGAACCGGCCCCCGAAGCCCACGATCGCGACGGGCTCCGGTGCGGCGGAGGCGCGCGCGGTGCGCGGCCGGGCCGGTGCGGGCGCCGTGCCGGCCGTCTCGTGCTCCTCCAGGACCAGGTGGCAGAGCGTGCCCGTCAGCGAGGCGCCGCTGACGGAGGCGCGGCGCGGTTCCCCGCCCGGCGCCGGGGCCCACTTCTGCGGCTCCGCCAGCGTGCGGAAGGGCGCGGCAGAGAGGTCCTGCGCCGCCCCGGGCGCCTGCGGCAGCCGGGCCGGGAGCCGCTGGTGGTACAGCGCCAGCGCCGCCTTGGTGACGCCGGCCAGACCGGCGTTGGCGAAGGTGTGCCCCAGCCGGTCGCGCACGCTGCCCACCACCACGGAGCCCGGCTCCGCGTCCGCGAACACCGAAGCCAGCGCGGCGAGTTCGGCGGCCGTCTCGCGCGGCACGCCGGAGGCGCCGCACTCCACGTAGCCGACCGTGCCCGGGGAGGCGCCGCACTCCCGGAGGGCGGCCCGGGCCGCCTCCGCGCGCCGCTCCACGGACGTGGAGTAGCGGAAGACGCCCGGGCGCCCCTGGTGGTGCACCGCGCACCCGCGGACCGTCGCGTAGATGCGGTCCCCGTCGCGGACCGCGGACGACAGCCGTTTGAGCAGCAGTGCCCCCACGCCCTCCCCGAGCGCGAAGCCGTCGCCGTCCGGGGCGAAGGGCCGGGTGCGCGGCGCGACGAGGCCCTTGGCCGCGAGCGCCGCCCGCAGGTACGGGCCCTCCTCGCGCTGACCGGTCACCACCAGCACGGCCTCCGACAGCCCGCCGCGCAGGCTGTCGAGGGCGTGCGCGATCGCCAGGAACGACGTCGCGTCGGCCGACTCCATGGCCAGGGTGCGGCCCCGGAGCTTGAACGCGCTCGCGATCCGGGCGGGGATGGTGCTCGCCATCTCCCCGACCCGGTCGTGCGGCGAGGCGCCCAGGCGCCGCACCAGGTCCGTGCGCAGCTCGTCGGCTGCCTGCGCGGCCGTACGGGCCGAGCCGCCGAACTCCGGTGCGGACACGGCCCGTTCGAGCTCTCTGGCGTACCGGCTGCCCTCGACGCGCAGCGCGTTGGCGTACTGCCGGTCCAGGCCGGAACACACCCCGGCCACCACGTCCGTACGCTCGGCCTGCAGCGTCCGGTCGCCGGCCTTGGCGTCCTCCAGGCACTCGCGGGCCGCCTCCAGCATCAGCAGCTGCATGCGCGTGAGCGCCCCGGCCTGCGCGGGCGGTATGCCGAACCGCGCGACGTCGACCTCGATGCCGGCGAGCGTCGGTGCCGGGCCGGCCCCGGGCGCCGGCGGGGGCTCGGTCAGGGCCCTCCAGTACGCGTCGGCACCCCGGATGCCGGGGTAGAGCGCCGCGATGCCGACGATCGCGACGGGTTCGTCCTGCGGTGTGCGCGCGGTGCCGGCGGCACCGCGCGCGTCGAACTCGGAGTGCATGCGGGATGGCTCCAGTTGTCTCGGTGCTGCCGGGTCCGGCAACCTCTCTCCGCCGCCGCGGTGCGGGGCCACGACACCGGCTTCCGGTGCCGAAGCGGGCTGCGGCACCGTGGGGTGCGGTCGAGCCCCGCCCGCAGGGCGCTACGCGCTCGTCGCGAGCGGCTCGCGCCGCCCGTTCCACAGCGCGCCCGGCTGTGCCAGCGCCGGATCCTGGGCGAGGATCTCGGCGTGGCGGCGCTGCAGCCCGGCACCCGGCTGGATGCCCAGCTGCTCGTCCAGCCGCTTGCGGGTCAGGCGGAAGCGCTCCAGTGCCTCGCTCTGCCGCCCGGACCGGTACAGCGCCAGCATCAGCAGCTCGCAGAACCGCTCGTGCAGCGGGTGCTGCGCGACGAGCTGCTGCAGCTCGGCGATCACCTGGGTGTTGTGGCCGAGCACCAGGCGGGCGCTCACCAGGTCCTCCCACGCGGTCAGCCGGCGCTCCTCGAAGAGGGTCGCGGCGCTCGCGCACCGCAGCCCCTCCCCGGCGTCGAACAGGGCCGGGCCGCGCCACAGCCGCAGACCGGTTTCCAGCAGCCTCGCCGCCCGCTCGGGGTCGGTGGTCAGCGCGGCTCCGCCGCGGGAGGCGAGATCGAGAAATCTGTTGGCGTCGACGCACTCCGCGGGCACGTCCAGCAAGTAGCCGTTCGGGACGGCGCGCAGGACGGTCGTGCGGTGCATCGGAGTGTGTGCCTCGAGTACTTTGCGCACCCTGGTGGCCTGGGCCTGCAGGGCGTTGCGGGGATTGCCGAGGGTGGAACCGCACCACAGCTCGTCGACGAGCTCCATGTGCGATACCGCCCGACCCGCCCGGAGGGCGAGGGTGGCGAGCATGGAACGGACCTTGCTGGCCCGAATGTCGCTGCTCCTCTCCGCAACGCTGACGCGCACCGGACCGAGTATTTCAATTTGCACGAATTTCCCCCCACAGCGGTTTCCGCCGGAGATCAGAACAGGAGCTTGGACAGCTTTTCCCCCTTTCGGCGCCCAATCCTTGCAACGTGGAACAACCGGCGTCATCCATCCCCCGGCCCCTTTCCGCCCTCAACGGATGGCGGAGCCGGGCGGGCGCCTCGAACGTTCATTGAGGCGCGTGCCCGCCCGGCTCAACGCGGCGTCAACACACGGATGACGCGGGTCGCCCGCGCCGTTCCGCCCCGTGGCGTAGGGACGGCGTCCGTTCTCTTCAGGGGGTCTTCAGGAAGAGTACGCACCGCCCCCGGCGGGCGGGACCCCCGGCACGGAGCCCGGCGTCACCAGCCCCGCCTCGTACGCGGCGATGACCAGCTGGACCCGGTCGCGGGCGCACAACTTGCCAATGATCCTGCTGACATGGGTCTTGGCGGTGAGCGGGCTGAGCCCGAGCACATCACCCACCTCGGCGTTGTTCAGGCCCCTGGCCACCAGGGTCAGCACCTGGCGCTCGCGGACCGAGAGCACCGCCAGGCCGTTGGTCACGAAGGAGGCCGGGATGTCCGCCCTCGGCGCCCGCAGCACCCGGGCGATCAGGCGCGAGGTCGGGCCGGGCGACAGCAGTGCCTCCCCGGCGGCGATGGTCCGGATCGCCTCCAGCAGGGCCGCCGGGCGCGTGTCCTTCACCAGGAAGCCCGAGGCGCCGGCGCGCAACGCGTCGATGACGTACTCGTCGGTGTCGTACGTCGTCAGGACGAGCACCTTCACGCCGGCCATGTCCTCGTCGGCCGCGATCCGCTGGGTCGCCTCGATGCCGTCCAGGTCCGGCATCCGGATGTCCATCACCACCAGGTCCGCGCGGGAGCTGCGGGCCAGCTCGACGGCCTGCCGGCCCGTGCCCGCCTCGCCCACGACCTCCATGTCGGGGGCGGTGTCCACCAGCATCGCGAACGCGGAGCGGACGAGCCGCTGGTCGTCGGCGAGCAGGACCCGGATCGGCTGCTGCGCGTTCATCGGCCGCCCCTCCCCCCGGGGGAGGGCGGTGCTGCCGGAGTCGGTGCTGATGTCATCGGAGTCATCCTTCGGGGTGGGGACCCGCACCGCGCCCCGCGGCGCGGGTCGTTCACTGATGCGGGCACGGCACGTACGGGCGCACGCGCTCGCCGGCGTCTCACGGCGCGCTCACCGGAGGGCGGTCCCGTCCGCGGGGGCCGACGGCAGGACCGCGGTGACCGCGAACCCGGCGCCACCGGCGCGGGGCCCGGCCTGCAGCCCCCCGCCGACGCTGCGGGCCCGCTCGCGCATCCCGACGATGCCGTAACCGCCGGTGCCGTTCGGCTCGTTCCCCGGCACGGGGTCGCGCGCAGGCGCTCCCGAACCGCCGTCGTCGAGCACGGTGACCCGCAGGGCGCCGTCGTCCCCGCCGCGCGCCACCGTCACCCAGACGCGGACCGAGGGACCGCCGTGGCGGACCGCGTTGGTGAGCGCTTCCTGCACGATACGGTACGCAGCGGCCCCGACTGCCGGGGCCAGGACGGCCGTTGCCGCGGGATCGGCTGCGGGATCGGCTGCGAGATCGACTGCGGGGTCGGCCGCGGTGCCGGGGCCCGCCCCGTTGCTCCCCGCCGTCCCGCCCTGCGCTTCCTGCCCCATGTGCACCTGCAGGCTCACCCGTGCCCCGGCAGCCTCCGCCGCCCGCGCCAGGTCGGGCAGCCCGTCGAGGCCCGGCAGGGGCCCGTAGCCCGCGGAATCGTTCCCGCGGAGCACCTCCAGGGTCGCGCGCAGCTCCGCCCGGGCGTCCCGGCAGGTGTCGGCGATCCCGTCCAGCGCCTTGGCGAGCGCCGCCCGGTCGAGCCGCTCGGGGTCGGCGACCAGGACGTGGGCCGCGACCGCCGTCTGCACCCCGATCAGGGTGATGCTGTGGGCCAGCAGGTCGTGGAGGTCGCGCGCGATGTGCACCCGCTCCTCCGCGACCCTGCGCGCCGCCTCGCGCTCGCGCGTCGCCTCGGCGCGCTCCGCGCGCTCCATGATGGCCCCGACGTAATTGCGGTGCAGGCGCACCGCCTCGCCGATCAGGACGACGTCGGCGATCCAGCCGGCGCTCACCAGCGTCGGCACGATCTCGTGCCCCTTGCCGAACGCCAGCAGGACGACCGTGGCCACGCCGAAGATGCCGCCGAGGGTGAGGAAGCTGCGCTTGGGCGGTCCGACCACGGCGAGCGTGCACAGGGCCACCAGGCCCGCCGGCAGCGCCGCCGTGCGGGGGTAACCCAGCGCGTAGAAAGGGCCGTTCATGCAGGCGACGGCCAGCACCGTGAGCCACGGCGCCTGGCGCCGCGCCGTCAGGACGAGCGCGGCGCCGGTGAGGAGCACCCATCCCGGGAGGTCCGGCGACCGCCGCGTGGTGACCACGAAGAGCACGCTCTGCACGGCGAGGACCGCCAGCGCGATCCCGAAGTCCTGCAGCAGGACGCTGCGCCGTACGGCCGCGTGCCGCGGCAGCAGCAGACGGGCGATCATGGGGGCAACCGGTTCCCGGGACGGCATCACGCTTCCATCGAACCCCGGGAGAGCTTCCCGGGCCACCACATCCACCTCTTCAGCAACAGGCTTGCAGAGGTGACCAGGTAGGTACGGACCAGGAAGGTGTCCAGCAGCACGCCGACCGCGATGATGAAGCCCATCTCGACCAGCGCCACCAGCGGCAGCGTCGCCAGCACGGCGAAGGTGGCCGCCAGCACGATGCCCGCGGAAGTGATGACACCGCCTGTGGTGCGCAGCGCGGTGAGCGCCGCCTCGGACGAGTCCGCGCCCTTCAGGCGCTCCTCACGGGCCCGGTGCATCAGGAAGATGCCGTAGTCGACGCCGAGCGCGACGAGGAAGACGAACGTCAGCAGCGGCAGGCTCGGATCGAGGCCCTTGTAGCCGAGGACCGGGCCGAAGACCAGGCCGCTGAGCCCCATCGCCGCGCCCCAGGAGGCGATCACGGCGAGGACGAGCACCACGGACGCCACGAGACTGCGCAGCAGGGCGATCAGCACGATCAGCACCGCGGCCAGCACCAGCGGGATCACCTTGACCCGGTCGTCGGCGTTGGTGGTCGCGAGGTCCATCTGCTGGGCCGTGGGCCCGCCGACGATCGCCTGTGCGCCCGGCACGTCGTGCACCGCACCGCGCAGCGCGGTGATGGTCCTCTTCTCGCCGTCCGACTCGGGCTTGGCGACGGAGAACACCTGCAGCTCGGTGCGGTCCCCGCCGCTGCGGCCCGGCTGCACCGTGGCGACGCCCTTCGTCGCCTTGATGCGCTTCTCCACCTCGCCCGCCTGCCCGGTACGCGTCACCACGGTGATCGGCAGGCTGCTGGAGTCGGGGAAGGCCTCGGCGACCGTCCGCATCGCGGCCACCGAGTCGGGCTTCTTGAGGAAGGCGTCCTCCTGCTTCAGCGTGCCCGGCAGCTTCACCGCGCCGACCGACAGGGCGACCAGCGCCGCGACGCCGCACAGCAGCACCAGGCCCGGGCGGCGGCCCGCCGAGTTGCCCATGGCCGAGAACAGCGAACGCCGGTGCACGGCCTCCGACCCGTAGGCCGGCACGATCGGCCAGAAGACGCGGCGGCCCAGCAGGACCAGCACCGCGGGCAGCAGCGTCAGCATGGCCGCCAGCGCGCAGAAGACGCCCACCGCGCCGACCGGCCCCAGGCCGCTGCTGCTGTTGAGGTCCGCCGCCATCAGGCACATCAGGCCCGCGACGACCGTCCCGGACGAGGCGAGCACGGCCGGCCCGCAGCCGCGGATCGCGGACATCATCGCGTCGTACGGCTGCTCGGTGCTGCGCAGCTCCTCGCGGTAGCGGGCCACGAGCAGCAGGGCGTAGTCCGTGCCCGCGCCGAAGATGAGCACCGTCATCACCGACGTGCTCATCGTCGTCACCGTCAGGTCGAAGGCCTTGATCAGCCCGTAGACGCCCGCCATGGCCGCCGAGGCCGCCACGCCGACCACGCCCAGCGGCACCAGCCACAGGAAGGGGCTGCGGTAGATCAGGATGAGCAGGACGGCGACGACGCCCGCGGTGCCGATCAGCAGGGTGCCGTCGATGGACTGGAAGACCTCGTTCTGGTCGGAGGCGAGGGCCACCTGCCCGCCGAGCTCGGCCTTCAGCCCCTCGGGCCTGTCCTTCTCGACGATGTCCCGGATGCCGTCGACCGCCTTGCCCTGCGCGGCGGCGTCCGCCAGCCCGGACACCGACAGCGCCGTCATCGACGTGGTGCCGTCCTTGGAGACCACCGTGGGCGGCTCGCCCCCGCCCCGCAGCTCGTACCGCGCCGCGATCCGCTTGATCTGCTCCTGCGCCGCCTTGCGGTCGCCGTCGGAGAGGCCGCCGTCGCGGTGGTACACGAGGATCGCGTCCGAGGTGTTGCCGCCCGGCAGCTTCTGCAGCAGGTGCTCGACCCTGGTGGACTCGGCGCTGGCCGGCAGGTAGTCCACCGGCCGGTCGCGCGCCGCGCCGTTGAGCTTCTCGGCGAAGGGCGCCGTGACCGCGAGCACCACGATCCACAGGGCGATCACCGCCCACGGAAGGGCGCGGCGCCTCGACCTTCCTTCGCGTGCCGGTCGCAGCCGGCCTTCCTTCCGCTGCGTTTCCGCCGCCGGAGCCATGTGTCCCGCCGCCTCCTCCGAGCCGAAATCCACTGACCCTCCCAGGATTCCGGCGCGAAGCGCCCGGCACGTCGGCCCGGAGAGCGAAGCGGAAGCTAATCCGCCGGGTGCAACAGGGGGGTTGTTACTCCCGCGGGAGTAACACCGGGCGGAGTGACCGCACTACACAGCGCGACGACAGGGGCTCTCGGTGACTCGCACGTACGTTCAGGGTCATCCCGTACTCCGCCGGTAGGAGGGCCGGATCCGTCCCCTGGGACGACGACGCGAGCGGCGGCGCGAGGCATGGTGGAGACATGAAGGGCATGAAGGGCAGGAAGCGCTGCCGGTCAGGGCGACGGCGGAGAGCGATGTGAGCTCGCTCCTGCTTCCGGTGCTGCTCTGCCTGGTGTCGGCAGTGGCGTACGCGGTCGCGGCTGTCGTGCAGGAGCGCGTCGCGGCGACGACGCCGGGCGGGCCCTGCGGGCCGCTGCGGCGGCCGGGCTGGTGGGGCGCGGTCGCCCTGACCGCGCTCGGCGCGGGGCTGCACGTGGTGGCGCTCGCCTACGGGCCGCTGAGCCTGGTGCAGCCCCTGGGGGCGCTCACGATCGTCTTCGCGCTGCCCATGGCGGCGGTGTCCGCCCGCAGACCCGTCGGTGCGGCGGGGTGGCGCGGTGCCCTGCTGGCCACCGCCGGGCTCGCCGGGCTCCTCAGCCTGACCGGTCCGCCGCACGCCGAGACCCTCGACACCGCCCAGCGGCCCGGCCTCGCCGCCGTGGCGATCGCCGGGGCGGCGGTCCTCGCGCTCGGTGCGCACTGGGCGCGGCGGGCCGTCGTCCGCGGAGTGGTGCTGGCCGCGGCCGCGGGCGTCGCCTTCGGCATGGCCTCCGTCTTCACCAAGGCCGCCGCGCAGGACTGGACCTCGGGCAGGACGGAATTCTTCGCCTTCACGGCGCTGGTCACCGCGGTCCTCGCCGCGGGCGGCATGCTCCTGTCCCAGGCCTCCTACCGCGGAGCGGGCCTGGCGGCGCCGCTGGCGACGGTGACCACCGTGAACCCCGTGGTGGCGGCTGCCGTAGGGACGGCGGTGCTGGGGGAAACGTTTCGGTACGGGGTCACGGGCGGGCTCCTCGCCGCCCTGGCCGGCACGGTCGCCATAGCCGGCGTGGTCACCCTCAGCCGCCTCGCCCCGCCCCACGCCGCCCCCCACACCCCCGAAGGCACCCGGACCGTCCCACGCGCCCGCCGAAGACTCACCCACGCGGCGACGAAGCAGGACTAGCCCACGGAGCGGTGGCCGACGCCCCGGCCGACTGCGGCTGCAGCGACGGGGGTTACGGGGAGCGCCCCGGGATCCCTTCCGCCGCAGAGGCGATCCGCCGCGACGACGTAGCCCGGTGGCGCGGTTCCGGGAACTCCTCCCGCCGCAACGGCGATCGGCTGCGAAGGCGCAGTCCGGCGGTGCCGTGCCGGGGCTCGCCCGTGGGCGGCACGCGTGGGCGAGGGGTCCCGGGTGCCCGGGAACCCCTTCCGCCGCAGCGGTGATCAGCCGCGACGGCGCAGTCCGGCGGTGCCGTGCCGGGGCTCGACCGTAGAGGCATGCGCGGGCAGGAGGTCCGGGGTGCCGGGAACTCCTCCCGCCGCAGCGGTGATCAGCCGCGATGGCGCGTTCCGGCGGTGCCGTGCCGAGGCTCGCCCCGTGGGAGGCATGCGCGGGCAAGGGGTCCCGGGTGCCCGGGAACCCCTTCCGCCGCAGCGGTGATCAGCCGCGACGGCGCAGTCCGGCGGTGCCGTGCCGGGGCTCGACCGTAGAGGCATGCGCGGGCAGGAGGTCCGGGGTGCCGGGAACTTCTTTCGCCGCAGCGGTGATCAGCCGCGGTGGTGCGTCCCGGCGGTGCCGTTCCGAAGGGGGGACGGGGAAGCCGGTCAGGCTTACCCGGGAGGTCGACGGGTCGTGATGGTGGCGTCGGCCGCGAGCGTGGCGGGCCCGCCGTCGTCCGTGAGCGCCCTCCGCGAGGAGGTATGGCCCTGGCGCGGGAACCACGACACGATGGGCCCGTCCGTCCGGCCCACCCCCTCCGGAGGAGCCCCGTGGACTTCGACGTCGTCGTGGAGATCCCGCAAGGCAGCCGCAACAAGTACGAGATGGACCACGAGCGCGGCCGCATCCGCCTGGACCGGCTGCTGTTCACCTCGACCCGCTACCCCGCCGACTACGGCTACATCGAGCGGACCCTCGGTGCCGACGGCGAACCTCTCGACGCCCTCGTCCTCGCGGGCGAGCCGACGTTCCCGGGGATCGTCATCAGATGCCGCGCCATCGGGATGTTCCGCATGCGCGACGAGAAGGGCGAGGACGACAAGGTGCTGTGCGTCCCCTCGTCGGATCCGCGCCACGAGCACATGAGGGACCTGCGCCACCTCCCCGAGTTCGACCGGCTGGAGATCCAGCACTTCTTCGAGGTGTACAAGGAGCTCGAACCCGGCAAGTCCGTCGACGACGGCACCCGCTGGGCGGACCGCGCCGCCGCCGAGACGGAGATCTCCGCCTCCTACGCGCGGGCCGCGGCGGCCCGCGCCGAGCAGGAGCAGGAGGCGGAGCAGGAGCAGGGGCAGGAGCGCCCGGCGCACTAGCCGCTTGCCCGGGCCGGGCTCAGGCCTCCCGCAGCAGCGCCGCGAGGTCCCCGTCCACGTCCAGGTGGCCGCCCTCGCTGCCCGCCGGCACCAGCGCGTAGGAGCGCGCGAGGAAGCGCCGCAGCTCGGCGGTGTCGATCTGCACCATGGCCACGCCCTCGACGGCGTGGAACTCCAGCACCGTGCGGTCCGGCCCGCACGGCCACACGTGGACGTCGCCGCCCCCGGTGGGCGCGATCAGGCCGCAGGCGAGCGTCTCGCGGGCGAAGACCCATTCCACGTCCGCCCCGTCGAGGGAGGCCACGGGCGGGAAGGCGATGTGGACGGCGAAGGGATCGGAGGGTACGTAGCGCAGCTGCGCGGGGACGGCGCGGTCCTGCGGGGCCGACGCAATGAGCCGTGCCTGGACAGCCTGGTCGATGACAGTGGACAACGCGTGCTCCCTCGCGATCGCTGTGATGTGGTGCGGGTCCTTGCGGTGGTACGGGGTGCCGGTGCGGTGGTGGCCGTGCGGGTCGTGCGGGTCGTGCGGTTTCGTGCTGCTCCTGCCGGCGTCCGGACGCCGACCGGATCCGGGAGGGATCCGCCGACTGGAGAGACGCCGTCTGAAGAGACGGCGGTTCGATCGCTGCAGTGCACATGATTCAAGCGTGACCTGCATCACGATCCTTTGATTGGAAAAGACATAAGCCGTCTCAGCCATGAAATCGCTGCCCGCACGCCACTCTGTTCACTACCGCTCCTGCCGCTCCTGCCGCTCCTACCGCTGCACCGGCAGCACCGCCAGCACCTCCCACCCGCCGCCCGGCACCGGCCCCGCCGTCAGGGACCCGCCGATCGCGTCCGCCCGCTCGGTGAGCCCGACCAGCCCCAGGCCCCCGGTGTCCTCGGGCGCGTGGGGCGCCGGCCCGCCCGCGGGGCCGTCGTCGCGCACGGAGATGAACAGGCGCCGCTGCTCCTCGCGCAGCGTCACGCGCACGGCCGACGCCCCGGGGCTGTGCTTGGCCACGTTGGCCAGCCCCTCGGCGACGATCCGGTGGACGGAGGCGGCCAGCTCCGGGGCCGTCCCGGCGCCGAAGCGGGGGTCGACGTGCAGCTCGACCCGCACGGCGCCCGGCCCCGTCCGGCGGAAGTCGTCGACCAGCGCGCTCACCCCGTCCAGCCCGGGCAGCGGCGCGCGGTGGGCCTGGTCCTGCTGCAGTACGCGCAGCAGCCGCCGGGACGAGGTCAGCGCCTCGTCCCCGGCCGCCTGGATGTCCCGCAGCGAGGCGGCGACCTGCTCGTCCTTGGCGACGGTGCCGGTGGCCTTGGCCAGCAGCGTCATCGCGGCGACGTGGTGGGAGACGAAGTCGTGCAGCTCGCCCGCCAGCTCCAGGCGCTCGGCGTCGCGCGCGGCGGCCACGGCCCGGGCGCGCTCGCCGTCCCGGTAGCGCAGGCACAGGCCCGCCGAGGTGACGCCGGCCACGACCAGGGCGTAGGCGACGACGGCCGCACCGGGCGCGTCCGTGTCGCGCACGGGCGCCACCAGCACCCCGGCGGCCAGCGCGACGCCCGTCGCCACGGCGGCCCGTACCGGCGCCCGCCACGCGACGAGGGCGAGCAGCACCAGCAGGGCCGCGCTCTCGGTCAGCCCCCAGACGGGCAGGTGCTCGCCCGTGGCCATCAGGTACCCGGTCGCCGACCAGGACACCGCGATCGCCGCCGCGGCGCGCGCGGCGAGCGGCCCCCAGGGCAGCACGCACAGGGCGACCAGCAGCCCGGCGGCCCACACCACGAGGTGGGCGTGGTGGCCGCCGGCCTGCCCGGGGTGGACGGCGTCCCGGGTCAGCAGGCGGCCCTCCAGCAGCCACAGGCCGCACAGGCCGGCCAGCAGCCAGCCCCGGCGGCGCCTGGCCCGGGACGGGGCGGCGGTCCCGGCGGGGGAGAACAGCAGGGATGTCGGCGTCATGCGCTCACGCTAGGCGGGGGTGCGGAGCCCGGGGATCGCCCGTAAAGCCACACCCGCCCCGGCCAAAAGGATGAACGTTGGACGGCTTGTGCGGCAGCGGCTCGGCGGCGGGCGGGCGCGGCAGCGGAGGTCCCGTGGACGGCCCGCCCTGCGTCGGCTAGCTTCCCCGGTCATGAGACGGACGGGGAAGACGTTACGCAGACTGTGCGGACTGACGGGGGCGCTCACCGGCGCCGTGCTCGCGCTGGCGGTGACCACCGCACCGGCCCGTGCCGGGAGCGGGGGCGCAGGCCCGGCATGGGAGGGCAGGGGCGCCGGCCCGGCGTGGGAGAGCAGGGACGCCGGCACCGACGCCCGCTTCCGGGGGCTCGCGGCCGTCAGCCGCTCCACGGCGTGGGCCGCCGGCACGAAGGGGACGGTCCTGCTCACCCGCGACGGCGGGCGCAGCTGGCGGAACGTCTCGCCGCCCGGCGCCGACGCGCTCGAATTCCGCGACGTGGAGGCGTTCGACGGCCGCCGCGCCGTCGTGCTGGCCATCGGCGAGGGCGAGGCGTCCAGGGTCTTCCGCACGGACGACGGCGGCAGCACCTGGACGGAGACCTTCCGCAACACCGACCCGAAGGCGTTCTACGACTGCCTGACCTTCTTCGACCCGCGCCACGGCATCGCCCTCGGCGACCCCGTGGACGGCAGGTTCCGCATCCTCGCCACCGGCGACGGCGGCCGCAGCTGGCGCGTCCTGCCCGCCCGCGGCATGCCGGCCGCCCTCCCCGGCGAGGCCGCGTTCGCGGCGAGCGGCCAGTGCGTGGTGAGCTCCGGCCGGCACGACGCCTGGATCGCCACCGGCGGCGCCGCGTCCTCCCGCGTCCTGCACTCCGCCGACCGCGGCCGCACCTGGACCGTCGCGGGCACGCCCGTCCCCGCAGGCGACTCCGCGCGCGGCGTCTTCGGCCTCGCCTTCCGCGACCGGACGCACGGTCTGGCCGTCGGCGGTGACTACCGCACCGGGCAGTCCTCGGAGCGGGCCGCGGCCGTCAGCGGCGACGGCGGCACGACCTGGACGACCGCCTCCCGCCCGCCCGGCTCCTACCGTTCCGGCGTCGCCTGGCTGCCGCACAGCCGCACCACGGCGCTCGCGGTCGGCCCGGCCGGCAGCGACCTCACCACGGACGGCGGCCGCACCTGGCGCGCCTTCGACACCGGCTCGTACGACACGGTGGACTGCGCGCCGGACGGCGGCTGCTGGGCGGCGGGGGAGAAGGGGCGTCTCGCCCGGCTCAGCGGCCGGTAGGCGCGCCCGGGGCGGCGGGAACTGCGGTCAGGACGGCAGTTCCTGCCGGTAGGACTCCAGGGCGGGGGCCGTCTTCGTCGGGATGAACTCGGTGATGGAGTACTCGCACACCCCCGCCACGCTGAACGGGTCGCTCCGCGTGATCTCCTCGATCTTCGCCCGGTCCTCCCCGACGGCGAGGATGACACCGCCGTCCCGGGGCACCTTCCGGCCGGAGGCGATGAAGACGCCGGACGCGTAGTGCGCGTCCAGCCAGGCGACGTGCTCGGCGAGGGCGGCGTCGATGCGCTCGATCGGCGCGATGTAGGTCAGCTCCAGTACGAACATGATCGCCAGGCTACGCGGCGGGTAGCGTGACCCGCACTATGAGCATGGCAGAGGTAACCGACGTACCGCCCGGGTGGCCCACGACCGAGGCGGAAGCGACCGCCCTCCAGGACGACTTGCGGGGCCGCGCCGTCCTGGACGAACCTGGGCCCCCGCCCGGCGAGCCGCTCGTGGCCGTCGGCGTCGACGTGGCCTACGACGACGAGCGGGACGTCGTCGTGGCCGCCGCCGTCGCCCTGGACACCGCCACCATGAACGTGGTGGAGGAGGCGACGGCCGTCGGCCGGGTCGCCTTCCCGTACGTGCCCGGGCTGCTCGCCTTCCGCGAGATCCCCACCGTGCTCGCCGCCCTGGAACGGCTCCGCGTCACCCCCGGCCTGGTCGTCTGCGACGGCTACGGCCTCGCCCACCCGCGCCGCTTCGGCCTCGCCAGCCACCTGGGCGTCGTGACCGGCCTACCGACGATCGGCGTCGCCAAGAACCCCTTCACCTTCCGCTACGACGCCCCCGGGCCGCACCGCGGCGACACCTCGCCCCTCCTCGACGGCGACGAGGAAGTGGGCCGCGCCCTGCGCACCCAGTCCGGCGTCAAACCGGTCTTCGTCTCCGTCGGCCACCGCACCGGCCTCGACAACGCCACCGCCCACACCCTCGCCCTGGCCCCCGCCTTCCGCCTCCCGGAAACGACGAGAGCGGCGGACAGCCTGTGCCGGCGGGCGCTGAAGGGGCTGGTGGCGGGGTGACGGGCTGACGGGCGGTCACGTACCGCCCGGCGGCGGAGCGGCCCCACGGCGGTGCACGGCGCCGACATACTGACCCCGCCCCCTCCCGAAGGCTCGGCGCGGCCCGTACCGCGCCGGAAAGGCGGTCGCCATGGGTCTGCCCGTTCCCCTGTCCGGAGTCGTTCCGCCGCTCTGCACGCCGCTCACCCCGTCCGGCGAGGTCGACACCCGCTCGCTCGGCTCGCTCGTGGAGCACGTGCTCGCAGCCGGTGTCCACGCGGTCTTCGTGCTCGGATCCAGCGGGGAGACGGCCTACCTGGACGACGCCCGGCGCTGCACCGCGCTGCGGGCCGCCGTCGACGCCGTCGCCGGGCGGGTGCCGGTGCTCGCCGGGGTGGTCGACATGACCACCGCCCGCGTCCTGGACCACGCCCGGGCCGCCGCCGCGCTCGGCGCGGACGCGCTCGTCGCCACCGCTCCCTTCTACACCGCCACCCACCCGGCAGAGGTCCGTGACCACTTCCGCCGCATCCGGGCCGGCGCCGGGCTTCCCCTCGTCGCGTACGACATCCCCCCGTCCGTCCCCACCAGGCTGGACGCCGGGATCCTCCTGCCCCTCGCCGAGGACGGGACGCTGGCCGGGCTCAAGGACAGCAGCGGCGATGCCGGCGGGCTGCGCCGGCTCCTCGTCGAACTGCGGCGGCGCGGCCTCGATGACTCGTTCGCCGTGCTGACCGGGTCCGAACTGGCGGTCGACGGGGCCCTGCTGGCGGGGGCGCACGGCGTCGTCCCGGGGCTGGGCAACGTGGACCCGGCCGGGTACGTACGGCTGTACGAGCACGCCCGTGCGGGCCGCTGGGCCGAGGCGGCCGCCGAACAGGACCGGCTCGCGGCCCTGTTCGCGCTCATCGGGACGGGCGACCTCACCGGCATGAGCTGGAGCGCGTCCGCACTGGGCGGCTTCAAGGCGGCCCTGCACCTCCTGGGGGTCATCGACTGCCCGGCGACGGCCGCCCCGCAGCGCCCCCTGCCCGGCGCGGCCGTGGACGCCGTGCGGCACCACCTGGCGGAGGCCGGGCTGCTGTGATCCCGGGCGGAGCCGGAGATCCCCGGTGATGTCAGACCTGCGGGCTAGCGTTGTACGGGCAAGAGGCACAGAGGCGCATGCGCACACCCCGGAGGCATCCCATGACCTTGTCCGCCCCTCTCAAGGCCCGCGCGAAGGTGCGGGAATTCGCGCTCTCGCTGCCCGGCACCGTCGAGGAGTTCCCCTGGGAGGAGGACGCTGTCGTCAAGGTCAACAAGAAGATCTTCGTCTTCCTCGGCTCCGAGGGGAACACCGAGACGCCCGGCATCTCGGTCAAGCTCAAGGACGAGGAGGTGCACGGCCACGCCATGGCCGTCCCCGGCGCGGCGCCCACGTCCTACGGCCTCGGCAGACACGGCTGGGTGTCGGTCCCGCTCACCGGGGAGAGCGCCCCGGCGGAGGTGCTGTGCGACTGGGTGGAGGAGAGCTACCGGACCATCGCCCCCAAGCGCCTCGTCGCCGAGCTCGACGCGGGCTGAGCCGGTCCGAAGTGCGCTGCCGGGGGAGCGATGTGACGCCGCGGCCGGGAGCCGAGGTCTTGTGAAAACTGGAACCTGTTCTTAGCATCGCGAGTGTGACAGCAGTTGTGTCACAGACGTCGTATCGCCGAGGTCGTATCACCGAGGTCGTTTCACCGAAGTCGGGTCACAAAGCCACAGGGGGTCCGGATGACCGGGACAGCCGGCGGTCCGCTCGACGGCGTGCGCGTCGTCGAGCTCGCGGGAATCGGGCCCGGCCCGTTCGCCGCCATGCTCCTGGCCGACCTCGGGGCCGACGTCGTCCGCATCGACCGTCCCGGCGGCCCCGGCCTGCACATCGCCCCGTCCCGCGACGTCACCAACCGCAACAAGCGCTCGGTGACGGCCGACCTCAAGACCGCCGAAGGCCGCCGCGCGGTCCTCGACCTCGCCGCCCGGGCCGACGTGCTGATCGAGGGCTACCGGCCCGGCGTCGCCGAGCGGCTCGGCGTAGGCCCCGACGCCTGCCTCGCCCGCAACCCCCGCCTGGTCTACGGGCGGATGACCGGCTGGGGCCAGCACGGCCCCCTCGCCGACACCGCCGGCCACGACATCGCCTACATCGCCGTCACCGGCGCCCTCGGCCTGTCCGGCCCGGCCGACGGGCCTCCCGCCTTCCCCGCCAACCTCCTCGGCGACTTCGGCGGCGGCGCGCTCTACCTGGTCGTCGGCGTCCTCGCCGCCCTCCACCACGCCCGCGCCGCCGGCACCGGGCAGGTCGTCGACGCGGCCATCGTCGACGGCACCGCCCACCTCACCGCGCTCCTCCACGGCATGCTCGCCGCCGGCGCCTGGCAGGACCGGCGCGAGGCCAACTTCTTCGACGGCGGATCGCCCTTCTACGGCACGTACGAGGCGGCCGACGGCGGCCACATGGCGGTCGGCGCCCTCGAACAGCGCTTCTACACGGAGTTCATGGACCTCCTCGGCCTCGCCGAGCTCGCGCCCGCCCGCGACGACCCGTCCCGCTGGGGCGAGCTGCGCGCCGCCGTCGCCGCCCGCTTCCGCACGCGCACCCGCGCCGAGTGGACGGCCGTCTTCGACGGCTCCGACGCCTGCGTCGCCCCCGTGCTCTCCCTGCGCGAGGCCCCCGGCCACCCGCACCTCGCCGCCCGCGGCACCTTCGTCGAGCACGCCGGCCTCACCCAGCCCGCCCCCGCCCCGCGCTTCTCCGCCACCCCCGGCTCCGTCCGCCGCCCGCCCGCGCGGCCCGGCGCGGACACCGCCGAGGTGGCGCGGGACTGGGACGTCCCCAGCCTCGAGTCGCTCCAGAAGGGCCCGCAGTCATGAAGCGCCAGATCTTCACCGCCGAGCACGAAGCCTTCCGCGAGACCGTACGGACCTTCCTCACCAAGGAGGTCGCCCCGCACTACGAGCAGTGGGAGCGCGACGGCATCGTCTCGCGCGAGGCCTGGCGGGCGGCCGGGCGCCAGGGCCTGCTCGGGCTCGCCGTGCCCGAGGAGTACGGCGGCGGGGGCACCGACGACTTCCGCTACAGCGCCGTGCTCACCGAGGAGTTCACCCGCGCGGGGGCGGCCGGCCTCGCGATCGGGCTGCACAACGACATCGTCGGGCCGTATCTGACGGGCCTCGCCACCGCGGAGCAGAAGCGGCGCTGGCTGCCCGGCTTCTGCTCGGGCGAGATCATCACCGCCGTCGCGATGACGGAGCCGGGCGCCGGCTCCGACCTGCAGGGCATCCGCACCGCCGCCGAGGACCGCGGCGACCACTGGCTGCTCAACGGCTCCAAGACCTTCATCTCCAACGGCATCCTCGCCGACCTCGTGGTCGTCGTGGCGCGCACGACGCCCGAGGGCGGGGCCAAGGGCCTGAGCCTGCTCGTCGTCGAGCGCGGCACGGCCGGCTTCGAGCGCGGCCGCAACCTCGACAAGATCGGGCAGAAGGCGCAGGACACCGCCGAGCTGTTCTTCCACGACGTGCGCGTGCCCAAGGAGAACCTGCTGGGCGAGCTCAACGGCGGGTTCGTCCACCTGATGACGAACCTCGCCCAGGAGCGGATGAACATCGCCGTCGCCGGGATCGCCGCCGCCGAGCACCTGCTGGAGCTCACCACGGACTACGTCAAGGAGCGCGAGGCCTTCGGCCGTCCGCTCGCCAAGCTGCAGCACATCCGCTTCGAGATCGCCGAGATGGCCACCGAGTGCGCCGTCACCCGCACCTTCCTGGACCGCTGCATCGCCGAGCACACCGCGGGCACGCTCGACGCCGTGCACGCCTCCATGGCCAAGTGGTGGGCGACCGAGCTGCAGAAGCGCGTCGCCGACCGCTGCCTGCAGCTGCACGGCGGGTACGGATACATGACGGAGTACCGGGTCGCCAAGGCGTTCACCGACGGCCGGATCCAGACGATCTACGGCGGCACCACCGAGATCATGAAGGAGATCATCGGCCGTTCCCTGCTCTCCTGATCCACCCCCTACCAGCGTCCCCCGCCCCGAAAGGCCCACGACCTTGAGCAGCACCGAAGCGTACGTATACGACGCGATCCGCACCCCGCGCGGCCGCGGCAAGGCCAACGGCGCCCTGCACGGCACCAAGCCCGTCGACCTCGTCGTCGGCCTCATCCACGAGCTGCGCCGCCGCCTGCCCGGCCTGGACCCGGCCGCCGTCGACGACATCGTGCTCGGCGTCGTGAGCCCCCTGGGCGACCAGGGCTCCGACATCGCCCGGATCGCGGCGATCGCCGCCGGCCTGCCCGACACCGTCGCCGGCGTCCAGGAGAACCGCTTCTGTGCCTCGGGCCTGGAGGCCGTCAACCTCGCCGCGGCCAAGGTCCGCTCGGGCTGGGAGGACCTCGTCCTCGCCGGCGGCGTGGAGTCGATGTCGCGGGTGCCGATGGGCTCCGACGGCGGCGCCTGGTTCGCCGACCCCATGACCAACTTCGACGTCAACTTCGTGCCCCAGGGCATCGGCGCCGACCTGATCGCGACCCTCGGCGGCTTCACCCGGCGGGACGTGGACACCTTCGCCGCCCGCTCGCAGGAGAACGCCGTCGCCGCGTGGAAGGACGGCCGCTTCGACCGCTCCGTGATCCCCGTGCGCGACCGCAACGGCCTCGTCGTCCTCGACCGGGACGAGCACCCCCGCCCCGGCACCACCGTCGAGACCCTGGCCGGGCTCAAGCCCTCCTTCGCCGCGATCGGCGAGGCCGGCGGCTTCGACGCCGTGGCCCTGCAGCAGTACCACTGGGTCGAGAAGATCGATCACGTCCACCACGCCGGCAACTCCTCCGGCATCGTCGACGGCGCCTCCCTCGTCGCCATCGGCAACCGCGGCACCGGCGAGCGCTACGGGCTGACGCCGCGGGCCCGGATCGTATCCGCCGCCGTCTCGGGCTCCGACCCCACCATCATGCTCACCGGCCCCGCCCCCGCCTCCCGCAAGGCGCTCGCCAAGGCCGGCCTGACCATCGGCGACATCGACCTGATCGAGGTCAACGAGGCCTTCTCCGCCGTGGTGCTGCACTTCGCCCGCGAGATGGGCATCGGTCTCGACAAGATCAACGTCAACGGCGGCGCCATCGCCCTCGGCCACCCGCTCGGCGCCACCGGCGCCATGCTGCTGGGCACCGTCATCGACGAACTCGAACGGCAGGACAAGCAGTACGGCCTGGTCACCCTCTGCGTGGGCGGCGGCATGGGCATCGCCACCGTCGTCGAGCGCGTCTAGCCTCCGGCGGACCGGCCCCCTTCCCCCTGTCCGGCGACCGAGGACAATCCCCCATGGAGAGCACCGACATGAGCGAGCGCAACACCATCCGCTGGGAGCGGAGCGACGACGGCATCGTCACCCTCGTCCTGGACGACCCCGACCAGTCCGCCAACACCATGAACAACGCCTTCAAGGCGTCCCTCACGGCGGTCGCCGACCGGCTGGAAGCCGAGAAGGAGTCGGTGCGCGGCGTCGTCCTCACCTCCGCGAAGAAGACCTTCTTCGCCGGCGGCGACCTGCGCGAGCTGATCGCCGCGACCCCCGCCGACGCCGCGAGCGTCCTCGAAGGGAGCATGACGATCAAGCGCGACCTGCGCCGGATCGAGACCCTCGGCGTGCCCGTCGTCGCGGCCGTCAACGGCGCGGCCCTCGGCGGCGGCTACGAGATCGCGCTCGCCTGCCACCACCGCATCGCCCTCGACGCCCCCGGCTCGAAGATCGGCCTCCCCGAGGTCACCCTCGGCCTGCTGCCCGGAGGCGGCGGCGTCACCCGCACCGTACGCCTCCTCGGCATCACCGACGCACTGCTGAAGGTGCTGCTGCAGGGCACGCAGTACGACCCGCGCCGCGCCCTGGAGGCCGGGCTCGTCCACGAGCTGGCGGCCGACCGCGACGAACTCCTGGCCAAGGCACGCGCGTTCATCGACGCGCACCCCGAGTCGCAGCAGCCCTGGGACGTCAAGGGCTACAAGATCCCCGGCGGCACCCCGGCCAGCCCGCGCTTCGCCGCGAACCTCCCGGCCTTCCCCGCCAACCTCAGGAAGCAGCTCGGCGGCGCCCCCTACCCGGCCCCGCGCAACATCCTGGCGGCCGCCGTCGAGGGCTCCCAGGTGGACTTCGGGACCGCGCAGCTCATCGAGGCCCGCTACTTCACCGAGCTGGTCACCGGCCAGACCGCGAAGAACATGATCCAGGCGTTCTTCTTCGA
Source organism: Streptomyces roseifaciens (assembly GCF_001445655.1). NCBI lineage: Bacteria > Bacillati > Actinomycetota > Actinomycetes > Kitasatosporales > Streptomycetaceae > Streptomyces > Streptomyces roseifaciens. Next base: position 701,832 of record NZ_LNBE01000003.1, read on the forward strand.
CCTCCAGGCCGTCAACTCCGGCGTCAGCCGCCCGCGTGACGTCTCCCCCCGCCAGGTGCGCAAGGTCGCCGTCCTCGGTGCCGGCATGATGGGCGCGGGCATCGCCTACGCCTGCGCCAAGGCGGGCATCGAGGTCGTTCTGAAGGACGTCTCCGACGAAGCGGCCCGCAAGGGCAAGGCCTACTCCGAGGGCCTGCTGGCCAAGGCCCTCGCCCGGGGCCGCACCACCGAGGCCAAGCGGGACGAGCTGCTCGCCCGGATCACCCCGACCGCCGACGCGGCCGACCTCGCGGGCTGCGACGCCGTCATCGAGGCGGTCTTCGAGGACCCGGCCCTCAAGCACAAGGTCTTCCAGGAGATCCAGCACGTCGTCGCGCCCGACGCGCTGCTGTGCTCCAACACCTCCACCCTGCCCATCACCCTCCTCGCCGAGGGCGTCGAGCGGCCCGTGGACTTCGTCGGCCTGCACTTCTTCTCGCCCGTCGACAAGATGCCGCTCGTGGAGATCATCAAGGGGGAGCGCACCGGCGACGAGGCGCTGGCCCGCGCCTTCGACCTGGTCCGGCAGATCCGCAAGACGCCCATCGTGGTCAACGACTCGCGCGGCTTCTTCACCTCGCGCGTCATCGGCCGCTTCATCAACGAGGGCGTGGCGATGATCGGCGAGGGCGCCGACCCCGCCTCGGTCGAGCAGGCCGCCGCGCAGGCCGGCTACCCCGCCAAGGTGCTCTCCCTGATGGACGAGCTGACCCTCACCCTGCCCCGGAAGATCCGCGAGGAGACCCGGCGGGCGGCCGAGGCGGCCGGCGAGACCTGGACGCCGCACCCCGCGGACGCGGTCATCGACCGCATGGTCGAGGAGTTCGGCCGCCCGGGGCGCAGCGGCGGCGCCGGCTTCTACGAGTACGCGGACGGCAAGCGCACCGGGCTGTGGCCGGGGCTGCGCGAGCACTTCACGAAGAAGGACGTGGAGATCCCCTTCGAGGACATGAAGGAGCGCATGCTGTTCTCCGAGGCGCTGGACACCGTCCGCTGCCTGGAGGAGGGCGTCCTGACCTCCGTGGCGGACGCCAACATCGGCTCGATCCTCGGCATCGGCTTCCCCGGCTGGACGGGCGGCGCGCTGCAGTACGTCAACGGCTACGAGGGCGGCCTGCCGGGCTTCGTGACCCGCGCCCGGGAGCTCGCGGCGGCGTACGGCGACCGGTTCGAGCCGTCGGCCCTGCTGGTGGAGAAGGCGGAGACGGGGGGCCGCTTCTAGCGGCCCGGACGGTGGTGTCCGCCGCAACGGCGAGTCACCACTGTGAACGTGACCGGCGGTGCCGGGCCCGGCCCGGGCCCGGCACCGCCGGAAGCCCGCCGTTCAGCCTGTTCACCGTGGCGGCGAACGGTCGAACGGCATCGTTCAGGCGCCGCGCGCAGCGTCCTCGTACGCCTCGCGCAGCTCCTCGTTCAGCGAACGCTGGAACGCCGTCACCAGCGCCTGGACGACGAGCGGTTGCATGTGTGCGGACAGCGACTTCATCGCCGCGATGTCCGGCGTCTGCGCCTCCACCTCGTCGCGGAAGAGCCGTGAAAGCTCCCGCGCGGTGGCGCGGGCGTGTTCCACGAGCACCGTGCGGGCGGCCAGGATCGCCTCCGGCGAGATCGGTACGTCCAGCAGCCGGACGCCCAGGTGGAGCAGGGCCGGGTCGACGAGGTAGGAGCCGGCGGTCTCGCCCCGCTGGAGGGCGTTCAGCGCGGCGAGCCGGTCGACGTCCTCCTCGGTGAGGGCGCGGCCCGCCCGCCTCTCCAGCTCCTCGCGGGTGGTCTCCTCGGCCCCGTCGGGCGTCCAGGAGGCCACGAGGGCCCGGTGGATGGCCAGGTCCTGGGGGCTGAGGCCTTCGGGGAGCCGGTTCAGGTAGCGCTCGATGGCGGCGAGCGTGAGCCCCTGGTGCTGCAGCTCTTCGATCAGGGCCAGCCGGGAGAGGTGGCCGGGCCCGTAGCGCCCGACCCGGCGCGGGCCGATCTCGGGCGGGGGCAGCAGCCCCCGGGTGCTGTAGAAGCGCACGGTGCGGACGGTCACCCCGGCCCGGGCGGCCAACTCGTCCACCGTCAGGGTCGCTTCCCCGGTCTCCGTCTCCGCGGCCATGGGCGGCACCTCGCTCTCTGTTCCGCACCTGTCGGTGTCGAACAGTATTGCTGTGCCACCGGCGCTGTGAAACCGGCGGCGGCCCCCCCCCCCCCCCCCCCGCCGTACCGCATGCGCGCGCGGGGCGGCGGCGGTACGGCGGGCCTGTGTGCAGGACCGGTCAGGATCCGTCAGGGCCGGTCAAGGCCCATCAAGCCCCCGTCAAGGCCGGTCAGTGCCGGTGGGCGCGCTCCGCGTCCTGGATCTTCTTCCAGGACTTGGGCGCGGTGACGCCGGCCTTCAGCGACTTCTTCGCCTTGGCGGGGCCGGTGCCGGCCGGAGCCGGCAGCGTGCTCGGCTTCGACGGCTGGAACAGCCAGGTGTCGAAGAGCGGCGCGAGCTTCTTGCCGGATGCCTTCTCGGAGAACTTCACGAAGTCCTGCACGGAGGCGTTGCCGTAGCGGTTCTCCGTCGTCCACTGCTTGAGGATGGCGAAGAACGTCTTGTCGCCGACGGTGTTGCGCAGGGCCTGCAGGGCGACGGCGCCGCGGTTGTAGACGGCGCGGTCGAACTGGCGGTTCGCGCCCGGGTCGCCCGGCTTGACCTTCCAGAAGTCGTTGTCGGCCGGGATGCCGTTGTAGACGTACTCGGCGAGCTCCTGGGCGGTGCCCTCGCCCTCCTTCTCCGACCACAGCCACTGGGCGTAGGTGGCGAAGCCCTCGTTCACCCAGATGTCGCGCCAGTCCTTGACGGAGACGCTGTCGCCGAACCACTGGTGCGCCAGCTCGTGCACGACGATCTGCTGGTTGGCACCGCTCGTGAAGGACGCCGGGCTGTAGAACGGCCGGGTCTGGGTCTCCAGCGCGTAGGACGACTTGACGTTCGGCACGTACCCGCCGACGGCGTTGAAGGGGTACGGCCCGAAGACCGTGCTCGCCCAGTCGGTGATCTCGGCGGTGCGCTCGATGCTGGCCTTGGCCGAGGGGAGGTTCTCGCCCAGGTCCTTGCTGTAGGCGTTGACGACGGGCAGGCCGCTCTCCGTCGTACCGGTGGTGATGTCGAACTTGCCGACGGCCAGGGTCGTCAGGTAGCTCGCCTGGGGCTTGGTGGAGCGCCAGTTGTAGCGCGTCCAGCCGAGCTTGGAGGACTGGGAGGCGAGCACGCCGTTGCTGATGGCCTGGACGTCGTCCGGTACGGAGACGGACACGTCGTAGGTGGCCTTGTCGGTGGGGTGGTCGTTGCTCGGGAACCACCAGGCCGCCGACTGCGGCTCCTGGGCCACGACCGCGCCGTCCGGGGTGCGCTTCCAGGCCGAGTAGCCGTCGATCTTCACGGTGGAGGGGGTGCCGCTGTAGCGCACGACGACGCTGACCGGCTTGCCCTGCTCCAGCGGGCCGGCCGGGGTGACCTCCAGCTCGTGGGCGCCCGACTGCTTGTACGCGGCCTTCCTGCCGCCCACCAGTACCTCGCTCACGTCGAGGGTGAAGTCGAGGTTGAAGCGGGACAGGGCCTGGGTGGGGGTGGCGAGCAGGGTCGCCGTGCCCTCCAGCCGGTCCGTCTTCGGCTGGTACTTCAGCCGGAGGTCGTAGTGGGAGACGTCGTACCCGCCGTTGCCGTCTTCCGGGTAGTACGAGTCTCCGGCACCCGGGGCGCCGGGCGTGGCGTCCGCCGCCGACGCCGGGACCGCGAGCAGCAGGAAGGCGGCAGCGGCCGTGCTCGGAACGATGAGTCTGTGACGACGCACGAGTCACTCCAACTCGTAGAGGAGAACGATCACTCGGAAGCCTATGTACTCACCGAGGAGGGGGGTATGTCCATGGGGCCTTCCGACATGTGATCGACATGCGCGCGTCATGCGGCGGGGCGGCCGTCAACTCCTGAAGCTGCCGTGACCCCTTCTGTTCCGGGCCCCGTCGGCGTTACCGTCCGCCCGTGGTCAGACGCCCGCGGGATGCCCGCACACCCTGGACTTCATTCGTACTGGCGGCAGTTGCCGCCCTGGTGGCGGTGCTCGTGTCACCGCCCGGCGCCGCGCAGGCCGCCCCGCCGCGCGGCAAGGAGAGCACCCCGGTCCATTCGTACGACCGCGCCATACGCGAATCCGTCTGGGTCGACACCCGGGTGGACGCCGACGGGGACGGCAGGTCCGACCGGGTGGCCGTCGACGTCATCCGGCCCCGGGAGGCCGCCGAACAGGGCAGGCGGGTCCCCGTCATCATGGACGCGAGCCCGTACTACTCGTGCTGCGGCCGCGGCAACGAGAGCCAGAAGAAGACCTACGACGCGCAGGGGAAGCCGGCCGGGTTCCCGCTGTACTACGACAACTACTTCGTACCGCGCGGCTACGCCGTCGTGCTCGTCGACCTCGCCGGGACCAACCGCTCCGACGGGTGCGTCGACATCGGCGGCCGTTCCGACGTGCAGTCGGCCAAGGCCGTCGTCGACTGGCTGAACGGCCGGGCCCGCGGCTACGCCACCCGCGCGGGCGGCGACTCCGTCAAGGCCGGCTGGACCACCGGGGCCGTCGGGATGATCGGCAAGAGCTACGACGGGACCGTCGCCAACGCCGTCGCCGCGACCGGCGTCGAAGGCCTGAAGACCATCGTCCCCATCGGCGCCATCAGCTCCTGGTACGACTACTACTTCGCCCAGGGCGCGGCCCTCTACGACGACGGCCCCGACGGCCTCGCCGACCGTATCGAGAGCCCCGAGGCCCGCGGCCGCTGCCAGGCCGTACAGCGCGAGCTCGTCGAGGGCGCCCCGCGCAACGGCGACCGGACGGCCCTGTGGGAGGCCCGCGACTACGTCAAGGACGCCGGGAACGTGCGCGCCAGCGTCTTCGCCGTCCACGGCCTGCAGGACCTCAATGTACGAACCAAGCACTTCGGCCAGTGGTGGGACGCCCTCGCGGAGAACGGCGTCGAGCGCAAGGTCTGGCTCTCCCGGGCCGGGCACGTCGACCCCTTCGACTTCCGCCGCGAGGCGTGGGTGGCCACCCTGCACCGCTGGTTCGACCACTACCTCCTCGGCTACGACAACGGCGTCGAGCGCGAGCCCATGGCCGACGTCGAGCGCGCCCCCGACCAGTGGTCCACCGACCGCGTCTGGCCGCCGCGCAACACCCGCACGACCACCCTGCGCCCCGCCGCCGGCCCCGTCGCGGGCGTCGGCACGCTCGGCCTGAAGCCCGCGCCCCAGGGCGCCACCGCCGAGTTCACCGACGACCCCAGGCTGAACGAGAGCGACTGGTCCGCGAGCATCGACCGCTCCACCCCCGCCAAGGCCGGCTTCATCACCCCGCCCCTCAGCCGCGACCTGCGCCTCTCCGGCTCCTCGGCCGTGCGCCTGACGGTCACCCCGTCCACGGCCTCGGCCCACCTGTCCGCCGTCCTCGTCGACCTCGGCCCCGCCGAGATCCGCGACTACGCCGCCCGCGGCGAAGGCATCCGCACCCTCGACGACCGCACCTGCTGGGGCAGCGGCAACGCCGCCGACAGCGCCTGCTACAAGCGCACCGAGGCGACGAAGGCCCGGGTCGGCCACACGGTCTTCAGCCGCGGCTGGGCCGACCTCGGCCACTGGGACGGCTCCGGCAAGGGCGGCCCCCTGACCCCCGGCAAGCCGTACGCCATCACCCTCGACCTCGCCGCCGCCGACCACGTCGTCCCGGCGGGCCACCGCCTGGCCCTCATCGTCGCCGGCACCGACGCCGGCCTCATCGAGCCCGCCTCCACCACCCCGCACGTAGAACTGGACCTCCGCCGCACCTCCGCAACCCTGCCCCTGGTCGGCGGCCACCCAGCCTTCACCCGCGCCACCACAGGCGGCACCCCCGCAAAGCCCACAGAACCACGCGGCCTGAACGTGCCGCCGCTGGTGCACGTGCCGTAACCGACGCCCCCGGGCAGGGGCGCGCGAGACGCCCCGGCCCGGGGCCGTATCGAAATCCGGTACGACCCCCTCCACCACTCCGGTTAAAGTCGACCCGTTATGAGTGCCACTCTCGTCGCCAAAAGTCTTGCCGCCGGACACGGCGACCGCACCCTCTTCTCCGGGCTCGACCTCGTCGTCGCGCCCGGGGACGTCATCGGTCTGGTCGGTGCCAACGGGGCCGGTAAATCCACGCTGCTGCGGCTGCTCGCCGGGCTGGACGTGCCGGAGGAGGGCGGGCTCTCGCTCAGTCCGCCGACGGCCACCGTGGGGCACCTGCCGCAGGAGCCCGAGCGGCGGCCGGGGGAGACCGTGCGGGAGTTCCTCGCCCGCCGGACCGGGGTGGCCCGGGCCCAGGCCGAGCTGGACGCCGCCACGCAGGCGCTCGTGGACGGCGCGCCGGGTGCCGACGACGCCTACGCCACGGGCCTCGACCGCTGGCTCGGCCTCGGCGGTGCCGACCTGGACGAGCGCGCCGAGGAGGTCGCCGCCTCGCTGGGGCTGTCCGTCGGGCTCGACCGGCCCATGACCAGCCTCTCCGGCGGCCAGGCCGCCCGCGCGGGGCTCGCCTCCCTGCTGCTGAGCCGCTACGACGTCTTCCTGCTGGACGAGCCCACCAACGACCTCGACCTCGACGGGCTCGCCCGCCTGGAGTCCTTCGTCACCGGGCTGCGCGCCGGCACGGTCGTGGTCAGCCACGACCGCGAGTTCCTGACCCGCACGGTGACCAAGGTCCTCGAGCTCGACCTCGCCCAGCAGCAGGTCCGCCTCTACGGCGGTGGCTACGCCGCCTACCTGGAGGAGCGCGAGACCGCCCGCCGGCACGCCCGCGAGGCCTACGAGGACTACGCCGACACGCGCGCCGGCCTGGAGGACCGCGCCCGCACCCAGCGGAACTGGATGGAGAAGGGCGTCAAGAACGCCCGCCGCAAGGCGAGCGACAACGACAAGATCGGCCGCAAGTTCCGCACCGAGTCCACCGAGAAGCAGGCCGCCAAGGCCCGGCAGACCGAGCGGCTCATCGAGCGGCTGGAGGTCGTCGAGGAGCCCCGCAAGGAGTGGGAGCTGCGCATGGAGATCGCGGCGGCGCCGCGCTCCGGCGCGGTCGTGGCCACGCTGCGCGGCGCCGAGGTGCGCCGGGGGTCCTTCGCCTTCGGCCCCGCCGACCTGCAGATCGACTGGGCCGACCGGATCGCGGTCACCGGCGCCAACGGCTCCGGCAAGTCCACGCTCCTCGCGGCCCTGCTCGGCCGGCTGCCGCTGGACGCCGGGCACGCGGCGCTGGGCCCGGGCGTCGTCGTGGGCGAGGTGGACCAGGCGCGGGCCCTGTTCTTCGGCACGGAGGCGCTGCTGGACGCCTTCGGCGCGGCCGTCCCCGACCTCGCGCCCGCCGACGTCCGGACGCTGCTCGCCAAGTTCGGCCTGAAGGCCGATCACGTGCTGCGCCCGGCGGTGACCCTCTCGCCGGGCGAGCGGACGCGTTCGGCGCTGGCCCTGCTGCAGGCGCGCGGGGTCAATCTGCTGGTCCTGGACGAGCCGACCAACCACCTCGACCTTCCGGCGATCGAGCAGCTGGAGTCCGCGCTGGATTCGTACACGGGCACGCTGCTGCTGGTCACGCACGACCGCCGGATGCTGGACGCGGTCCGTACGACCCGCCGCATCGAGGTCTCGGAGGGGCGCCTCACGGAGCGCTGACGGGCACCTTCCCGCGCGGGGAGGCGCCCTCCCGTACGAGAGGGCGCCCGTTCAGCTCGCGGCCTCCTAGCGCAGGCCCGCCCTGCGCAGGGCCTCCGCCATCGCGTCGTTCACCGGCGGCGCGGGCTCGCGCTCGCGGGAGTTGCCGCGGCGCTGCGCGGGCGCCCCCGCGCCACGGCGGCCGGAGCCCCGCTCGGGGCGCGGCCGCCCACCGCCGCCGGCGGCAGCGCCCCCGCCGGACCCCCCGGACCCGCCGGACGGCGCTCCCGCCTCGTCGTCCAGCCGCAGCGTCAGCGAGATCCGCTTGCGCGGGATGTCGACGTCCATGACCTTGACCCGCACGATGTCGCCGGGCTTGACCACGTCCCGCGGGTCCTTCACGAACGTCCGCGACATGGCCGACACGTGCACCAGGCCGTCCTGGTGGACGCCCACGTCCACGAACGCCCCGAACGCGGCCACGTTGGTGACGACGCCCTCCAGGATCATCCCCGGCTTCAGGTCGCCGATCTTCTCGACGCCCTCCTTGAAGCTCGCCGTCCTGAAGGCGGGCCGCGGGTCGCGGCCGGGCTTCTCCAGCTCGCGCAGGATGTCGGTGACCGTCGGCAGGCCGAAGGTGTCGTCGACGAACTGCTCCGGGCGCAGGGAGCGCAGCACGGAGGTGTTGCCGACGAGGGAGGCGACCTCGCCGCCCGTGCTCTTGACCATCTTCCGCACCACCGGATACGCCTCGGGGTGGACGCTGGAGGCGTCCAGCGGGTCGTCCCCGCCGCGGATGCGCAGGAAGCCCGCGCACTGCTCGTAGGCCTTCGGGCCGAGCCGGGACACGTCCTTCAGCGCCCGGCGGGACCGGAAGGGGCCGTTGGAGTCGCGGTGGGCGACGATGTTCTCGGCGAGGCCGGAGCTGATGCCGGAGACGCGCGCGAGCAGCGGCGCGGACGCGGTGTTCACGTCGACGCCGACGCCGTTGACGCAGTCCTCCACGACGGCGTCGAGCGAGCGCGAGAGCTTCACCTCGGACAGGTCGTGCTGGTACTGGCCGACGCCGATCGACTTGGGGTCGATCTTGACGAGCTCGGCGAGCGGGTCCTGCAGGCGGCGGGCGATCGAGACCGCGCCGCGCAGCGAGACGTCCAGCCCGGGCAGCTCCTGGGAGGCGAACGCGGAGGCGGAGTAGACCGAGGCGCCGGCCTCGGAGACCATCACCTTCGTGAGCTTCAGCTCCGGGTGACGGGTGATCAGGTCGGTCGCCAGCCGGTCCGTCTCGCGGGAGGCGGTGCCGTTGCCGATGGCGACGAGCTCCACGCCGTGCTCCCGGGCGAGCCGGGCCAGCGTGGCGAGCGAGGCGTCCCACTTGTTCTGCGGTACGTGCGGGTAGATGGTCTCGGTGGCCGCGACCTTGCCCGTGGCGTCCACGACGGCGACCTTCACGCCCGTGCGGAAGCCGGGGTCGAGGCCCATCGTGGCGCGCGTGCCGGCCGGGGCGGCGAGCAGCAGGTCGCGCAGGTTCGCTGCGAAGACGCGGACCGCCTCGTCCTCGGCGGCCTGGCGCAGCCGCAGCCGCAGGTCGATCCCGAGGTGGACGAGGACGCGCGTGCGCCAGGCCCACCGCACCGTGTCGCCCAGCCACTTGTCCGCCGGCCGGCCGCGGTCCGCGACGCCGAAGCGCTGCGCGATCATCTGCTCGTACGAGCTCGGGCCCGCGGCCGCCCGGTCCGCCTCGTCCGCCGGCTCGGGCTCCAGCGTGAGGTCGAGGACCTCCTCCTTCTCGCCGCGCAGCATCGCCAGCACGCGGTGCGAGGGCAGCTCGGTGAAGGGCTCGGCGAAGTCGAAGTAGTCGGCGAACTTCGCGCCCGCCTCCTCCTTGCCCTCGCGCACCTTCGCGGCCACGCGCCCGCGCGTCCACATGCGCTCGCGGAGCTCGCCGATGAGGTCGGCGTCCTCGCCGAAGCGCTCGGTGAGGATCGCCCGCGCGCCCTCCAGGGCCGCCGCGGCGTCCGCGACGCCCTTGTCCGCGTCGACGAAGGCGGCGGCCGCGGCGAGCGGCTCGGTGCCCGGGTCCCCGAGCAGCCCCTCCGCCAGCGGCTCCAGCCCGGCCTCCCGGGCGATCTGCGCCTTCGTACGGCGCTTGGGCTTGAAGGGCAGGTAGATGTCCTCCAGCCGGGCCTTGGAGTCGGCGGCGCGGATGCGCGCCTCCAGGGCCTCGTCCAGCTTGCCCTGGGAGCGCACGGACTCCAGGACCGCCGTGCGGCGCTCCTCCAGCTCGCGCAGGTACCGCAGCCGCTCCTCGACGGTGCGCAGCTGCGCATCGTCGAGCATCTCGGTGGCCTCCTTGCGGTAACGGGCGATGAACGGCACGGTCGAGCCGCCGTCGAGCAAGTCGACCGCGGCCTTCACCTGCCGCTCCCGCACGCCGAGCTCCTCGGCGATCCTGCCTTCGATCGACGCCCCGGGCGACGCACCAATTGCCGTCACGATCACGCTCCGCTTTCTCTTCGGGCTGCGGTCTGCATTGTGGCAGGTGCCGCCGACACCGCGGTGCGTGAGCCTCGCGGCGGCGCCGCGGCGGCCGCCCGGGGCCCCGCCGGCGGCGCGGCCCGGGGCGCCGGACGTCAGGCGTTGCCGAGCAGGTCCGCGGGGAACGCGCCCGCGAGCATGGCGGCCTTCGCGTACTCCTTGCCCAGGGCGGTCAGGCGCTCGACGCCCGCCGCTCCCAGGTGCTCGTACGGCGCGGCGTCGAGGCGGTCCGTCTCCGCCTCCAGCTCGTCGCGCAGCGCGCCGCCCGCCTCGGTCAGCTCGCCCTCCGCGTCCAGCAGCCCGCGGGCCCGCAGCCGGTCCCGGCCGGCGGCGAGCTCGTCCTCGGTCCAGCCGCGCGTGGCGACGAGCCACTTGGTGGTCATGCCGCCGCCGGTGGCGGTGTGGCTGACGAGCGCCTCGACCGGGTCGAGACCGGCCCGTACGAGCGCCATGATGTGGCCGTCCCCGCGGTGCTCGCGCAGGAGCGTGGCGGCGTGCCAGAGCGCGAGGTGCGGCGTGCCGGGTACGGGCAGGTCGGCGTGGGCGGAGTACAGCGGGCGGCCGCCGCGGCTGCAGCCCTCGGCGGCGCGCAGGGCGAGCTCCGCGGCCTCGGCCATCTCGGGGGCGGCCACGACGTCCTCGCCGAGCAGCCTGCGGAGCGTCGCGTCGGCCGCGCGCAGCCGTGCGGCGAGGGCCTCCTGCGGGGAGACGACGTCCCAGACGCCCGGGACATGACGGGCGATCATTTCGTACTTGGAGTTGTAGTACGCCGCGGTGACCGTCCCGGCGCCGACGCGGCCGAGCGGGGCCGTGCGCCCGGCGATGTTCGCCGCGGTGTCGCCCTCGACGCCCAGGCCCGCCATCTCCCCCAGGTAGTCGGGGGAGAAGTACACCGTCGCGTGGAGGGCGTTGAGCCACTGGTGACAGCGGCGTCCGGCGAGCTCGGGCAGGGGCCCGTTGAGTGAGGTCATGCCCGCACGTTACCGACTGGTCGGTACGGCGGGAAGTGGTCTGCGGGCACCCGCCGGGGGTGGCAGGAAAGGTGGGGTATTCGTCATTGCGGACAAAACCGCGGGCGACCAGCATGGAGGACATGACGCACCACCGCACGCCCGGCCGCACCGTGCTGATCGTCCTCTTCGACGACGTGCAGAGCCTCGATGTCACCGGCCCCGCCGAGGTGTTCGCCGGCGCGGCGCACTGGACCGGCGACCCCGCGACGTACCGCGTGCGCACCGCGACCCTCGACGGCGGCCCCGTGCGGACCAGCAGCGGCCTGCGCGTCGTGCCCGACCACGCGCTCCACGACGCCCCCGCCCCGCACACCCTCCTGGTGCCCGGCGGCGAGGGCACCCGGGCCCCCGACCCCCGCCTGATCGGCTGGCTGCGCGAGCACGCGCCGCGCGCCGAGCGCGTGGTGTCGGTGTGCACCGGGGCGTTCCTGCTCGCCGCGGCCGGCCTGCTGGAGGGCCGCCGCGCCACGACCCACTGGGCGTTCTGCGCAGCCCTCGCCGCGCGCTTCCCGTCCGTGCGGGTGGAGCCGGACCCCATCTACGTACGCGACGGGAACGTCGTCACCTCGGCGGGCGTCACCGCCGGCATCGACCTCGCGCTCGCCCTCGTCGAGGACGACCTGGGGCGCGAGCCGGCGCTCGCGATCGCCCGCAACCTCGTCGTCTTCCTGCGCCGCCCCGGCAACCAGACCCAGTTCAGCGCCCCGCTCGCCGCGCAGACCGCGCGCCGCCCGCGGCTGCGCGACGTCCAGCACTGGATCGTCGAGAACCCCGCGGCCGACCTGTCCGTCGAGACGCTCGCGGCCCGCGCCGGCCTCTCCCCGCGGCACTTCGCCCGCGCCTTCCAGAGCGAGACCGGCATGACGCCGGGCCGCTACGTCGACCGGGTGCGCCTGGAGGCCGCCCGCCGGCAGCTGGAGGACGCCGCCGACGGCGTCGAGGAGGTCTCGCGCGCCTGCGGCTACGGCACCCCCGAGGCGATGCGCCGCGCCTTCGTCCGCGCCCTCGGCACCTCGCCCGCCGAGTACCGGCGCCGCTTCCGCCCCCTGACCCCCGTCTGACCAGCATCCGACACATCTGACACATCCGACCCACCGGAACGAGGACCACCGTGCAGATCGCCTTCCTGCTCTACCCGGGCTTCACCGCCCTCGACGCCATAGGCCCGTTCGACACCCTCGGCCCGCTCCCCGGCGCCGAGGCCGTGCTCGTCGCCGAGCGCCCGGGGCCCGTGCGCAACGAGAGCGGCAACCTCTCCCTGGTCGCCGAGGCCTCCCTCGCCGAGGTCACGGCCCCCGACATCGTCGTCGTGCCCGGCGCGCCCGACCCGAGCGGCCCGATGGCGCCCGGCCCCGTCCGGGAGTGGCTGCAGGAGGTGGACCGCACCACGACGTGGACGACGTCCGTGTGCTCCGGCTCCCTGATCCTGGCCGCCGCCGGGCTGCTGACGGGCCGTCGTGCCACCTGCCACTGGCTGTACCTGGACAGGCTCGCCGCCTTCGGGGTGGAGGCGACCGGCGAACGCGTCGTCACCGACGGCAAGTACGTCACGGCCGCCGGCGTCTCCTCCGGCATCGACATGGGGCTCACGCTCGCGGGCCGGATCGCCGGCGACCGCGCCGCGCAGTCCATCCAGCTGCTCATCGAGTACGACCCCCAGCCGCCCTACGACGCGGGCTCGCCGGAGAAGGCCCCGGCCGACCTCGTCGCCGAGTGGCGGAACGTGGACCTGGCGGAGTTCGCCGGGAAGAACGGCGGCTGAACGAGCGGGGGCCGGGCGGCCGGCGGCCTAGCGGCCGGAGACGGGAAGGCCGGTGCGGGGGTCCGGCCGCCCGTCCCCGGCCGCGGCCCAGGCGAACCGCGGCCGCCTGCGCTCCAGGAAGGCGGCGACGCCCTCCGCGGTGTCGCCGCTGCCGCGCTCCTGCTCCGCCCAGTGCGCGAGCCGCTCCGGGGTCGCGGGGCCCGCGGCGAACTCCTTCGCCGCGGCCTGCGTCAGCAGCGAGCGCGAGGCCAGCACCTGTGCGAACTCCGCCACCCGCTTCTCCAGCGCCTCCGGCGGCCACACCTCGTCCACCAGGCCCGTCCGCAGTGCCCGCGCGGCATCGATCAACTCGCCGGAGAAGAGGAGGTACTTGGCCGCCGAGGGGCCGGTCAGCTCCACCAGCCGCCGCGTGGAGGAGGCCCCGTAGACGATCCCCAGCTTCGCCGGGGTCACCCCGAAGGACGCGTCCTCGGCGGCGAACCGCAGGTCGCACGCGGCCGCCAGCTGGCAGCCGCCGCCCACGCAATGGCCTTGCACGGCCGCGAGCGTGGGCTTGGGGAAGGCCGCCAGCGCCTCCTCGGCCGCGATCGCGAGGTCCCGCGAGCGCTCGGCGCCCTCGGTCAGGGTGGAGATGTCGGCGCCCGCGCAGAACGTGCCGCCCTCGCCGGTGAGCACCAGCACCCGCACGTCCGGGTCGCCGGCGCACCGCGCCAGCAGTTCCGGCAGGGACCGCCACATGTCCGTGGTCATGGCGTTGCGCTTGGCGGGGTTGGCGATGCGGACCGTCGCGACGCCGTCGGCGACGTCCAGGTGAAGTGCGGGTTCCATGCGCCGGATGCTATCCGGGCCCGCCGGAGGCGCCGGCGGGTTCCCCGGGCGCCGGGGTGGAACGAAACGCTCCGGATCGTTCATGGAGCGTGGAACAGGGCGGCCAGGATCAGTCGCGTCAGTGACCGTGGCATACGCACACGATCAAACTCCGTCGATAGCCGCTGATTTGTGGTCACCCCGCCGGTACGGACCCTCATCTTCCCAACACTCGTGGTTGCGGTCGACCATGGTGAGGGGTTGGTATCGGACATGGAAATCCTCGGGAGCGTCCCGCCCGATCCGGGGCAGGCCCCACCCCGGCGCCCGGTCGAGTTCGACGGAGCCTGGCGGTTCACCGCTCCCGCGCTGCACTCCTCAGTCCCCCGTGCGCGGCACGCCGTGCGCGACCTCCTCCGGCACCAGCGCGTGCCGCTCTGCGAGGATCTGCTGCAGGGGCTGCTGCTGATCGTCTCGGAGCTGGTCACCAACGCCGTCCAGCACGCCGCACTGCTCTCGCCCGAGGTGGCCGTGGAGGTCTCCATCGGGCGGCACTGGATCCGGGTGGCCGTCGAGGACGACCACCCCTACCGGCCCAAGCCCCTGGAGGCGGACGACGAGCGCATCGGCGGCCGCGGACTGCTGCTGGTCAAGACCATCTCCGACGAAGCCGGCGGCATGTGCGACGTCGAGCACACCGCGAGCGGCGGCAAGGTGGTCTGGGCCGCCCTGCCGCTCCCCGCGCCTACCAGCCCGCCGCGTCCCCGGTGATCTCGCGCACCACGGGGCGCGCCGCATCCAGCACCGTCATGAACCACGCCGAGAAGGGCAGGCGCGCCCGCAGCGCGTCCAGCTCGGCCGGGGTCACGAACGCGGTCTCCGCGATCTCCTCCGGGGCCGGGCGCGGCTCGGCCCGCACGATTCCCACGAAGAGGTGGTTGTACTCCTGCTCGACCAGGCCCGAGGCCGGGTCGGGGTGGTTGTAGCGCACGGTTCCGGCCTCGCGCAGCAGCGCGGGCGCGATCCCCAGCTCCTCGCCCGTGCGACGGGCCGCCGCCACGAACGGGGGCTCACCGGGATACGGGTGACCGCAGCACGTGTTCGACCACACACCGGGGGAGTGGTACTTCTCCAGCGCCCGCCGCTGCAGCAGCAGCCGGCCCTCGTCGTCGAAGAGGAAGACCGAGAAGGCCCGGTGCAGTCTGCCGGGGGCGATGTGGGCGGAGAGCTTCTCCGCCGTGCCGATGGTTCTGCCGTCCTCGTCGACCAGCTCCAGCATGATCGGTTCGGCTGACTCCTCCTGGGAGGGGGCCGCAGCGGTGTCGGCGGAGAGGCCATTGGCTGGTGTGATCGGCATTGACCATCCTCGTTGTCGGTCTTCGACCCTCAAGTCTGCCGTACCCGGCAGGGGCGTCAATGACAGAGCTTCGCCTCGTGCTCCGCATGGCCGCTGGGCTCCAGCTGGAAGGTGCAGTGCTCCACGTCGAAGTGCTCGCCGAGGCAGCCCTGCAGGTCGTGCAGCATTTTCTCGTGCCCGGTGGAGTCCAGGGCCAGGTGATCGACCACGACGTGGGCGGAGAGCACCGGCATTCCGGATGTGATCGTCCACACATGGAGGTCGTGCAGGTCCTGCACCCCGGGCAGCGCCATGATGTGTGACCGGATCTCGTCCATGTCGACGTTCCGGGGAGCCGCCTCCAGCAGGACGTCCAGCGCCTCCCGCAGCAGCTTGACCGTGCGCGGCACGATCATCACCGCGATCAGCAGCGAGGCGATCGGGTCCGCCTGCGTCCAGCCCGTGGCCATGATCACCAGCGCCGAGAGCACCACGGCGAGCGAACCCAGCGCGTCCGAGAGCACCTCCAGGAACGCCCCGCGCACATTGAGGCTCTCCTTCTGCCCCCGCATCAGCAGCGCCAGCGAGATCCCGTTGGCGACCACGCCCACGAGACCGAAGACGACCGTCTGCCCGCCCGGCACCTCCGTCGGGTTCGCCAGCCGCTCGATCGCCTCGAAGAGGATGAAGCCGCCCACGCCGAGCAGCAGCAGGCAGTTCAGCAGCGCCGCGAGGATCTCGGCCCGGGCGTAGCCGTAGGTGCGCCGGCTCGACGCCGGGCGGTTGGCGAAGTGGATCGCCAGCAGTGCCATCGAGACGCCCACCGCATCCGTCGCCATGTGACCCGCCTCGGCGAACAGCGCCAGCGAACCGGTCAGCGCGCTGCCGACGACGTAGGCCAGCAGCACGGTGAGCGTGATGCCCAGGGCGATCCTGAGCCGCCCCTTGTAGGCCGCGGCCGCCGTGCCGGTCGTGCCCGGCGGGGGTCCTCCGTGCGAGTGACCGTGATCGTGTCCTGCGCCCATGAATGCCGCCTTAAGAAACGGGTGCCCGCCCGGCCGGCTCCTGCCGTCCGGGCACCCAGTGAACTACGGGCGGGGGGTATCGGGCAACGCGGCACTGAACACCGTTGTCATGTGCTCTGACCTGCGACGATGCCCACCTCGCCGACCTGCGGCGATCACCCTTGGGCGGCCCGCGTCAGCCGCGCGGAAGAGCCTGCCGGGCCTCCGGGTGGTGCAGGCACCAGCCCTCCCACGCGGAAGCGACCATGCTGCGCACGTCGTGCGCGGGGCTCCAGCCGAGCTCCTTCGCGATCAGCTCGTTCGACGCCACGACACGCGCCGGATCACCCGGACGGCGCGGCTCCAGCAGGGGCGCCGGCTCCGTGCGGCCGGTCACCTCGGCGATCAGGTCGGCCATCTCCCGCACCGAGACGCCCTGCCCCGTGCCCACGTTCAGCGTCAGGTCGCCCGGCTCCGTCCGCTCGGCCAGCCGGCGGGCGGCAGCCAGGTGCGCGGTGGCCAGGTCCTCGATGTGGATGTAGTCGCGCACGCAGGTGCCGTCCGGCGTGGCGTAGTCGTCACCGAAGATGCGCGGGGCCTCGCCCCGGGTGAGCCGGTCGAACATCATCGGGATGATGTTGAAGATCCCGGTGTCCGCGAGCTCCGGCACCGCGGCGCCCGCCACGTTGAAGTAGCGCAGGCACGCCGTGGACAGGCCGTGCGCCTTGCCGGTGGCCCGCACCAGCCACTCGCCGGCCAGCTTGGTCTCGCCGTACGGGTTGATCGGCGCGCACGGCGTGTCCTCCGTGACGAGGTCCACATCCGGCATGCCGTAGACGGCCGCGGAGGAGGAGTACACGAAGCTGTGCACCCCGGCGGCGACCGCCGCCTCCAGCAGCACGGTCAGCCCGTGCAGGTTCTCCCGGTAGTAGAGGAGCGGCTTCTCCACCGACTCCCCGACCTGCTTCTTCGCCGCCAGGTGCACCACGCCCGTCACGCCCAGCTCCGCGAACGTACGGTCGAGCAGCTCGCGGTCCAGCACCGAGCCCCGCACCAGCACGCAGTCCGCGGGCAGCCGCTCGGCCACGCCCGCGGACAGGTCGTCCAGCACGGCGACCCGCTCGCCGGCCTGCGTCATCGCCCGGGCGACGTGCGACCCGATGTATCCGGCACCGCCTGTGATCAGCCATGTCATGACCGGCACCCTAGTGCAGGCCGGGCGGCCGTCCGGTTTCGTTCACCCGACCCCCGCACCCGCCGTGCGGTCCCTCACGCTCCGGTCCGGAACCACGCGTGCCGCCCGCTCGTCCTGACTGTGGCGGGCCCCCTGTCGTCGGCGGGGTGCACGTGCGGTGAACGGGGCCTTCCGGTGATCCGATAGCCTCTGCCGACGTGCCGCCCCCGCCGGGGTCGCCGGCACGACTGCCGCCCGCCGCGTCCCGCGGCCCCGGGGCGGCCATGTCAGCCGCAAGGAGTGAGTTCGTCTGTCGACCGCCATCCTCACCGGTACGCCGCCCGCCGGCTCCTTCCTTGAGGAGGACCTGCGGTCCCTCGGCTTCGACGTCCGCGTGACGGAGGACGCCGCAGGGGCGCTGGCCGCCGTCCCGGCCACCGAGCGCGTCGCTCTGGTGGACCCCGGCTTCGTGGGTCACGTGCACGCCCTGCGGCTGGCCCTGACCGACCCCCGCTTCCCGGCCGCCGCGGTCGAGGGCGCACTCACCGCCCAGCCGGGCGCGCGTGCGTCACTGACGCACGCGCTCAGGGCGATCACGGGCACCGGCCCGGCCGGCCAGGGACCCGCTTCCCCCGCCGCGGCGGGGGAGCCCACCGACTCGGCCGAGCCCGGGCGCCGCCCGTCCGGGGCGGACGGGCCGGCCTCCGCGCGAGCGGGAGAGCCTGCCGGTTCCGCGCTTTCCGGCGCCGGTCGGGCCCCGGCCGTCGGGAGCCTGCCCGGCATCGTCGCCGCCCGGCTGGAAGCCGACGGCGTGCCCGTGCACCGGCCCGAGCTCGGCGTGCTCGTCGCGGCCGTGCCGGACGGGGACGACGCGCGGGCGAAGACCCTCGCCGAGGTCGGGGCCGTCGACGACGAGGCCGTGCGCCTGCGCAACGCCGTGAAGTCCCGCGACGGGTTCTTCACCACCTTCTGCATCAGCCCGTACTCGCGCTACCTCGCGCGCTGGTGCGCCCGCCGGGGCCTCACCCCCAACCAGGTCACCACCGCGTCCCTGCTGACCGCGCTGATCGCGGCCGGCTGCGCGGCGACCGGCACCCGCGGCGGCTTCGTCGCCGCCGGCGCGCTGCTGCTCTTCTCGTTCGTCCTCGACTGCACCGACGGCCAGCTCGCCCGCTACTCCCTGCAGTACTCCACGCTCGGCGCCTGGCTCGACGCGACCTTCGACCGCGCCAAGGAGTACGCCTTCTACGCGGGCCTGGCCCTCGGAGCGTCCCGCGGCGGCGGCCACGACGACGTGTGGGCGCTCGCGCTCGGCGCGATGGTCCTCATGACCTGCCGGCACGTCGTCGACTTCGCCTTCAACGAGGCGAACCACGACGCCACGGCCAACACGAGCCCGACGGCCGCCCTCTCCGGGCGCCTCGACAGCGTCGGCTGGACGGTCTGGGTCCGCCGCATGATCGTGCTGCCCATCGGCGAGCGCTGGGCGCTGATCGCGGTCCTCACCGCGCTCACCACGCCCCGCACCGTCTTCTACGTGCTGCTGATCGGCTGCGCCTTCGCCGCCTGCTACACCACCGCGGGCCGCGTCCTGCGCTCCCTGACCCGCAAGGCGAAGCGGACCGACCGCGCCGCACAGGCGCTGGCGGACCTCGCCGACTCCGGCCCGATCGCCGAGGCCGCGGCGGGCAGCCTCGGCCGCACGGTGCCCGGCCGCGCCTACAGCGCACCCTTCTGGGCCGTCCTCGCCGCCGCCAGCCTGCTCCTCGGCCCGCTGGTCACCGGCAGCGGCGGGACCTGGCGGGCCGTCCTGCAGGCCGCGGTCTACGCGATCCTCGCCGGCGTCGCCGTCGCCCAGCCCCTCAAGGGCCCCCTCGACTGGCTGGTCCCGCCGATCTTCCGCGGTGCGGAGTACGGCATCATCCTGGGGCTGGCCGCGCAGTCGGGCGCCCCGGGGGCCCTTCCTGCAGCTTTCGGCCTGGTGGCCGCGGTCGCCTACCATCACTACGACACGGTGTACCGCATCCGCGGCGGCACCGGCGCGCCCCCGCACCTGCTGGTGCGGGCGATCGGCGGACACGAGGGTCGCGTCCTGGCGGTCACCATCGCGGCCGCCCTGTGGCACGGCCGAGGTTTCACCATCGCGCTGACGGTCCTCGCGGCCGCCATCGCCCTCGTGGTGCTCAGCGAGAGCATCCGCTTCTGGGTGTCCTCCGGGGCACCCGCAGTACACGACGAAACAGGAGAACCCGCATGATCGGCCTCGTGCTGGCCGCCGGCGCCGGACGGCGTCTGCGTCCCTACACCGACACTCTGCCCAAGGCCCTGGTGCCGGTGGACGGTGACACCACCATCCTCGACCTCACCCTGGCCAACTTCGCCGAGATCGGTCTGACCGAGGTCGCGATCATCGTGGGCTACCGCAAGGAGGCCGTGTACGCCCGCAAGGAGGCCCTGGAGGCCAAGTACGGCCTGAGCCTCACCCTGATCGACAACGACAAGGCCGAGGAGTGGAACAACGCCTACTCCCTGTGGTGCGGCCGGGACGCCCTCAAGGACGGCGTGATCCTCGCCAACGGTGACACCGTGCACCCGGTCTCCGTCGAGAAGACCCTGCTCGCCGCCCGCGGCAACGGCCAGAAGATCATCCTCGCCCTCGACACGGTGAAGCAGCTCGCCGACGAGGAGATGAAGGTCGTCGTGGACCCCGACAAGGGCGTCCAGAAGATCACCAAGCTGATGGACCCGGCCGAGGCCACCGGCGAGTACATCGGCGTCACCCTGATCGAGGGCGAGGCCGCCGCCGACCTGGCCGACGCCCTCAAGGTCACCTTCGAGCGCGACCCCGACCTCTACTACGAGGACGGCTACCAGGAGCTCGTCAACCGCGGCTTCAAGATCGACGTGGCGCCCATCGGCGATGTCCAGTGGGTCGAGATCGACAACCACGACGACCTCGCCAAGGGCCGGGGGATCGCGTGCCAGTACTGACGAGGCTCATCCCCTCGCCGGTCGTCGTCGACATCCGGGCCGGAGCCCTCAACGATCTGGCGAGCGTCCTCGCCGATCAGCGGATCTCCAGCTCCGGCAAGCTGGCCGTCGCCATCAGCGGCGGCTCCGGGGCGGTGCTGCGCGAGCGGCTCGCCCCGGCGCTGCCCGGCGCCTCGTGGTACGAGGTGGGCGGCGGCACGCTGGACGACGCCATCAAGCTGGCCGACGCGATGAAGTCCGGCCACTACGACGCCGTGGTGGGCCTCGGCGGCGGCAAGATCATCGACTGTGCGAAGTACGCCGCCGCGCGCATCGGCCTGCCCCTGGTGGCCGTCGCGAC
This sequence comes from Streptomyces roseifaciens, assembly GCF_001445655.1. Lineage (NCBI taxonomy): Bacteria > Bacillati > Actinomycetota > Actinomycetes > Kitasatosporales > Streptomycetaceae > Streptomyces > Streptomyces roseifaciens. Next base: position 722,514 of record NZ_LNBE01000003.1, read on the forward strand.
CAACCTCTCGCACGACGGCCTGTGCTCGCCGGTCGCGACGCTGGACAACGACGCGGGCCGCGGCTCGTACGGCGTGCCCAACCCCATCGCCGTGGTCATCGACCTCGACGTCATCCGTGAGGCCCCGGTCCGCTTCGTGCGCTCCGGCATCGGCGACGCGATCTCCAACATCTCCGCTGTGGCGGACTGGGAGCTCGCCGCCCGCGAGCGCGGCGAGGACATCGACGGCCTGGCCGCCGCCATGGCCCGGCAGGCCGGCGAGGCCGTGCTGCGCCACCCCGGCGGCGTCGGCGACGACGGCTTCCTGCAGGTGCTCGCCGAGGGCCTGGTGCTCACCGGCATCGCCATGTCGGTGGCCGGCGACAGCCGCCCCGCCTCCGGCGCCTGCCACGAGATCAACCACGCCTTCGACCTGCTCTTCCCCAAGCGGGCGGCCAGCCACGGCGAGCAGTGCGGCCTCGGCGCGGCCTTCGCGATGCACCTGCGCGGTGCCCGCGAGGAGTCCGCGCTGATGGTCGAGGTGCTGCGCCGGCACGGCCTGCCCGTGCTGCCGCAGGAGATCGGCTTCAGCGCCGAGGAGTTCGTCACGGCCGTGGAGTACGCGCCGCAGACCCGCCCCGGCCGCTACACGATCCTGGAGCACCTCGCGCTCTCCACCGACCAGATCAGGGACGCTTACGCCGACTATGCCAAAACCGTCACTAGCTGAACTCCGCCCGGTCGTCCACCCCGGCGGGCTGAAGGACCGGCGCAGCGGCGAGCACTGGGCCGGGCGCCTGTACATGCGCGAGATCTCCCTGCGCTGCACCCGGGTCCTGCTGAACACCAGGCTCACGCCCAACCAGTACACGGGCCTGATGATCCTGGCCGGCATCGCGGCGGGCGCGGCCCTGGTGATCCCGGGCCTCACCGGGGCGATCCTCGGTGCGCTGCTCATCCAGCTGTACCTGCTGCTGGACTGCGTGGACGGCGAGCTCGCGCGCTGGCGCAAGGTCACCTCCACGACCGGCGTCTACCTCGACCGGGTGGGCCACTACCTCTCCGAGGCGGCCCTCCTGGTCGGCTTCGGCATCCGTGCGGCGGACGTCCTGCACGAGGACGGCGCGGCCACGCAGTGGCAGTGGGCGTTCCTGGGCACGCTGGCCGCGCTCGGCGCCATCCTGATCAAGGCGGAGACGGACCTGGTCGACGTGGCCCGTGCCCGCAGCGGCATGGCGGCCGCCGAGGACTCCGCGGCCACGCCGCGCTCCTCGGGCATGGCCCTGGCCCGCAGGGCCGCGGCCGCGCTGAAGTTCCACCGGCTGGTCGGCGGCGTCGAGGCGTCGCTGGTGATCCTGGTGGCCGGCATCGCGGACTTCGTCCACGGAGACCTGCTGTTCACCCGTGTCGCGGTGGTCCTGCTCGCCGCCGTCGCGGTGCTGCAGACTGTGCTGCACCTCGTGTCCATCCTCGCGTCGAGCAGGCTCCGATGAACGCTTCCTCCGCCCCTTCGGCCAAGGTCGGCGCGGTTGTCCTCACCATGGGCAACCGCCCCGCGGAGCTGCGCGCCCTGCTGGAGTCGGTCGCCAAGCAGGACGGCGACCCGATCGAGGTCGTCGTCGTCGGCAACGGCTCCCCGCTGCCGCCGATCGCCGTCCCCGGCCTGGCCGTGCGCACCGTCGAGCTGTCGGAGAACGTCGGCATCCCGGCCGGGCGCAACGTGGGCATCGAGGCGTTCGGGCCCGCCGGGCGCGAGGTCGACGTCATGCTGTTCCTGGACGACGACGGCCTGCTGCCCGGCCAGGACACCGCCGAGCTGTGCCGGCAGGCGTTCGCCGCCGATCCCAAGCTCGGCATCATCAGCTTCCGGATCGCCGATCCCGACACGGGCGTCACCCAGCGCCGCCACGTGCCGCGGCTGCGCGCCTCCGACCCGATGCGCTCCTCGCGGGTGACCACCTTCCTCGGCGGCGCCAACGCGGTCCGCACCCGGGTCTTCGCCGAGGTCGGCGGGCTGCCGGACGAGTTCTTCTACGCGCACGAGGAGACCGACCTCGCCTGGCGGGCCCTCGACGCGGGCTGGATGATCGACTACCGCTCGGACATGGTGCTGCACCACCCGACGACGGCGCCGAGCCGCCACGCGGTCTACCACCGCATGGTCGCCCGCAACCGCGTCTGGCTCGCCCGGCGCAACCTCCCCGCCCCGCTGGTCCCGGTCTACCTCGGGGTGTGGCTGCTGCTCACCCTGGCCCGGCGGCCGTCCCTGCCCGCGCTGCGGGCCTGGTTCGGGGGCTTCAAGGAGGGCTGGACGACTCCCTGTGGTCCACGGCGCCCCATGAAGTGGCGTACCGTGTGGCGCCTGACCCGGCTGGGTCGGCCTCCCGTGATCTGACAAGCTCTTGTCTATGAGCATCGGGCGCGGACCGGGGCGAGCCCCCGGCAGCGCACCTTGAGGACGAAAGTGTCAACTGTGAGCGAGACAACGCACGACAGTGCGGTCGCCATGAGTGCCCCGCCATCGCCCGACGACGGACTGTCCGCCGCCGAGCTGGCCAAGAAGTACGGTCTCGCGGTCAGCGGGGCCCGGCCGAGCCTGCCGGAGTACGCCCGGCAGCTGTGGGCGCGGCGGCATTTCATCGTCGCGTTCTCCCGGGCCAAGATGACGGCCCAGTACAGCCAGGCCAAGCTGGGCCAGGTCTGGCAGGTGGCGACGCCGCTGCTGAACGCCGGCGTGTACCTGCTGATCTTCGGTCTGCTGATGCAGCAGTCCAAGGGCATGGGGATCGCCACCTACATCCCCTTCCTGGTGACCGGCGTCTTCGTCTTCACCTTCACCCAGAGCTCGGCGCTGGCCGGCGTGCGGTCCATCTCGGGCAACCTGGGCCTGGTGCGCGCCCTGCACTTCCCGCGGGCGGCCCTGCCGATCTCCTTCGCGATGCAGCAGCTCCAGCAGCTGCTGCTGTCGATGTGCGTGCTGTTCCTCTTCCTCCTCGGCTTCGGGCACATGCCCGATCCGTCCTGGGCGCTGATCGTCCCCGTCCTGGTGCTGCAGTTCCTCTTCAACACCGGCCTGGCGATGGTCATGGCCCGGGCGGGCAGCAAGACGCCCGACCTGGCGCAGCTGCTGCCGTTCATCACGCGGACGTGGATGTACGCGTCCGGCGTGATGTACAACATGGTCGAGGCGCTGGAGAAGACCCACGCGCCGAAGTGGGTCATCGACGTGCTCAGCGCCAACCCGGCCGCCGTCTACATCGACCTGATGCGCTGGTCCCTGATCGACGACCACAGCCACATCCACCTGCCGCCGCACGTGTGGCTGCTGGCGGTCGGCTGGGCGGTCGTGGTCGGCGCCGGCGGCTTCGTGTACTTCTGGAAGGCTGAGGAGCAGTACGGCCGTGGCTGAACAGAACCCCACCGCGGACCCCACCGGGAAGTCCGCAGAGACCGCCGCCCGGGTGCCCACCGTGATCGCGGAGGACGTGCACATCGTCTACCGCGTCTACGGCGGCAACACCGGCCGGGGCAGTGCGACCGCCGCCCTGAACCGCATCGTCAAGCGCAAGCCGGGGGCCGGTGTGCGCGAGGTGCACGCCGTCAAGGGAGTGAGCTTCACCGCCTACCGCGGCGAGGCGATCGGCCTGATCGGCTCCAACGGCTCCGGCAAGTCCACCCTCCTCAAGGCCATCGCCGGGCTGCTGCCCACCGAGCGCGGCAAGGTCTACACCGACGGCCAGCCCTCGCTGCTGGGCGTGAACGCGGCCATGATGAACGACCTCACGGGCGAGAAGAACGTGATGCTCGGCGGTCTGGCCATGGGGATGTCGCGCGAGCAGATCCACGAGCGCTACCAGGGCATCGTCGACTTCTCCGGGATCAACGAGAAGGGCGACTTCATCACGCTGCCCATGCGGACCTACTCGTCCGGCATGGCGGCCCGGCTGCGGTTCTCCATCGCCGCGGCCAAGGACCACGACGTGCTGATGATCGACGAGGCGCTGGCCACCGGTGACCGCTCGTTCCAGAAGCGCTCCGAGGCCCGCATCCGCGAGCTGCGCAAGCAGGCGGGCACGGTCTTCCTCGTCAGTCACAACAACAGGTCGATCCGGGACACCTGCGACCGTGTGCTGTGGCTCGAGCACGGACAGCTGCTCATGGACGGCCCGACCGAGGAAGTGGTCCGGGCCTACGAGAAGGAGACGGCCCGCTAGGCGCCGTACGGGCCGGCGCGGGCCGGTTCCCGCGGGCCCTCGCCGGTGCGCTCCGGTGAGGGCCTTGACCTTTCCGTAACGATCAACTGGCTTATTGGCAGGGTTGATTCGTTGCTCGCGTGGCATTGTATGGATCAAGCACCTACCCGGCCGCGCGTCGGACAGGTGTGCGGCGTACGCTGTACCGTGCTGATTTGCGGCGAAGCGTGCGATACCGGTGTATCCGCGGCTCCGGAGACGGCGTCGGATACGGCGGGACAGTGGGTGCCGAAGGGGGAGCAGGGGGCGCCGAAGGGGGTGTCTACCCTGCGGCGTGTCCGAAATAGGATGTTCTGGGTCGGCAGTGTAGAACGGGAGATGTGACGGCAATGGCTACGGATACTCTCCAGCCCCGAGGCGTGCACGCCGTCCCCGGTCCGGGCAGCCCGCGGTGACGGCGGGGACGGACGCGCACGAGCGCGCCGTGCTCGACAAGTCCGCGCACGAGAACTTCCCCGTGGCACCCTTCTTCCTGCCGCGCACCTGGCGGGACGACCTCATGGCCGTCTACGGGTACGCCCGCCTCGTCGACGACATCGGCGACGGCGACCTCGCCCCCGGCGGGCGCGACGCGCAGCTGCTGGGGCTCGCGGGGACGCGGGCCGACACGAGTGAGGACCGGCTCGCGATGCTGGACGCCTTCGAGGCGGACCTGCGGCGCGTCTTCGACCGCTCCGGCACCGGCCCGCGCCACCCGCTGCTGCGCCGCCTGCGGCCCACCGTGCGCCGGTGCGGCCTGACCCCGGAGCCCTTCCTGGGGCTGATCGAGGCCAACCGGCAGGACCAGCGCGTCCGCCGCTACGGTACGTACGACGATCTGCTCGCCTACTGCGAGCTGTCCGCGAACCCCGTCGGCCGCCTCGTCCTGGGCATCACCGGCACCGCCAGCCCCGAGCGGATCCGCCGCTCGGACGCGGTCTGCACCGGGCTGCAGATCGTGGAACACCTGCAGGACGTCACCGAGGACCTGGGACGCGACCGCGTCTACCTCCCGGCCGAGGACATGAAGCGCTTCCACGTCACCGAGGCCGACCTCGCGCGCCCGACCGGCGGCGCGTCGTTGCGCGCCCTGGTCGCGTACGAAGGGCAACGCGCCGGGGAACTGCTGAATGAAGGCACCCTCCTGGTGGGTAGCGTCCACGGCAGGTTGAAGCTGTTGCTCGCGGGGTTCGTGGGCGGGGGGAGGGCCGCGCTCCGCGCGGTCGCCGCCGCAGGACACGACGTACTGCCCGGACCGCCCAAGCCCACCAAGCTCAGCCTGCTGCGCGAGGTGGGAGCGACACTGCGAAGAGAGGGGTGAGCGGGACAGTGAACGGATCGCAGGAAGCGTCCGCACCGGTGCTCGCCGCGTACAGCTACTGCGAGGCGGTCACCGGGCAGCAGGCGGGCAACTTCAGCTACGGCATCCGGCTCCTGCCGACCGCCAAGCGGCGCGCCATGTCGGCGCTGTACGCCTTCTCACGGCGTGTCGACGACATCGGGGACGGGCCGCTGGACGCGGTCGACAAGCACCGCCGGCTGGAGGAGACGCGCGAGCTGCTCGCGCGGATCCGGGAGGGCCGGATCGCGGAGGACGACACCGACCCGGTGGCCGTCGCGCTCAGCCATGCCGCGCGCCGCTTCCCCATCCCGCTCGGCGGGCTGGACGAACTCATCGACGGCGTTCAGATGGACGTACGCGGCGAGTCGTACGAGACCTGGGACGACCTCGCGGTGTACTGCCGGTGCGTCGCGGGTGCCATCGGCCGGCTCTCCCTCGGCGTGTTCGGCACCGTGCCCGGCGCGCGCGACGCCGCGCGCGCCTCGGAGTACGCCGATACGCTCGGCCTGGCGCTGCAGCTCACCAACATCCTGCGCGACGTCCGCGAGGACGCGGCCAACGGCCGCACCTACCTGCCCTCCGACGACCTCGCGAAGTTCGGCTGCGCCGACGGCTTCCACTCCGCCAGGCCCCCGGCCGGCGCCGACTTCACCGGCCTCGTCCACTTCGAGGTCCGGCGCGCCCGCGCCCTCTTCGCCGAGGGCACCCGCCTGCTGCCCATGCTGGACCGGCGCAGCGGCGCCTGCGTCGCCGCCATGGCCGGCATCTACCGCCGGCTGCTCGACCGGATCGCCGAGGACCCCGAGGCGGTCCTGCGCGGCCGGGTCTCCCTGCCCGGCCGGGAGAAGGTCTACGTCGCCGTGCGCGGCCTGTCCGGACTCGACGCCCGCAGCGTCCACCGGCGGACCGCCGGGGGGCGCGCTTGATGCCCCTGTTCCGGGCCGGCAAACGGCGCGCAACCCTCCGCCCTGCGAAAACGTCCCTGAGAGCAGCCGAAGGGGTGGGCACATGACAGCCACGACAACCGGGCCCGGCCGAGGCCCCACCGACGGGGACGGCGCCCCGGCCGCCCGCGCGGTGGTCGTCGGCGGCGGGCTCGCCGGCATCACGGCCGCGCTGGAGCTCGCCGACGCCGGCGTGCGCGTCACCCTCCTGGAGGGGCGGCCCCGGCTCGGCGGCCTCGCCTTCTCCTTCCGCCGCGGCGACCTCACCGTCGACAACGGCCAGCACGTCTACCTGCGCTGCTGCACCGCCTACAGCTCGTTCCTCGACCGGATCGACGCGCTGCACCTCGCACCCCTGCAGGACCGGCTCGACGTGCCCGTCCTCGACGTCGGCCACCCCTCCGGCAGGCCCCGCCTCGGCCGGCTGCGCCGCACCGGCCTGCCCGTCCCCCTGCACCTGGCCGCGAGCCTAGCCACGTACCCGCACCTCTCGCTCGCCGAGCGCGCCCAGGTGGGCCGCGCCGCGCTGGCCCTGCGCGGCCTCGACCCGCAGGACCCCGCCCTCGACGGCACGGACTTCGCGAGCTGGCTGCGGCGCCACGGCCAGTCCGCCCGCACCGTCGAGGCGCTGTGGGACCTGATCGGCGTGGCCACGCTCAACGCCACGGCCGGCGAGTCCTCGCTCGGCCTCGCCGCCATGGTCTTCAAGACCGCGCTGCTCACCGAGCCCGGCGCCGCCGACATCGGCTGGGCGCACGTCCCCCTCGGCGAGCTGCACGACACCCGCGCCCGCGCCGCCCTCGACAAGGCCGGCGTGCGCACCCTGCTGCGCACCCGCGCCACCGGCGTCGGCCGCGCCGCGGACGGCCTCTGGCAGGTCGACGCCGAGACGGGCCCCGGCACGGCCGAGCGGCTCACGGCCGGCACGGTCGTGCTCGCCCTGCCGCAGCGCGAGACCCACGCCCTGCTGCCCGACGGCGCCCTGGACGAGCCGGGCCGGCTGCTGGAGATCGGCACCGCCCCCATCCTCAACCTCCACGTCGTCTACGACCGCAAGGTCCTGCGGCAGCCGTTCTTCACCGCGCTGGGCTCGCCCGTGCAGTGGGTCTTCGACCGCACGGACTCCTCCGGCCTCGCGGCGGGGGGAGAGGACCGGGAAGGCTGCCAGTACCTGGCCGTCTCGCAGTCGGCGGCGCAGGACGACATCGACCGGCCCGTGGCCGAGCTGCGGGCCCGCTATCTTCCCGAGCTGGAACGGCTGTTGCCCGCCGCACGCGGCGCCGGCGTCCGGGACTTCTTCGTGACCCGGGAGCGTACAGCGACGTTCGCCCCCACCCCGGGCGTCGGCCGGCTGCGGCCGACCGCCCGCACGAACACGCCCGGCCTGTACCTGGCCGGCGCGTGGACCGCCACCGGCTGGCCCGCGACCATGGAGGGCGCCGTGCGCAGCGGTGTCCACGCCGCGGGTGCCGCACTCTCCGAGCTCGGCCGACCGCACGAGAGCCCCTTGCGGGAGGCGGTATGACCGAGGCGAGCCATGAAGCGTCGCGTGCCCGGACCGGGCCGCGCACGAGCACGACCACCAGAGGAGAGACCGTGACTTCGGCGATCCCAGCTGTCGACACTGCAGGCGTCAACGCCATGCTGGAGCGGGGACGGACGCTTGCCACGCCGGTGCTGCGTGCCGCCGTGGACCGGCTCGCGCCGCCCATGGACACCGTCGCCGCCTACCACTTCGGCTGGATCGACGCCGAGGGACGGCCGGCGCACGGCGACAGCGGCAAGGCCGTCCGGCCCGCGCTCGCCCTGCTCTCGGCCGAGGCCGCCGGACGCGCCCCGGAGGTGGGCATCCCCGGCGCGGTCGCCGTGGAGCTCGTGCACAACTTCTCCCTGCTGCACGACGACCTGATGGACGGCGACGAACAGCGCCGCCACCGCGACACCGTCTGGAAGGTGTACGGGCCCGAGCAGGCCATCCTCGTCGGCGACGCCCTCTTCGCGCTCGCCAACGAGATCCTGCTGGAGCTCGGCACCGTCGAGGCCGGCCGCGCCACCCGGCGGCTGACCACCGCCACCCGCAAGCTGATCGACGGCCAGGCGCAGGACATCTCCTACGAGCACCGCGAGCGGGTCACCGTCGAGGAGTGCCTGGAGATGGAGGGCAACAAGACCGGCGCCCTCCTCGCCTGCGCGGTCTCCATCGGCGCCGTCCTGGGCGGCGCCGACGACCACACGGCCGACACCCTGGAGGCCTACGGCTACCACCTCGGCCTCGCCTTCCAGGCGGTGGACGACCTGCTCGGCATCTGGGGCGACCCGGAGGCCACCGGCAAGCAGACCTGGAGCGACCTGCGCCAGCGCAAGAAGTCGCTGCCGGTGGTCGCGGCCCTCGACGCCGGCGGCTCCGCCTCCGAGCGGCTCGCGGAGATCCTCGCGGCCGACGCCAAGCTCAGCGACGCCCAGCTCGCCGACTTCGACGAGGAAGAATTCGCCAGCCGCGCGATGTTGATCGAAGAGGCGGGCGGCCGGGAGTGGACCTCCCAGGAGGCCCGCCGCCAGCACGCGACCGCGATCGCCGCCCTCGACCGAGTTGACATGCCCGCAGAAGTCCGAGCCCAACTGGTGGCGCTCGCCGACTTCGTCGTCGTACGAAAGAGATGATTCCTATTCACCCGATCTAGCAGATCGCGGTCGCCGGCCGGCGCCAGTGTTGCGGCGCCGGCCGACGGAGCCCCCAGGAAGGCAGAGAAGGAAGCTCACTGCAAAAAAGGGGAAACCATGACAGCGACGACCGACGGAAGCACCGGGGCCCTGCCGCCCCGCGCTGCCGCGGCCACCGACAGCACCACAGCGCAACAGCACACTGCACAGGGCACGGCACGGCCCCCGCTCCAGGAGGGTGAGGCGCCCGGCGCACTCGCCGCCGCCGAGCGGGCCACGGCCCGCGCGGTCGATCACCTCCTCTCCCGTCAGGACGAGCAGGGGTGGTGGAAGGGCGACCTGGAGACCAACGTCACCATGGACGCCGAAGACCTGCTGCTCCGTCAGTTCCTCGGCGTCCAGGACGAGAAGACCACCCGCGCCGCCGCGCTCCACATCCGCTCCGAGCAGCGCCCGGACGGCACCTGGGCCACCTTCCTCGGCGGGCCCGGCGAGCTCTCCACCACCATCGAGGCCTACGTCGCCCTGCGGCTCGCCGGGGACGCCCCCGACGCCCCGCACATGGCCGCCGCCTCCGCATGGATCCGCGAGCAGGGCGGCATCGCCACCTCCCGGGTCTTCACCCGCATCTGGCTCGCCCTCTTCGGCTGGTGGAAGTGGGAGGACCTCCCCGAACTGCCGCCCGAGATCATGTTCCTGCCGAAGTGGTTCCCCCTGAACCTCTACGACTTCGGCCAGTGGGCCCGGCAGACCATCGTGCCCCTGACCGTCGTCTCCGCGAAGCGCCCCGTGCGCCCCGCGCCCTTCGCGCTCGACGAGCTGCACGCCGACCCGGCCCGGCCGAACCCGCCGCGCCCGCTCGCCCCGGCCGCCAGCTGGGACGGCGTCTTCCAGCGGCTCGACAAGGCCCTGCACCACTACCGCCGGTTCCCGCTGGGCCGCCTGCGCCGCCTCGCGCTCGACTCGGCCGCCCGCTGGATCATCGAGCGTCAGGAGAACGACGGCTGCTGGGGCGGCATCCAGCCCCCCGCCGTCTACTCGATCATCGCCCTGCACCTCCTCGGCTACGACCTGGACCACCCCGTGCTGCGCGAGGGGCTCAAGTCGCTGGACCGTTTCGCCGTGTGGCGCGAGGACGGCAGCCGCATGATCGAGGCCTGCCAGTCCCCGGTGTGGGACACCTGCCTGGCCACCATCGCCCTCGCGGACGCCGGAGTGGCGCCCGACCACCCGGCGCTGGTCAAGGCCGCCGACTGGATGCTGGACGAGCAGATCCACCGCACCGGCGACTGGGCGGTGCGCCGCCCCGGTCTGACCCCGGGCGGCTGGGCCTTCGAGTTCCACAACGACACCTACCCCGACATCGACGACACGGCCGAGGTCGTGCTGGCCCTCAAGCGGGTCCGGCACCCCGAGCCCGCGCGCGTGGAGACGGCCGTCCGGCGCGCCGCCCGCTGGAACCTGGGCATGCAGTCGAAGAACGGCGCCTGGGGCGCCTTCGACGCGGACAACACCAGCACGCTGCCCAACCGGCTGCCCTTCTGCGACTTCGGCGAGGTCGTCGACCCGCCGTCCGCCGACGTCACCGCGCACGTCGTCGAGATGCTCGCCTTCCTCGGCGAGCGGCACGACCCGCGCACGCGGCGCGGCATCGAGTGGCTGCTGGCCGAACAGGAGGAGAGCGGCGCCTGGTTCGGCCGCTGGGGCGTCAACTACGTCTACGGCACCGGGTCGGTGGTGCCCGCCCTCGTCGCGGCCGGCATCCCCGCCTCGCACGCGGCGGTCCGCCGGGCCGTGCGCTGGCTGGAGGGCGTGCAGAACGACGACGGCGGCTGGGGCGAGGACCTGCGCTCCTACCGCGACCCCGAGTGGATCGGGCGCGGCGCCTCCACCGCCTCCCAGACGGCCTGGGCCCTGATGGCCCTGCTCGCCGCCGGCGAGCGGGAGGGCAAGGCCGTGGAGCGGGGCGTCGCCTGGCTGGTGGAGACCCAGCGCGCGGACGGGTCCTGGGACGAGCCGCACTTCACCGGCACCGGATTCCCCTGGGACTTCTCCATCAACTACCACCTCTACCGGCAGGTCTTCCCCGTCACGGCCCTCGGCCGCTACGTGCACGGGGAGCTGTTCACCCCCGACCGCCTGGAGGCGTGATGACGAACGGCACGGGCAGTCCCGGCCCCGCACCGCTGCTGGTCGCCTGCGCGCTCGGCATCGAGCGCCTCGCCCTGCGCGGGGGCGGCCCGGGCGGTGCGGCCGGGCCCGTGACCGTTCTGCGGACCGGCATGGGACCGCAGGCCGCGGACCATGCCGTCACCCGCGCCCTGCGCGACCCGGCGATGCGCGAGGCCGCGGTCGTCGCCACGGGCTTCTGCGCCGGCCTGGCCCCGGGGATGCACCCCGGCGACCTGGTCGTCGCCGACGAGACCCGGGACCGCACGGGCAGCACCGAGTGCTCGGGCGTCGAGCTGCTCGCCAAGGAGCTCGCCCGTGCCGTGCCCCGGCGCGTCATCCACACCGGGCCCCTCGTCGGCTCGGACCACGTCGTGCGCGGCGCGGAGCGGGCCGCCCTGCACGCCGCGGGCGCGCTCGCCGTGGACATGGAGTCCGCGGCCACACTCCGAAGCGCCGTGCGCGCGGGTCCGCGCCCGGTTGCGGCCGTCCGGGTGGTCGTGGACGCTCCAGAGCATGAACTCGTCCGAATCGGGACGTTGCGCGGTGGAATATCGGCTTTCCGGGTTCTGCGCACCGTCCTCCCGGCTTTTATCGAATGGCACCGTTCTTTACTGCTCCCCAGGAGGTGAGCCAGATGGCCATGCCACTCCGCCAGTCCATCCGGGTGGGAACGTACCTTTTTGAACAGAAGCTCAGGAAGCGCGAGAAGTTCCCGCTGATCGTCGAGCTGGAACCGCTTTTCGCCTGCAATCTCAAGTGCGAGGGGTGCGGGAAGATCCAGCACCCCGCCGGGGTGCTCAAGCAGCGCATGCCGGTCGCACAGGCCGTCGGCGCCGTGCTGGAGTCCGGGGCGCCGATGGTCTCCATCGCGGGCGGCGAGCCTCTGATGCATCCGCAGATCCACGAGATCGTGCGCCAGCTGGTGGCGAAGCGGAAGTATGTCTTCCTTTGCACCAACGCCATGCTCCTGCGCAAGAAGATGGACAAGTTCACCCCGTCCCCCTACTTCGCGTTCGCGGTGCACATCGACGGGCTGCGCGAGCGGCACGACGAGTCGGTCGCGAAGGAGGGCGTCTTCGACGAGGCGGTGGAGGCCATCAAGGAGGCCAAGCGGCGCGGCTTCCGGGTCACCACCAACTCGACCTTCTTCAACACCGACACCCCGCAGACCATCGTCGAGGTGCTCAACTTCCTCAATGACGAGCTCAAGGTCGACGAGATGATGATCTCGCCCGCCTACGCCTACGAGAAGGCTCCCGACCAGGACCACTTCCTGGGGGTCGAGCAGACCCGGGAGCTCTTCAAGAAGGCCTTCTCCGGGGGGAACCGGGCGCGCTGGCGGCTCAACCACAGCCCCCTGTTCCTGGACTTCCTGGAGGGCAAGGTCGACTTCTCCTGCACCGCCTGGGCGATCCCCAACTACTCCCTCTTCGGATGGCAGCGCCCCTGCTATCTGATGAGCGACGGCTACGTCCCGACGTACCGGGAGCTGATCGAGGAGACCGACTGGGACAAGTACGGCCGCGGCAAGGACCCGCGCTGCGACAACTGCATGGCCCACTGCGGATACGAGCCGACGGCCGTCCTCGCCACCATGGGGTCGCTGAAGGAGTCGATCCGCGCGGCCCGCGAGAGCGTCGCCGGGAACCGGAGCTGACGGCCGTGGCCTCCGCGGGACCCGTGTCCCTCGGGCTCCCCGGCGTGCCGGCCCGGCCGCTCGCGGTGCGCCGCCCCTCGCGGCGCATCCAGGTCGGGCCGGTCGCCGTGGGCGGTGACGCGCCCGTTTCGGTGCAGTCGATGACCACGACCAGAACGTCGGACATCGGCGCCACGCTCCAGCAGATCGCGGAGCTGACGGCGTCGGGCTGCCAGATCGTGCGTGTGGCCTGCCCCACGCAGGACGACGCGGACGCGCTCCCCGTCATCGCGAAGAAGTCGCAGATCCCTGTCATCGCGGACATCCACTTCCAGCCGAAGTACGTCTTCGCCGCGATCGACGCCGGCTGCGCCGCGGTCCGTGTGAACCCGGGCAACATCAAGCAGTTCGACGACAAGGTCAAGGAGATCGCCAAGGCGGCCTCCGACGCGGGCACCCCGATCCGTATCGGCGTGAACGCGGGGTCGCTGGACCGCCGCCTGCTGCAGAAGTACGGCAAGGCGACGCCCGAGGCGCTGGTGGAGTCGGCGCTGTGGGAGGCCTCGCTCTTCGAGGAGCACGGTTTCCGCGACATCAAGATCTCGGTCAAGCACAACGACCCGGTGGTGATGGTCAATGCGTACCGTCAGCTGGCGGCGCAGTGCGACTACCCGCTGCACCTGGGCGTGACCGAGGCCGGCCCGGCGTTCCAGGGCACGATCAAGTCCGCGGTGGCGTTCGGTGCGCTGCTGTCGGAGGGCATCGGCGACACCATCCGCGTCTCGCTGTCGGCGCCGCCGGCGGAGGAGATCAAGGTCGGCATGCAGATCCTGGAGTCCCTGGGCCTGCGCCAGCGCCGCCTGGAGATCGTCTCCTGCCCGTCCTGCGGTCGTGCGCAGGTGGACGTGTACAAGCTCGCCGACCAGGTCAGCGCCGGCCTGGAGGGCATGGAGGTGCCGCTGCGCGTCGCGGTGATGGGCTGCGTCGTCAACGGTCCGGGTGAGGCCCGTGAGGCCGACCTGGGTGTCGCCTCGGGCAACGGCAAGGGGCAGATCTTCGTCAAGGGCGAGGTCATCAAGACCGTGCCGGAGTCGAAGATCGTGGAGACCCTCATCGAGGAAGCACTGAAGATCGCCGATGCCATGACGGCGGACGGGGCCCTCCCCGGGGCGCCGCACGTCACCGTGGCCTGAGACCGGCGACCCACCACCGTAGGAACAGCGACCGTGCGGCCGCCCGGCCCAGGCCGCAAGACGAGGAGGGGGCCCGCGTGTCGTTGCTGGAGAACATCCGCAGTCCGCGCGACCTGAAGACCCTGGACGCCGAGGAGCTGACCGAACTGGCGGAGGAGATCCGCCACTTCCTCATCCACGCCGTCGCCAGGACCGGCGGCCACCTCGGCCCCAACCTGGGCGTGGTGGAGCTCACCATCGCCCTGCACCGCTCCTTCGACTCACCGGCCGACCGCATCCTGTGGGACACCGGCCACCAGTCGTACGTGCACAAGCTGCTCACCGGCCGCCAGGACTTCTCCAAGCTGCGCGGCAAGGGCGGCCTGTCCGGCTACCCCTCGCGCGAGGAGTCCGAGCACGACGTCATCGAGAACAGCCACGCCTCGACCGTCCTCGGCTGGGCCGACGGCCTCGCCAAGGCCAACCAGGTCCTCGGCCGCTGGAACCGCCACGTCGTCGCCGTCATCGGCGACGGGGCCCTGACCGGCGGAATGGCCTGGGAGGCGCTCAACAACATAGCCGCCGCCAAGGACCGCCCGCTGATCATCGTCGTCAACGACAACGAGCGCAGCTACGCCCCCACCATCGGCGGCCTCGCGGACCACCTCGCCACGCTCCGCACGACCGACGGCTACGAACGCTTCCTGTCCTGGGGCAAGGACGCGATCCAGGGCCTGCCCGCCATCGGCAAGCCCCTCTACGAGTCCCTGCACGGCGCGAAGAAGGGCTTCAAGGACGCGTTCGCCCCGCAGGGCATGTTCGAGGACCTGGGCCTGAAGTACCTCGGCCCGATAGACGGGCACGACGTCGCCGCCGTCGAGTCCGCGCTGCGCCGGGCCAAGCGCTTCCACGGCCCCGTCCTCGTCCACTGCCGCACGGAGAAGGGCCGCGGCTACCAGCCCGCCCTGGAGGACGACGCCGACCGCTTCCACACCGTCGGCGTGATCGACCCGCTCACCTCCCGGCCGCTGGCCCCGCCGGCCGGCCGCTCCTGGACCTCGGTCTTCGGCGACGAGATGCTCGCCATCGGGGCCGAGCGGCCCGACGTGGTCGCCATCACCGCTGCCATGCTCCACCCCGTGGGCCTGACGAAGTTCGCCGAGGCCTTCCCCGACCGCGTCTGGGACGTCGGCATCGCCGAGCAGCACGGCGCGGTGTCCGCGGCCGGCCTGGCCACCGGCGGGCTGCACCCGGTCTTCGCCGTCTACGCCACGTTCCTCAACCGCGCCTTCGACCAGGTGCTGATGGACGTCGCCCTGCACAAGTGCGGCGTGACCTTCGTCCTGGACCGGGCGGGCGTCACCGGCACCGACGGGCCCAGCCACAACGGCATGTGGGACATGTCGGTCCTGCAGGTCGTCCCCGGTCTGCGGATCGCCGCCCCGCGCGACGCCGACCAGCTGCGCGCCCAGCTGCGCGAGGCCGTCGAGGTCGAGGACGCCCCCACCGTGATCCGCTTCCCGAAGGAGAACGTCGGCGAGCCCGTCCCGGCCCTGGCCCGCGAAGGCGGCATGGACGTCATCGCCCGCCCCGCACCCGGCGGGGACGAGGCGCAGGTCCTGATCGTCGCGGTCGGCGCCATGGCCGGCGTGTGCCTGGAGGCCGCCGACCTCCTGGCCGCCCGCGGCACTCCCTGCACCGTCGTCGACCCGCGCTGGGTCAAGCCCGTCGACCCCGCGCTGCCCCCGCTCGCCGCACGCCACCGCGTCGTCGCGGTCGTCGAGGACAACAGCCGTACCGGCGGCGTCGGCTGGGCCGTCGCGCAGGCGCTGCGCGACGCCGGCGTCGACGTGCCGCTGCGCACCTTCGGCATCCCCGAGCAGTTCCTGCCGCACGCCAAGCGCGGCGAGGTCCTGGCGGACCTCGGGCTCACCCCCGCCGAGATCGCCGGCCGGATCAGCGCCGCCCTGGCCCGCAAGGAAGAAGCCGCGAGGAACCCCGCGGCCGTGAAGGAGAACGACGCATGACAGCCGAGACAGCCGGTGCCGCCGCCGACGGCAAGGGCTTCGACCTCACCCGGCTCCTCGCGGAGCGCGGCGGCGAGCGGTACGACCTGCACGCCCGGCACCTCAACCACCAGTTGCCGCGCATGCTGCACACCATCGGCTTCGACAAGGTCTACGAGCGGGCCGAGGGCGCCTACTTCTGGGACGCCGACGGGCAGGACTACCTCGACATGCTCGCCGGCTTCGGCGTGATGGGCGTCGGCCGGCACCACCCCGTCGTCCGCAAGGCGCTGCACGACGTCCTCGACGCCTCGCTCGCCGACCTCACCCGCTTCGACTGCCAGCCGCTGCCCGGCCTCCTCGCCGAGAAGCTGCTGTCGTACGCGCCGCACCTGGACCGGGTGTTCTTCGGCAACAGCGGCACCGAGGCGGTGGAGACGGCCCTGAAGTTCGCGCGGTACGCGACGGGCAGGCCGCGGGTCCTCTACTGCTCCCACGCCTTCCACGGCCTGACCACCGGCTCGCTCTCCGTCAACGGCGAGGACGGCTTCCGGGACGGCTTCGCGCCCCTGCTGCCCGACACGGCGATCCCGCTCGGCGACCTCGCCGCCCTGGAGCGGGAGCTCGCCCGCGGCGACGTGGCGGCGTTCGTCGTCGAACCGATCCAGGGCAAGGGCGTCCACGAGCCGCCCGCCGGCTTCCTGCGCGCCGCGCAGGAGCTGCTCCACCGGCACAAGGCGCTGCTCATCGCCGACGAGGTGCAGACCGGCATTGGCCGCACCGGCGACTTCTTCGCCTACCAGCACGAGGAGGGCGTCGAGCCGGACCTGGTCTGCGTGGCCAAGGCGCTCTCGGGCGGCTACGTGCCCGTCGGCGCCACCCTCGGCAAGGACTGGATCTTCAAGAAGGTCTACTCCTCCATGGACCGGGTCCTGGTGCACTCCGCGAGCTTCGGCTCCAACGCGCAGGCGATGGCCGCCGGGCTCGCGGTGCTCTCCGTGATGGAGGACGAGCAGATCGTCGCCAACGCCCGGCGCACGGGCGACCTGCTGCGCAGCCGGCTCGCCGCGCTCGTCGGCAAGTACGAGCTGCTGCACGACGTCCGCGGCCGGGGCCTGATGATCGGCATCGAGTTCGGCAAGCCGTCCTCGCTGGGGCTGCGCAGCCGCTGGGCCATGCTCCAGGCGGCCCGCAAGGGCCTCTTCGCGCAGATGGTCGTGGTGCCGCTGCTGCAGAAGCACCGCATCCTCACCCAGGTCTCCGGCGACCACCTGGAGGTGATCAAGCTGATCCCGCCGCTGACCATCGGGGAGCGCGAGGTGGACCGCTTCGTGGACGCCTTCACGGCGGTGATGGACGACGCCCACGGCGGAGGCGGTCTGCTGTGGGACTTCGGGCGGACGCTGGTGAAGCAGGCGGTGGCGAACCGCTGAGCCCTCAGTCCGTGAGCAGCCTGCTCTGCAGGTGCTCACGGGCCGCCGGGGCGAGCCCCAGCCCGTCCGTCAGGTAGCGGTCGGCCGAGCCCCACGTCGCGTCCATCTCGTCGAACGCGGCGTGCAGGTACGCGGCGCGCGCCTCGAACATCGGCGACAGCAGCTCCGCGATCTCCCGGTCCTCGGGCCCCGTCGACTGCGGCGCGCGCCGCATCCGGTAGCGCCGGTGCGGCGCGTTCGACTCCAGGTAGTCGGCCTCGATCACGTCGCGGCCGACGCCGAGGGCGAGCAGGGTGACCGCGACGGACAGCCCGGCGCGGTCCTTCCCGGCCGCGCAGTGCATCAGCGCCGGCACGCTGTCGTCGGCGAGGGCGCGCAGGACGTGGCCGAGCTCGGCCGTGCGGCCCGTGACGACCTCCCGGTACGTCTCGGCCATCCGCTCCGCGGCTCTGCCGTCGGCCAGCACGCTCCGCAGGTGCCCGAGGTTGCGGGCGCGCACCATGTTCCAGAACTCGGCGCCGTGGGCCGGGTCGTTGAGGGGGAGGTTGACGTTCCGGACGCCGGTGAGCTCGACGTCCGGCCCGTCGAGCGCGATGTCGGCGTCGTTGCGGAAGTCGAAGACCGTGTGCAGGCCGAGCGAGCCGAGGAAGCGCGCGTCGTCCTCGGTGGCGTGGGCGAGGTGCCCGCTGCGGAAGAGGACGCCGTGCCGTACCCGCCGTCCGCCGGCGGCCGGCAGACCGCCGAGGTCGCGGAAGTTGCGCACCCCCGCCAGCTCGGGCTCGGTGGACGGCATATGCGGCGTCTGCGTCACGGGCGCTCCCAGGGCTGGGCCGCCGGCGCTCCTCGCCGGCGACGCGGTTCAACGACCTTACGACACCGGTTGTACGGGCAACCGCCCCGCTGTGGTAGCCGCGCCGACGTATTCCGCGTACACGGACTTATCGGGGTGGGATACATCACGGCTCGTCAACCCCTGGTTACGGTGGCGTAGGTCACTCCTCGCGAGGAAAGATGTACCAACGTGGCAGACGATTCGAATTCATTCAGCAAGAGCGCGATCGGGTCGTACGCAGCCGTCGGGGACAGCTTCACCGAAGGCGTCGGCGACCCGGGTCCGGACGACACCTTCATCGGCTGGGCCGACCGACTGGCCGTACTCCTCTCCGACCAGCGCGCCGAGCACGACTTCCGCTACGCCAACCTCGCCGTGCGCGGCCGTCTCCTGGACCAGATCGTCGCGGAGCAGGTGCCCCGGGCGAAGGAGCTCGGCCCGGACCTCGTGACGTTCTGCGCGGGCGGCAACGACATCCTGCGCCCGGGCAGCGACCCGGACGCCGTGGCCGAGCGCTACGAGAAGGCCGTCGCCGAGCTGGCCTCCTCCGTGGGCACCGTCCTGCTGTGCACCGGCTTCGACACCCGCGGGATGCCCGTGCTGCGGCACCTGCGCGGCAAGATCGCGACGTACACGGCCCACGTCCGGGCCATCGCGGACCGGCACGGCTGCCCGGTCCTGGACCTGTGGTCGCTGCGCTCGGTGCAGGACCGCAGGGCGTGGAGCGACGACCGGCTCCACCTCTCGCCCGACGGGCACACGCGGGTCGCCCTGCGGGCCGCCCAGGTGCTCGGCCTGGAGGTGCCGGCCGACCCGGACCAGGCCTGGCCGGACGAGGACCACCGCTCGCCCGCCGAGGTGCGGCGCGACAACATCCACTGGGCGCGCGAGCACCTGGTGCCGTGGATCGGCCGCCGGCTGCGCGGCGAGTCCTCGGGGGACCACGTGGAGCCCAAGCGGCCGGATCTCCTGCCGCTGTAGCGCTTTTGCAGTGCCTTTTGCGGTGCCTTCAGGCCGCCGGGATGCCTTTCAGGGGGAGAGCCGCCCGGCGGCGAGGTCGGCCCAGACGACACGGCCCCGGCCGCTGTCGTCGGGCCGGACCCCCCATGCCTGCGACAGCGCGCCCACGAGCAGCAGGCCCCGGCCGCTCTCCTCGTCCGTCCCGCTGCACCGGGCCCGTGGCTCCGTCGGGGTGCGGCCCTGGTCGCCCACCTCTATGCGCAGGTGCGCACCGAGCACCCTCAGCTGACAGCTGACGTTCGCGCTGTCCGTGTGCCGGACCGCGTTGGTGAAGAGCTCCGACACCACCAACTGGGCGTCGTCGCACGCCACTTCGTCGATGCCCCACTCCCGCAGTTGTGCGAGGACCCGTTTTCGCGCGGCGGCCACCGAGGCGCCACGAGCCGGGAAGTGGAAGGCGTCCTGCAGACGTACGGCCATGGAACAGCCGAAGCGCCCGAGCGAAGGTGCGTCATGGGAGGGGACCACGCCGTAACTATGTGCGATACGGCTCATGTGTGGCAAGGTTCAATCTGTAAATTGCAGAATCGTCAGATCAGTCTGTCGGCTCCGGGGGGTGCGTGACAGACTGCGGGCATATGACAACCGGTGGGCATGGAGGGGGAGAACAGTGGCGGAAGCGCGTCCGGCGGGCGCACCGACCGTCCTGCGGGTCGTGCTCGGCAAACGGCTGCACGACCTGAGGGAGAAGGCCGGTCTCTCCTACGAGCAGGCGGGCCGCGCCCTCGACGTCACCCACGCCACCGTCCGCAGGATGGAGAAGGCCGAAGTCGGCCTGAAGCTCCCCTACGTGGAGAAGCTCCTGCGCGTCTACGGCGTGAGCGACGCCGAGGAGGTGGAGGGCTTCCTCGCCCTCGCCCGCGAGGCCAACCGCCCCGGCTGGTGGCACCGCTTCCGGGACGTCCTGCCCGAGTGGTTCAGCGCGTTCGTCAGCCTGGAGGGCGAGGCCAACCTCATCCGGGCCTACGAACCGCACTACGTCCCGGGCCTGCTGCAGACCGAGCGCTACGCACGCGCCGTGCTCCGCGCCGGCATGCCGCACGCCCCGGAGGCGGACGTCGAGCGGGCGGTCGCCGTCCGCCGGGAGCGCCAGTCGCTGCTGACCCGCGAGGGCGCGCCGCTGCTGTGGGTGGTGATCGACGAGACGGTGCTCCGCCGGCCCATCGGCGGGCCGGACATCATGCGCGAGCAGGTCGCCCGCCTCGCCGAGGCCACCGCCATGCCCAACGTACGGCTGCAGATCATGCCGTTCGCCGCCGGGCCGCACCCGGCGATGTACGGACCGTTCCACATCTTCCGGTTCCCGCTCCCGGAGCTGCCGGACATCGCCTACGCCGAAAACCTCGTCGGCGCCTCGTACTTCGACCAGCGCGACGACGTCTCGGCCTTCCTGGAGGCGCTGGACCGCATGTGCGCGCAGGCCGCGCCGGCACACACCACCGAGGCAATCCTGGGTGGGATTCGTAAGGAGATCTGAACCATGGATCGCATCTACAACGGCATGCCCGCCACCGACCTCGGCACCGAGGGGTGGAGCAAGCCGTGGAGCGGCGGCAACGGGGGCTCGTGCGTCGAGGCGCTGCGGCTGGGCGACGGCCGGATCGCCCTGCGCCAGTCCACCGACCCCGGGGGCCCCGCGCTGATCTACACGCGTCACGAGATGGAGAGCTTCATCAACGGGGCCAAGGCGGGCGCGGCGGACTTCCTGCTCGCCGGCTCCGGCGCCGCCTGCGAATGACCCCGCAGGGCACGTGCACGGCACCGCCGGGCGGCCCGGGCCGCCCGTGCGCCGCGGCGTCACCCCCTACCGCGCAACCAACCGAACGGAGCACCGCATGAGCCAGCAGGGCTTCGCGGCCGAGGACATCGACACCAGCCGGCCGCACCCGGCGCGGATGTACGACTACTACCTCGGCGGCTGGGACAACTACGAGGTCGACCGGCAGGCCGCCGAGCACGTCATCCAGGCGCACCCGCAGGTCCGGCTCTCCGCCCGGGCCAACCGGGCGTTCCTGCAGCGCGCCGTGCGGGAGGTCGTCCGCGGCGGCGTCCGCCAGATCATCGACGTCGGCACGGGCATCCCCACCTCGCCCAACACCCACGAGGTGGCCCGGGAGATCGCGCCGGACGTCCGGGTGGCCTACGTCGACAACGACCCGATCGTCGCCACTCACGCGGGCGCCAAGCTCACCGGCACCGGGCAGGCCGGCTTCGTCCTCGGCGACGTGCGCGACCCGGAGGCGGTCCTGGCCCGCCCCGAGGTGCGCGAGCTGATCGACTTCGGCGAGCCGGTGGCCCTGCTGCTCGTGGCCGTCCTCCACTTCGTCACCGACGAGGAGGACCCCGCTGGCATCGTCGCGGCCTTCGCCGACGCACTCCCCGCCGGCAGCCACCTCGTGCTCTCCCACGCCACGGCCGAGCCGTACGAGGGGTACGCGGACGGCTACACCGACGTCAAGGCCCGCGACCGCGTCGTCGGCACGTACAAGAACGCCACCGCCGGTCTCAACCTGCGCGACCGCGCCGCCGTCGAGCCGCTCTTCGGGGACTTCGAGCTCCTGGACCCGGGCCTGGTCCGGGTGCCGCTGTGGCGGCCGGACGGGCCGGTCCCGGGCCCGGCGGAGCTCAACGACACGATCTTCTACGGGGGAGTGGGCCGCAAGGGCTAGCCCGCCGCCGGGGCCGTCTCCGCCTGCGGGCGGGCCGGGACGTCGCAGGTGTCCTTGAAGCCCTGGCTGTGCAGGCCGAGCGCCGCGTTCGTGCGCGAGCGGAGGTTCTCCACCGCGATCATCGCGGTCAGCTCGACGAACGCGGCGTCGCCCAGGCGCAGCCGCAGCCGCTCCGCCAGGTCGTCCTCGACGGCCGGCGGGGTGGCCGTCATCGCCTCGGCGTACTCCAGCACGTCCCGCTCCAGCGGGGTGTACAGGTCGCTGTCCCGCCACACCGGGATGTCGCGCAGCTTCTCCTGCGGCATCCCGTGCCCGCGGTTGACCCAGTAGCCGAAGTCCATGCACCACGAGCAGCCGATCGCCGCCGCCGACGCCATCTCGGCCAGCGCCTTCAGCTGCGGGTCCAGCTTGTTCCAGCGGGCCAGCGACATCTCGAAGCGGGCCGTCGTGAGCAGCACGCGCCGGTTGTGGGCGGCGGCCATGAGCGGCTCCAGCACCTTGCCGTACGTGCGCTTGCTGTACCACTGCACGAGCCGGATCAGGGGGGTGCGGTCCGGGGTGAGCGAGATCCTGGCCATGGCGGGTCCTCCATCGGGACGGTGTGTGCTTGCCTCTGCCCGTACGACGGACGGGACCCGCGGATCCGTGACATCCCGCGCCGCCGTAGCGGTGAGACGGCCGTCACACCGTCCGGCGGGGGCCCGGGGGAGCCGTCCTAGGCTGGGCGGCATGGACGACGAGCTCTTCCCCCGGCCCCGGGCCGAGGTCGCCCCGGGAGCGGTCCACGTCCCCGGCCGGCTGGACCTCGCGGCCCAGCAGCGCCTGCTCGCCGCCTGCCGGACGTGGGCGCGGCCCCCGGCCGGCCTGCGGACCGTCCGCATGCCGACCGGCGGGCAGATGTCCGTGCGCACCGTCTGCCTGGGCTGGCACTGGTACCCCTACGGTTACGCCCGCACCGTCGTGGACGGGGACGGTGCGCCGGTCAAGCCCTTCCCCGCCTGGCTGGGCCGGATGGCCGTGCAGGCCGTCGCCGACGCCTACGGCACGGAGCCGGAGCCCGCCGCGTACGACATCGCCCTGGTCAACTTCTACGACGGCCACGCGAAGATGGGCATGCACCAGGACGCGGACGAGAAGTCGGCGGCCCCGGTCGTCTCCCTGAGCCTCGGCGACAGCTGCGTCTTCCGCTTCGGCACCCCCGGCGGCCGGGGCCGCCCCTGGACCGACGTCGAGCTGCGCAGCGGCGACCTCTTCGTCTTCGGCGGCCCCTCGCGCCTTGCCTACCACGGGGTGCCGCGCACCCGTCCCGGCACCGCCCCCGCCGCGCTCGGCCTCACCGGCCGACTGAACCTCACCCTCCGTGTGAGTGGGCTCTGAGAAGACCGTGCGGGGATTTCGTGGGCTCTCCGGAAGAAGCCCTGCACAGAAGGCCGGTGGCGTTGCTGCACGGGAAAATTCACGTGCATCTGCGCGCGCGACCCTGCACAGTGGATCCCCGGCACTGCGCCGGCCGCGCGTCCGGGCTCATATCACGGGGGTGAGCCCGGAGGCGCGAGCAGCCGGACGTTCACCGGTACCTCGGGAAAAGGCAGCCGGACCGTCGCGCAGGGGCCGCCGCGAGCCCGCCGGGTGGGGGCGGATAATGGCATGACCTGGCCGCATTCGCCCTGGAGGTGCCGTGACCGGCTCCCGCCCGACAAGCTCACCGCTCGACGCCCTGCGCCCGGCCGCATTCGGCGCGGACCCGTCCGGGGAGCGGATGGCGCGCATCCGGCGGTCACCGAACTTCGCCGACGGCGTGTTCACCAACCCCGTCGGCGCCGAGCGCACCCCCTCGGCCGCCCTGCTGAAGTTCCTGCCCACGTACTTCCGCGCGGAGCAGCGGGCCCGCCGGGCACCCGGCGGCACCGTGCCGGTCCACCCCACCACCGTGGCCGACCTCGCCGTCCCCGCCGCCTCCGGGCTGCGTCTGACCTGGATGGGCCACTCCAGCGTCCTGGCCGAGATCGACGGCGCCCGCGTGCTCTTCGACCCCGTCTGGTCGGAGCGCTGCTCCCCCTTCGCCTTCGCGGGCCCCAAGCGCCTGCACCCGGTGCCGGTGCCGCTGAGAGAGACCGGGCCGGTGGACGCCGTGGTCATCTCCCACGACCACTACGACCACCTGGACATGGCGACCGTACGGGCGCTGGCCCGCGGCACCGGCGCGCACTTCGTCGTACCGCTGGGCGTCGGCGCCCACCTCGAACACTGGGGAGTGCCGACCGGGCGGATCACCGAGCTCGACTGGCACGAGACGGCCCGCGTCGCCGGCCTCTCCTTCACCGCCACCCCCGCCCGGCACTTCTGCGGCAGGGCGCTGCGCAACACCCAGCACACCCTGTGGGCCTCCTGGGTCGTGGCCGGCTCCGAACACCGGATCTTCCACAGCGGCGACACCGGATACTTCCCCGGCTTCGCGGACATCGGCGCGCAGTACGGCCCGTTCGACGCCACCATGATCCAGATCGGGGCCTACTCCGAGTTCTGGCCGGACATCCACATGACGCCGGACGAAGGCATGCAGGCCCACGTCGACCTGCAGGGCGACGCCGCCCGCGGAGTGATGCTCCCCATCCACTGGGGCACCTTCAACCTCGCCCCGCACCCCTGGGAGGAGCCCGCCGAGGACTCCGTGGCCGCGGCCGCCCGCCACGGCGCCCGGATCGCGACCCCGCGCCCCGGGCAGCCGTTCGAACCGGTGAACGGGCTGCCGGACGACCCCTGGTGGCGGGCGGTGGCGGTGCGTCCGGTGGCGGCGGCCGCGGAGACGGCGGCGTCCGGCACCGCGAGGCCGAAGGTGTCCCTGCGGGCCTGAGCGGCGGGTGGGCCCGGCCCGGCTCGGCACCGCCGGATGCGTCGCCGGTGGTTGCGCGCCGCTGCGGCGGGAAGAAAGGGCCGGCGCTGCAGCCACACCTCCGCCGCAGCGCTGCGTAACCCCCACGACGTGGTCGGCGGTGCCCGGACCGGCCCGGACCCACGGGTCTGCGCGGCCGTGCGGGGTACCGCGCTCTCAGAAGTGCAGCTCCACGTCGCAGCAGGAGTCGCGCCGGAGCTGCCGCGACACCTCCAGCCACGCGTCGGCGGCGGCCCGCACCCCGGGCGGCGCCGCAGGAACGCCGGACGCGCCGTACGCCTCGACGAGCCGCGCCTGCTCGTAGGGAACCCCGCCGCGCAGCACCGAAGCCGTCCGCACCAGCGCGTCGAAGTCCGTGAACGGGTCGCCGTCCACCACCGTCACGTCCGCGAGCTTGCCGGGCTCCAGCGTGCCCAGGTCCCGGTCCGCGCCGAAGACCCGGGCGGGCAGCACGGTCGCCGTCCGCAGCGCCTGTGCCGCGGACAGCCCGTAGCGGTGCAGCGCGCGCAGCCCCATGTGCAGGGCGAGACCCACGGGCACCAGCGGGGCGTCCGTCCCCAGGGCCACGGCGCCGCCGCCCGCCAGCACCCGCCGGTAGACGCCGATCTCGCGCTCGAGGGTGGCCAGCTGGTCGGCGGTCGGCCGGGCGGCCGCGGTCCGGCGGACGACCTCCACGTCCCACGGCGGCATCAGCTTCGTCACCCGCGGGTCCTGCGCCAGGGCCGGGTTCTCGCCCAGCAGCGGCACCGAGGTGAAGATCGTGGCGACGAGGTGGAAGTCCCCGCGCGTGTAGATCTCCTCCACGTCCTGGTAGGCGCGCCCCGACGCGCTCGTCGCGTGCCCGAACTCCAGCCGCTGCGTGGCCTGCAGATGGGTCGTCAGGTCCTGGCCGAGCTGGACGCCCGGCGAGAGGAGGTGGCTGCCGGCGCGGACCCCGAGCCGCTCGTGCGCGAAGCGGGACGCTTCCTCCATCACCCAGCCGGGCGCGCGGACGTAGGTCTTGACGAAGTCCCAGTCGAGGGCCGCGGCGCGGGACAGCGACCGGTGCAGCCCTTCGCGGGTGCGGTGCGCCCGGCCCATGCTGTACGCGACGCGCGAGCCGTCGAGCAGCTCTCCGGTCGTCAGCATCCGCGGCCCGGCCAGCTCGCCCGCCGCCACGGCCTCGCGGATGCGGGCCTGCTCGTAGGCGCCGCCGCCGAACGAGACCGCGGTGGTGATCCCGTAGGCCAGCTGCAGCGCCGTCTGCCGGCCGCCGTACGTGTTCTGGTACGGGTGGGTGTGGGCGTCCCACAGGCCGGGGATCACCGTGCCGGAGGAGGCGTCGACGGTGCGGACGGCCGCGCGCCGCACCCGGTGGGGCTCGACGGCGTCGATCCGCCCGCCGCGGACCACCAGGTCGACGTCCTCGCGGACGGTCTCCCCGGTGCCGTCCCAGAACCTGCCGGCGTGCACGACCGTGTCGGCGGGGACCGGGCGCCGGTAGTCGAGGGGGATGCGGAGCGTACGGGTGGACGCGTCGTGGACGTCGAGGAGGCGCAGCCGGCCGTCGGCGGCCAGGTAGAGGATCTTCCGGGAGTCCGCGGACCAGGAGGGGTGATCGGCGGCGCCGTCCGTGAGCCGGCGCGGCTCGCCGTCCGGGGTGCCGTCGGGCCGCACCGGCAGCAGCCACAGGGCGGACTCGGAGATCACCGCCATGTGGCGGCCGTCGGGCGACCAGACGGGCCCGCAGTCGTAGCGGTCGGCGATCGAGGCGTGCGGGGCGAGCGCGTGCAGGCGGGCGCTGCCGTCCGTCGTGTCGACGACCCGGATGAGGTTGTACCCCTCACGGAACCGCTGGTTCAGCCGGTTGCGGTCGCACAGGGCGATGTACCGCCCGTCCGGGGACCAGCTCGGTCTGCCCGGCAGCCCGCCGCCGCCCAGGGGGGAGGCGAGCACCCGGTCCGTGCCGGCGGCGAGGTCGCGCACCACGAGCCCGCCGGTCAGGTCCAGGGCGGCCAGCCGCCGGCCGTCGGGGGACAGGACGGGGTAGGCGCGGCCGCCCCCGGCCAGCTCGGTCTCCTCGCCGGAGGCGAGATCGTGACGGCGCGCGGCGAGCAGGCCGCCGCGGTCGTCGGCATAGACCAGGGACCGGCCGTCGGGCGACCAGACGGGCCCGAAGACGTAGCGCGTGGGATCGGACTTCACGACCCGGCGCGGCGGCCGCCCGCCCGCGACGTCGGCGACCCAGAGCGCATTGAGCGCGGCGAAGGCGACCTGGCGGGCGTCGGGCGAGAGGGCCGGGAGGTGCAGGGAGCGGACGCCGTGCACGCCGCCGCCGTCGAGGTCGTACCGCTTGGTGCGGTAGCGCGGCCGGGCGACGGGCAGGCGGCCGAGGAAGGGGATGACGCGGGCGTCCCGCGGCGCCTTCGGGCGGACGACCCGGAACGTGCCGCCGACGGTCAGGAGCAGCTCGTCGGCCGAGACCCAGCGGGGCGGGACGGGCTCGACGTCCCCGTCGACCGGGACGGGCGCACCGTCGACGACCAGGGTGCAGCCGGCCTTGGGCGCGGCGGTCGTCCGCAGGTAGGCCAGGCGCCCGTCCGGCGCGACGGCCGGGGTCATGACCTGCGCGGCCTCGGTCTCGGTGTGCTCGGCCCGCACCGGCCCCTGCCCGTCGGCGGGGACGGACGCGATCGTGCGGGCCTCCAGCGCGGTCCCGGCGACGCGGGCGCGGATGAACAGCAGCCGCGAGCCGTCCGGCGACCACACGGGGTCGAAGTCCTCCCACGCGCCGTCCTGCAGCGGCCCCTCCTGCCCGCCCACCCCGGTGACCTGCGTGAGCGCACCGCTCCGCACGTCCACCACCCACACCCGGTACGGGCTGCCCGCCACCGGGTCGCCGCCCCGCTCGGAGGCGAAGGCGATCCGCGTGCCGTCGGGCGACCAGGCGGGCCCGCGGTCGTCCCACGGCCCGTCCGTGAGCTGCCGCAGCCCGCTGCCGTCGGGCCGCAGCGTCCAGATGTGGAAGCCGCCGCCCCGGTAGGCGCAGACGGCCAGCTGCCGGCCGTCGGGCGAGTGCACGGGCCGGGTCGGCTCCAGATCGGCCGGGGTGATCGCGACGGCCTCCCCGCCCTTGCGGGGCAGGGACCACAGCACGTTCTGCACCTCGGCGACCAGCCGGTCCCCGGCGGGGGAGAGGCTCGCCGCCCCGTTGGTGGCGGCCGTGAAGGACAGCACCCCGCCCCCGCCCCCGGCGGGCACCGCCGCGGCCACCGCCGCCGGCAGCGCACCCGCAACCCCGGCCACCGCCGCGGTACCGGCCGCGGCCTGCAGGAACCTGCGCCGGGAGAGGGCGGAGGGGGAAGAGGGGGAGGGGAGGGGCGAACGAGGAGCCGGAACGTCCGAGGTGGCCAACTGTCCTCCTGAGCCGGGGGAGTTGCAGCGCAGCGCGAGCGGCGTCGGGAGCCCGATGCTCCCACGGGGGGCGGGAGGGTGGTCAACACCGCGCGGGGCGGAAGGGGACGACGGCGCCCGCCAAGCCGCACAAAAGGTGCATTCCACGCCGATCGCCCCATGGAAGCCGTGCGCGATCACCCCGTGAAGTGCGGTATTGTTCTCGTGCGCGGTCGGCAAGGGCGAGAGCCCGGGCCGGGCAAGCACCGGGACGTGGCGCAGTTTGGTAGCGCACTTGACTGGGGGTCAAGGGGTCGTGGGTTCAAATCCCGCCGTCCCGACACGGTGCAACAGCCCGCTGAGCAGGAAGAAATTCCAGCTCAGCGGGCTTTGTCGTGGATCAGGGCCGGCCGGCGCGCAAGCACACGGCCAGGGCGGCGATGTCGTCGTCCAGGCCTCCGTTGCTGAAGCGGAGGAGGTCGCGGTGGAGGTCGTCCAGCAGTTCGCGGGGCTGGGTCGAGGGCTGGTGGCTCATCCAGTCCGCCAGGGGGAAGAAGCTGCCGCTGCGGTCGCGGGCCTCGGTGACGCCGTCGGTGTAGAGGAGCAGCTGGTCGTCCGTGGTGAAGTCGAAGGTGTCGATGCTGTAGCAATCGCCGATCAGGTCCGCGAGGTTGAGCAGCGGTGAGGGTGCGGAGGGGTTCAGGACGCGCACGCCCTCGCGGCTCAGGAGCAGCGGCGGGGGGTGCCCGCAGTTGAGGATCCTGACGCGGCCCTCCCCGTACGGGATCTCGACGAGGACTGCGGTGGTGAAGCGTTCCATCAGGTCGTCGGGGGGAAACGAGGCGTTGTAGCGGGTGCTGCTGGCCTCCAGGCGGCGTGCGACGCCGCCCAGGTCGGGCTCGTCGTGGGCGGCCTCCCGGAAGGAGTTGACCACCGCCGCGGCCGTTCCCACCGCCGCCAGGCCCTTGCCCCGTACGTCGCCGATGAGCAGCCGGACCCCGTACTGCGTGGTGACCGCCTCGTAGAAGTCGCCGCCGATGCGGGCCTCCGCGGCGGCGGCGAGGTAGAGCGCCTCGATCTCGACGCTCCCGAAGCGGCGCGGCATCGGGCTCAGGACCACCTTCTGCGCCGCGTCGGCGACGAGCCGGACCTGGAAGAGGGCCTGCTCCCGCTGGAGCCGGACGTGGCTGCCGTAGGCGGCGGCCACGGTGACCGCGACGATGCCCGCCACCGTGTACCACGCGCCCAGGCCGGGGAACACGAGGCTGAGGCCGATCATGAGCAGGAAGCAGACCGTCCCCAGCAGCACGGTGGGCAGCACGGGCCACATGGCGGCCGCGAGGGCGGGGGCCGCGGGCAGGATGCGGCTGAAGGCCATGTCCGGGGGCGTGGAGTACGCCAGGCCGGCGATGACCACGGTCAGGATCACCGGGGACAGCAGGACGAGGGGCCCCGGGCCGTGGGGACTACGGAGTCGCAGCTGTCCAGGCTTGACCATGATGCACAGCATATCCAGCCAATATGGATATACGGGGCCTTATGGGATGAATCTACCCCCACCTGGGGTATCCGCTCCGCCTGCCTCAGGCCGGCGGAGCGGACAGGGCCGTGCGGTAGCCGGACAGGGCCGACGCGGTGCCGGTGAGGGGGAAGCGGGCGCCGAGGTGGCCGTCCGGGCGGACGAGGAAGCCGGTGGGGCCGTCGGGGCGGTAGAGGCGCGCGAATTCTCCCGCGGCGTCGCGGTAGACCGGCACGGTCAGGGCGCCGGGGGCGGTCGCCGGGGCTTCGCGGGCCAGGACGGCGACGGTCTGCAGGTCGCTTCCGTCGGGCACGACGGCTGCCTCGGCCGCCCCCGCCAGGTCCGCGACCCCCGCCGCGTACAGCAGCAGCACGTGCCCCGTGCGGCCGCGCAGGACGTCGAGCAGGCGCAGCGGGTAGGCGGCGACGGGGGAGCTCAGGCCGGGGCAGTCCGGGGCCCGGTCGCCGGGCCGGGGCGCGTCGGCCGGGCCGTGGGGGCTGCCGGCGAGCGGGCCGCCCCGGTAGCCGACGAGCAGCTGGGCCTCGCGGAGGATCACGGTCCGCGGGTCGTCCGGGTCCTTCTCGATGCCGTGGGTGGCGTGGCGGACGGTCCGGCCGACGACCTCTTCGCCGACCGGGCGGCGCTCGGCGTCGTAGCCCGCGAGCAGGCCGGGGCCCGCCTCGCCGCGGAGGACGAGGGCGAGCTTCCAGGTCAGGTTGCAGGCGTCCTGGATGCCGGTGTTCATGCCCTGGGCGCCGGTGGGCGGGTGGATGTGGGCGGCGTCGCCCGCGACGAAGACCCGGCCGCCGCCGTAGCGGTCGACGATCCGCGTTCGATCGCCGTCCCCAGGCCCGCGACGTACTCCTCCAGGATCCGCTCGGTCTCGTACTGCGGCAGCGCGGCGAATCCGTACGGCACCTCGGGCGGGAGCGTGAGGTCGATGCGCGTCCGTTCCCGGCCGTTCACGAAGGTCAGCTGACCGCGCAGCGGGGCGGCGGCCTCCAGGACGGTGCGGGCCAGGCCCATCCGGTCCCAGACCTCCAGGGTGCGCGGCTGGATGCCGACCGCCTTGGCGTACGGGAGGCGGGCCGGCAGCCGGTCGACGAGCCGGCAGCCCGCTCCGCGGCTGCGGAGTCCGGCGGCCGCGCTCAGCCCGACGGGGCCGGCGCCCGCGATCAGTACGTCGGTCGTTCGCGTGTGCGCCACGGGTGCTACGGGTGCCTCCCCGGGACCGGTCTCCTGACCCGGTCTCCGGACCTGCTCTCCGGACCTGCTCTCCGGACCCGTCCCGTACGTCCCATGGTCGCCCGACGGTGTACGGGCGGCGAGCCGGCAGGGGGACCCGGCGCCCCGCGCGCCGGGAACGGCTCCCGCTCCCGGCGCCCCCCTGCTCCCCGGCGGCGGGCGCCGGTCCTGCAGGTC
Source organism: Streptomyces roseifaciens (assembly GCF_001445655.1). Classification (NCBI taxonomy): domain Bacteria; kingdom Bacillati; phylum Actinomycetota; class Actinomycetes; order Kitasatosporales; family Streptomycetaceae; genus Streptomyces; species Streptomyces roseifaciens. The sequence continues at coordinate 753,818 of NZ_LNBE01000003.1, forward strand.
GCGCGGCCGCCGCCCACCGGGCTTCGGGGTCGGCCTCCCGTTCCTCGGCGGCGGCCCCCGCTCCCCGCTCCGACCGGTCCCGCCGCCGCTGCCCACGGGCTCCGGGGTCAGCGCCCCGCCCCGCTCATCACCCCGCGGGCCGCAGCCCCGGCGGCGGGCCGCCGCTCCTCGCCCGCAGCCGCGATCTTCAGCTGGCGGACGTACATGAAGACCGCGAAGCTCACGCACAGCGCCAGTGCCGGGGCGCCGACGATGTACGCCCACACGTACCGGATCCCCAGCCGCCGCGACTCGACGATCATGAAGGCCGCCAGTCCCAGCCAGATCAGCACCAGGTCCGCGTAGATGAACTGGGACGCCAGGTTCGTCAGTGCGTCGTGGAGGAAGTTCCGGATGACGCCGGCCGGGCCGTCGGCCCCGTCGTCCATGGTCCGCCGTACGAAGGCGACGGCCAGCGCTCCCATGGCGACGAGGCCGACGAGGGCGAACAGGGCGTAGAAGACGCACAGCGTGCGGTCCCTGCCCCGCACTTCACCGAGTCTCATCACGCCGGCCTCCAGGTCGGTCGTAGCGGTAGTCGTAGCGGTAGTCGTCGAGGTCGAAGTGCCTGGCCCGCCAAGCGGCCTCGTAGGTGCTGGCTGGACGGACCGCCGGTGCGTCCCCGCGCTCGTCGAAGTAGTAGCTGTTCGAACGCCGGCAGCTCTCGTGCAGGAAGACCGTGTCCGGCTGCCGCCGCAGCGTCCTGCGGAAGGATTCGTCGTGCTTCTCGGGGCGGACGACCGCTTCCGTGGCGCGCCGCCGCCGGGCCTCCCCGATCACCCGCAGCGCGTGGGTGACCTGGTAGTCGATCATCCCGAACCACGATCCGCCGGTGAAGGAGTACGGCCCGACGATGAACCACAGGTTCGGGAACCCCTTGACCGACGTGCCCTCGTAGGACTGGAAGCGCTCGGTGCGCCAGAACTCCCTGAGCTCGCGGCCGCCCGTGCCGTGCGTGGGGAAGGGCGGCAGGTTCTCCAGGGTCCGGAACCCGGTGGCCAGCACCAGGACGTCGAACCGCTGCTCCTCGCCGTCCGCCGTGCGGATGCCGGTCCCGGTGATCTCCTCGATGGGCTCGGTGACGAGCCGGACGTTGTCGCGGGTGAAGGCGCGCCAGTAGCCCTTGCCGAACGACGGCCGCTTGCAGCCGAGCCGGTACGCGGGAAGGAGTTTGTCCATCAGCTCGCGGTCGCCGTTGACCTGGCGGCGCAGGTAGAGCCGGGACGCCGCCTCGCCGGCCTTCACCAGGAAGGGGAAGCGGCGGTAGTGGATCATGGCGATGACGAAGCCGACCTCGGTCGCGGTGTCGGTGACCAGCCGGATCGCCCGCTGCGTCCACGGAGCCGCCCGGAACAACCGGCGGACCGCGGCGGGGAGCGTGAAGTCCGGCTTGGGGAAGACCCAGACGGGGGTGCGCTGGTAGACGTGGAGGTGCTCCACCCGGGGCGCGATCTCCGGGATCAGCTGGATCGCCGAGGCGCCCGTGCCGATCAGCCCCACGCTCCGGCCGTCCAGTTCCAGGGAGTGGTCCCACGTCGCCGTGTGGACGACGTCGCCCTTGAACCGGTCCAGCCCCTCGATGGCGGGCGCCTTCGGCTCGGTGAGCCAGCCCGTGGCGCAGATGACGAACCGCGCCGTGACCGACGTGCCGTCCTGCAGGAACACCTCCCACAGGTGCTCCGCATCGTCGTAGACGGCCCGTACCACCCTTGCGCCGAAGCGCATACGGGGCCGGAGGCCGTACTTGTCGACGCAGTGGTCCGCGTACGCCTTCAGTTCCGCTCCGGGAGGGAAGGCCCGGGACCACGACGGGAAGGGCTCGAAGGCGAAGGAGTAGGAGAAGGCGGTGATGTCCACGGCGATGCCGGGATAGGTGTTGGCGTTCCAGGAGCCGCCGGCGTCGTCCTGCTCGTCGACGACGGCGAAGTCCTCGATGCCGGCCCGGCGCAGGCCGATCGCCGCGCCGATGCCGGCGAATCCGGCGCCGATCACCAGCACTTCGTGGTCAGGGGCCACCGGGGCGCCCTTCCGGCCGCCGGTCACAGGGACAGGCCGATCGCCAGTACGGCCCCGAACGCGAGCAGCAGCAGGCACGTGTGCTCCAGCGCCGGTATCAGGTCCCTCCCTTGCGCCCCGCTCAGCACCCGGCGCAGCGGGAAGACGGCGGAGGGGACGGCGGCGATCACGAGCGCGGCCCAGGGGCGGGCGCCGGCCAGGAGGAGCGCGGACGCGAAGGCGGCGGCGACGCACAGCACGTAGTACGCGCGGGTCCGCTTCTCGCCCAGCAGCACGGCGACGGTGATCTTCCCCGCGGCGGCGTCGGTCCGGATGTCGCGCAGGTTGTTCGTCGTCAGCAGCGCGCAGGAGAGCAGACCCATGGGGACGGACGCCCCGAGGGCGAGCGGGGGCACGTGGCCCAGCTGGATGCCGGTCGTGGCGGACACCATGACGACGCCGTGGAAGACGAAGATGCTGAGGTCGCCGAGCGCCCGGTAGCCGTAGGGCCGGGGGCCGCCGGTGTAGAACCAGCCGGCGAGTCCGCAGTACGCGGTGAGCGGGATGATCCACCAGGAGACCGTCACGGCCATGACCGCGCCGGTCACGATCGCGACGGCGTACAGCAGCACTCCGGCGCGCAGGACCTGCCGGGGAGTCGCCCGCCCGGAGCCGACCAGCCGGGAGGGCCCCAGCCGTTCGTCGTCGGTGCCCCGGATGCCGTCGCTGTAGTCGTTGAAGTAGTTCGTGCCGATGACGAAGCCCAGCATGAACAGCAGGGTCAGGACGGTGCGCCACCACAGGACCTGGCCGAGCGAGTGCGCGATTCCCGTTCCCACCGCGATCGGCGCCAGGGTCACGGGGAGCGTCTTGAGCCGGGCGCCGGCCACCCAGGTCCGCACGCCGCTCGGGGCGGGCCGCTGATGCGCGGTCACCTGGGCGGTCATCGTTTCGTCCCCACGCCCAGGTAGAGGACGTCGGTGGACTCGGTCGGGATCATGCGAACCTCCTCGCGTCGTCTGACGAGGTAACGGGCCAGGTCGCGCAGGTGCGGGCGGAGTCCCAGCAGCCGGAGCTCCACGCCGTGCGCCCGCGCGACCCCGACCAGCCGCTCCCGGTTGACGAAGAGGCGGTGGTCGTGGGTGCCGCGCGGGGGCCTGCCCGGGAGCGGGAGGTTCTCGGCGAGGGTGATGGCGACCAGCCGGGCCAGGCCGGTGTCGGGGATGGTGTCGACGATCAGCGTGCCGCCGGGGCGCAGGACCCGGCACAGCTCCGACACCACGACGAAGGGCTCCGGAACGTGCTCCAGGCACTGCCCGGCCGTGACGACGTCGAACGACGCGTCGGTGAAGGGGAGTCGGGTGATGTCGGCCCGGAGCACTACGTCGTAGCCGTGCTGCCGCGCCTCCCGGAGCGCCATGGCGGACAGGTCCACGCCGAACACGCGGTATCCCTTGCCTGCCAGGTGCGGGCCGAACAGGCCGCCCCCGCAGGCGACGTCCAGGAGCCGGGGCCGCTCGCTCCCGTCACCCGTCGCCGGGCCGGGGGCGCCCGCGGGGTCGGGGACGAACGCGGCGCGGGCCCGCGCGATCCAGCCCAGCGGTGCGAGCGCCCCGCGCGGATCCCACCACTGGCCGGCGAGACCGTCGTAGTCGGTGATGAAATTTCGTCTGTACCCAGCCACAACCACCGTCCGGGGAGTGGGATCCGAGCCGAAGTCCTCTGGCTCGAAAAGGCTAGGGAGACCGCTGCGGGGCCACCAGGAAGTGCGCCCCGATGCCGGGCTAACCCGTCACCTGTGACCTGGGTCACAGCGGGTCGGGTGGTGTGCCGGTGCGCCCGCCGCTTCGCTAACGGGGCTGGTGGGAGCCCGGGGTGTGGCCGAAGGCGCGGCGGAAGACGTCGATGAAGGCGCTGGCGGACGACCAGCCGCACATGTGGGCCACGGTGGTCACCGGGGTGTTCTCCGCCAGCAGGATCAGGGCGTGGTAGAGCCGCAGTTGGGTGCGCCACTGCGGGAAGGTCATGCCGAGGTCGGACTTGAAGAGCCGGGACAGGGTGCGGTCGCTCGCGCCGACCTCCTTGCCGAGCGCGGCGAGGGTGCGGTCGTCGGTCGGGTCGGCCTGCAGGATCGCGCACAGCGCCTTGAGCCGCGGGGCGGTGGGGGCGGGCAGGTGTACGGGCTCCTGCTGCGAGGCCCGCAACTGGTCGAGCAGGACGGCCCGCAGGCGCCCGCGTTCGGGGCTGTCGTCGTCCGGCGAGCGGGTGTAGGCGAGGATCAGCTCGCGCAGCAGCGGGCCGACGGTCAGTACGGTCGGCTCGTCCAGGCCGAGCGGGTTGTCGGTCGCGGGCAGGCCGACCAGGTGCAGGTCGAGCCCCCCGTGCGCCTGGTGGGCGTGGACGGTCCCGGAGGGCACCCAGATGGCGCGGGTGGCCGGGGCGATCCAGGAGCCCGCGTCGGTGGTGATGGCCAGCACGCCGCGCGCGGCGTAGACGATCTGGTGGTCGTCGTGGCGGTGGGCGTCGATGGCGGCTCCGGGCGCCAGCCACTGCATGCGGGTCGGCGCGACCGGCTCATGGCGGATGTTCTTCATCGATTGGCAGATTATCGGAAGTCTGACACGGTGCCGAGCGGTGAACATGATGAGGTGCCAAGGAACAAAGCGATCCTCCTCCTCTCGGTCGGGCATGCCTGTGTGGACGTCTACCAGGGCGCGGTGGCCGCGCTCGTGCCGTTCTTCGTCGCCGAGCGCGACTACACGTATGCCGCGGCATCGGGCATCGTGCTCGCCGCGTCGCTGCTGTCCTCCGTGGCGCAACCGCTGTTCGGCGTGCTCACCGACCGGTGGGCGATGCCCTGGCTGCTGCCCCTGAGCACGTTCCTCGGCGGGCTGGGGATCGCCCTGAGCGGCCTCGGCGGGTCCTACGCGCTGACGCTGGTGTTCGTGGCCGTCTCCGGCGTCGGCGTCGCGGCGTACCACCCCGAGTCCGCGCGCGTCGCGCGCGTCGCCAGCAAGGGCAGTCACACCGCGATGGGCTGGTTCTCCCTCGGCGGCAACCTCGGCTTCGCCGTCGCCCCCCTGATGGTCGCAGGGGTCATGACCGCCGGAGGCCTGCGGCTCACACCGCTGTTCGTGGTGCCCGCCCTCGCCGGCAGCGTGCTGTGCCTCCTCGTCGTGCGCATGCTGGACAGGACGTCAGGGAGCGGCGCCCGCAAGGCCGTTACGGCGGCGGGCGCCGACGACAGGGCTTCGTTCGTGAAGCTGTCGCTGGCCGTGGTCTGCAGGTCCATCGTGTTCATCGGCCTGAGCACGTTCATCTCGTTCTACACCCAGCAGCGCACGGGCGGCGGTACGGCGGCGGGCACCGCGGCGCTGTGCGTGCTCTACCTGGGCGGTGCGGTCGGCACGGTGCTGGGCGGCAACCTGGCCAACCGGTGGGACCGGGTCACCGTCGTGCGCGGGTCGTACCTGATGACCGTCGCCGCCGTCGCGGGCATCGTCTTCGCCCCCGGCCCGGTGATCTACCTGTTCGTGGCCCTCACCTCGGCCGGGCTCTACATCCCCTTCTCCCTGCAGGTCACCCTCGGCCAGGACTACCTCCCCTCGCGCGTCGGCACCGCCAGCGGGATCACCCTCGGCCTGACCGTGAGCATCGGCGGTCTCGTCAGCCCGGTCATCGGCAGCGTCGCCGACGCCACCTCCCTGCAGACGGCCCTGGCCCCGCTGATCGCCATGCCCGCCCTGGCGTGGCTGCTCTTCCGGACCCTGCCCGAGCCGGTCGTGCAGAAGCCCGGGGCACCGGAACCGGCGGCACCGGAACCGGCGGCACCCGAACCGGCGACCGGACCGGCCTCGGCGCCGGAACCGGTGCAACAGGCCGCCGGAGCCCCCGAGGCCGGGCCCTCTCCCGCCCGGCGGGACGCCCGTTGACGGCCCCCGCCCGCCGGCCGCGGAAGCCTCCCGGCCTTCACAGGTCCCGGCCCGGGCGGTGCCCGGCCGTTCCGGGGCCCGGCTCACGGCGGGGTGTGGCCGGTCTCCGCTGCGGACGCCACCATCCGGTCCCGGTAGGCGCCCGGCGTGACGTGGACGAACTCCTTGAAGCGGGCGATGAACACGCTCGGCGAGGTGAACCCGCACAGGTGGGCCGTATTCGTGACCGACTCGCCGTCGGCCAGGTGGGCCAGTGAGGCGACCAGGCGGACGAGGGTCCGCCACTGCGGGAAGGACATCCCCAGCTCGGCCTTGATCAGCCGGCGCAGGGTGCGCTGGCTGGTCCCCAGGTCCCGCGCGTGGTCGTCGAGACTGCGGCCGTCGGCGGGGGCGTGGATCAGCGAACTGCTCAGCGCCAGCAGCCGCGGGTCACGGGGCGTGGGCAGCGACAGCGCGTTGGACTGGTGCTTCTCGCCGCGGAGTTCGTAGCGCAGCACGTTCTCCAGCGCGGACCGCATCCGGGCCGGCCGGTCCGGTTCGGACAGGGCGGTCAGCACGTGCCGGGCCAGCGGGGTCAGGTTCACCACCATGGGGCGGCCGCCGGTCCGGGCCCGCATCGGCGGGTAGGCCAGCATGATCGTCGACACCAGGCTCCGGGTGTGCGCGCGGTGCGAGTGCTCGAGCCCCGGCGGGATGACGACGGCCCGGTCCGGGGCGGCGACGACCCAGGTTCCCAGTGCCGTGATCACGGCCAGGACGCCGGTGTGCGGGACGACGACCTGCGTCTGCTCGTGCCGGTGCGGGGGGACGGTCTCGTCCGGGCGCAGGACGAAGCGCCGGACGACATCTTGATCATGGCCGTTATGAAGTATCACCTGGCCGATTATTCACTACCGACTGAACAGACGGTTTTGAGAAGCTCCAGGGCAGGGGGGTGCAGAAAGACTTTCGAACGGATTCCACGACTTTCCTCGGGGCGCGATCTCCGCGTCCGTAACGTTTTCCGGACCCGACCAGCCGGATAAACACCCGGGGTGACCGGCGATGCCGCGCCGGCCAAGCCCCTTCCTTTCTCTTCCGAGACCTTCAGCGCGTCCCTTCATCGCCCTTTCCGCACATGCGACACATGATGTGGTCCGGGCTGATCCAGCATGCCCTGCGGACCACGACTCGCTTTGCCGTGGATTGTTTCGGCGATCCCTGCAGAGGAATGGAAGTGAACGCAACGCATGACCTTCATCACGGCTGCCCACGAGCTGCTCGAGAGCGATGTCTACATCGATTTGCGGCCCACTCTCGGCATACCGCTCCACCTCAAATGCGAAGGTTTCAACTTCGCCGGATCCATAAAAATCGTCCCGGCCACGTGGATGGTCGCCACCGCGGAACGCGAGGGCGTCATCGGCCCCGACTCCATTCTGATCGAGTCCTCTTCCGGCAATCTCGGCGTGGCCCTGGCCGTGACCGCCGCGTCGAAAGGGCTGCGCTTCGTCTGCGTCACCGACCCCAACTGCAACCCCGCCACGGTCAACCTCATGCGGGCCCTCGGCGCCGAGGTCGTCATCGTCGGCGAACCCGATGCGACCGGCGGTTACCTGGCCGCCCGCAAGGCCCACGTGCGAAAGCGCTGCCGGGAGGACCCCGCCTACGTCTGGCTCAACCAGTACGAGAACCCGGCCAACTGGGCGGCGCACTACGAGAACACCGCCCCCTTCCTCGCCAAGCAGTTCCCCGACCTCGACACCCTGTTCATCGGCACGGGCACCGGAGGCACCCTCATGGGCTGTGCCCGCTACTTCCGCGAACACCGGCCTCAGGTTCGCATCATCGCCGTCGACAGCGTCGGCTCGGTCAGCTTCGCAGGCACCCCGGGGCCACGGCACATCCCCGGACTCGGCGCCGGCACCCCGATGCCGCTGATCGACCCGGAACTCACCGGCGACCTCGTCGACGAGGTCATCCGCGTCCACGAGATCGACACCATCCGCACCTGCCGCCGGCTCGCCGCGCGCGGGATGCTCCTGGGCGGCTCCTCGGGGACGGTCGTCAGCGCCGCCTCCCGGTGGCTCGCCCGGCACCGCACCCCCGCCCACACCGCCGTCGCCATCGCCCCCGACCTGGGGGAGCGCTACGTCGACACCATCTACGACGACACGTGGGTCACCCATCACTACGGCCACGAAGACGTCCACCCCATCCTGGAGAACCGTTGAGCGACCAGGCAGAAATCCCAGAATTCTCCGTCGTCCCGGGCCGCACGGTGCACCGGGTGCTCGACGGCCGGCAGCGGGAAATCACCGAACTCGTAGAAAAGGCCTACCTCCTGCACGGCGAGGCCCGCACCGTCAATCCGCCCTCGTACTTCCTGCGTTTCCCCGACCGGCCCACCGCCCGCATCATCGCCCTGCCCGCATCGGTCGGCGGCGACCGTCCGGTCGACGGCATCAAGTGGATATCCAGCTTTCCCGCCAACCTGGACCGCGGCATTCCACGGGCCTCCGCCGTCCTCGTTCTCAACGACCCGGTCACGGGGTATCCGTACGCGTGCCTGGAAAGCTCCATCATCAGCGCCGTGCGCACCGCCGCATCCGCCGCGGTCGCGGCCCGGGCCCTTATCGGCGGGCGACCCGCACGCCGCGTGGGATATCTCGGCACCGGGCTCATCGCCCGCTATCTGCACACATACCTGTCCGCACTCGACCTGGCCCCCGAAGAATTCGGCGTCCACGACCTTTCGGCGGATTACGCCCGCAGTTTCGCGGATTATCTGGGCAACAGCACCAGCACCAGCACCGGCACCGCGGCCGTACGGGTCCACGATTCCGCCGAGGAACTCGTCCGCTCCTCCGACGTGGTCGTCTGCGCCACCACGGCGGCCGCGCCGCACCTCCTCGACCCCGCCTGGTTCGCCCACCACCCGCTGGTGCTGCACGTGTCCCTGCGGGATCTCGGCACCGACGTCGTCCTCGACAGCGTCAACATCGTCGACGACGTCGAGCACGTCCTGAAGGCGAACACCTCGGTCCACCTCGCCGAGCAACTGACCGGCGGCCGGGACTTCCTGGACGGCACGCTGTACGACGTCCTCACCGGCAGGACGGCCGTCCCCGACGACCGCACCGTGGTCTTCTCGCCCTTCGGCCTGGGCGTGCTCGACCTCGCGGTCGGCGAGCACGTCTTCACCCGGGCCCGGGAACTGGGCGGGCTCTCCGTGGTCGACGGGTTCTTCCACGACCTGGAGCGCCACGGCAGCCCGGGCACGGAGGCGGTGACCCGATGACGACGTCGCAGGACACGCAGCAGGACGCCGGGCGTGCGGTACGCGTACGCGCCGAACTCCCCCTGGCCCCCGGCACGGTGACCCGGGCGAACGCCCTGGCCCTGCGCAAGGCCCGGGACGCCGACACGCGGACGGGCGTGCTGGAGTACGTCATCCGGCACGCCGAGCAGGCCCCTGACCGTCCCGCCGTCAGCGAGGGCGAACGGACGCTGACCTACAGGGAGTTGCTGGAGCGGGTCGCCGCGATGCGGGACGCCCTGCTCTCCCGGGGCGTGCGCGCGGGCGACGTGGTCGCCGCCGTGGGCCCCCGCAGCACCGGCACGCCCGTCGTCTTCCTCGCGCTGGAGAGCCTGGGCGCCTCCTACCTGCCCATCGACCCGGGCTGGCCCGAGGTCCGGGTCCGGGACGTGCTCAACCGCAGCCGGGCCGCGCTGCTGCTGGACTACTCCGGTGCCGGCACTGCGGGCGAGGCCGGCGATGCGGGCAGCACCGCCGGTGCCGCGACCGCGGCCGCCGCGGCCGAGGGCACCCCCACGCTGCGACCGCCGGCCGAGGGCGCACCGGGGCCCGCCGCGCCCCTGCCCCGGAACACGGCCGACCGCTCCCGCGAAACCCGCTACACCATCTTCACCTCGGGAACCACCGGCCGCCCCAAGGGCGCCACGGTCGAGCACCAGGGCATGCTCAACCACCTCTGGGCCAAGGTCGCCGACCTGTCCCTGGGCCCGGACGACGTGGTGGCCTTCACGGCCCCGCTGGTGTTCGACATCTCGATCTGGCAGATGCTCTGCCCGCTCCTGACGGGCGGCCGGCTGGTGGTCGTCGACGACAGCGCCATGCGCTTCCCGCGATGGCTCGTCGGCACCCTCGACACCGAGGGCGTGACGGTCGTCGAACTCGTCCCCACCGTCGTCGGCTGGCTCGTCGACGAGGCCCGGCGCCTGGGCGGCGGACTGCTGCAGCGGCTGCGCTGGCTGCTGTCCACCGGCGAGGAGCTCCACCCCGCCGTGGCGGCACGGGTCCTCGACGGCCTCCCGCACGTGGCCGTGGTCAACGCCTACGGGCCCACCGAGTGCTCCGACGACGTCACCCACCACCTGGTGACCTCCGCCGACCTCGCACGCCCCCGGCTCCCGGTCGGCTCACCCGTCGTCAACACCGCGCTCTACCTGCTGGTGCACGGCGCGGACGGCACGTGGCGGGCGGCCGAACCGGGGGAGAGCGGCGAGCTGTTCGTCGGCGGGACCGGCGTCGGGCTCGGCTACCTCAACGACCCCGGCACCACCGACCGCGCGTTCTTCCTCGACCCCTTCGACCCGGCCTCGGCGACCGGGCGGCTCTACCGCACCGGCGACCTCGCGCGCTTCGACGAGGGGCTCGTGCACTACCTCGGCCGCGGCGACCGGCAGGTGAAGGTCGCCGGTGTGCGCATGGAGCTCGACGAGATCGAAGCCGTCCTGAGCCGGCACCCCGCCGTCGACAAGTGCGCCGTCACGGTGTCCGGCGAGGGCGACCTCGCCGAGCTGGTCGCCCACTACTGCCTGCGCAGCCCGGTGACGCCGGAGGTGCTGGAGGAAGTCCTGGGCGCGGCCCTGCCCCTGCCGATGGTGCCGCGGCGCTGGCGGGAGTGGGACGCACTGCCCCTCACGCACAACGGAAAGATCGACCACCGGTCGCTGCAGGCGGCCGCCGCCACTCCCCGGAAAGAGGCGCGATGACCACGGCAGCCGTGAAGAAGACGACGTCCCCCGCGGACGGCGGCGGACCGGCGGGCGGCACACCGAGCCTCGCGGAACGGGCCGCCTCCGTGGCCCGCGTCGCCGAACAGGACCTCGCCCGCACCGAACGCGACGCGGTCTTCCCCGAGCAGGCGCTCGCGGAGATGCGCCGGACCGGGCTGCTCGGCCTCCTCGTGCCCGCCGCCGACGGGGGCCTCGGCGGCACCCTCGCCGACCTCGTCGACGTCAGCATGATCCTGGGGCGCACCGACATGTCCGTGGCGATGATCTTCGCGATGCACTGCCAGCAGTCGGAGGCGATCGTGCGCTACGCGGCCTCGCCCCTGCGCGAGGAGCTGCTGCCCCTGCTGGCGTCCGGAGAGCTCTACCTGGCCTCGGTCACCACCGAACCCGGCAAGGGCGGCCACCTGTTCAGGTCGTACGCTCCGATGCGCGAGGCCGGCGGGGCCCTGGAGATCGACCGGACCGCGCCGATCGTCACCGGCGGCACCATGGCGGACGGCTTCCTCATCACGATGCGCAGCCCGGAGGCCACCGCGGACCATCACGTCTCCCTCGTCTACGCACACCGCCGGCAGCTGCGCGTGGAGACCGCCGGGCAGTGGTGCCCGATGGGCATGCGCGCCAGCCACAGCCTCCCGCTGACCCTCACCGGCACCGTTCCCGCCCACCAGGTGCTCGGCGAGCACGGCGCCTTCCACCGGATCGCCCAGGGGGTGTTCGGCCCGCTGGCCCACCTCGGCTGGTCGGCGGCCTGGCTGGGGACGGCCTGCGGGGCCCTGTCCCGGGTCCTGCACCTGCTGCGCGACCCCAAGGTCCGCAAACGGTTCGACCTCGGCTCGGAGCTGTTCCTGACCCGGCTGTCCCGCTCCCGGCAGCGGCTCGACGGCGTCCACGCCCTGCTGCGCCGCACGCAGGAGCTGGTCGCGGGGGAGACGGACCTGTCCGCCCCGGGCATCCAGCTGCTGCTGAACAACCTCAAGATCACCGCCGCCGAGGAGTGCCACGCGGCCGTGAACGACCTCGTCGATGCCGTCGGCCTGCGCCACGGCTACCTCCAGGACTCGCCGACCCGGCTGGAGAAGTCCCTGCGCGACCTGCGCTCGGCGGCGCTGAACTACAGCAACGACCGCCTGCACCTGGCGGACGGGCAGCTGTGCCTGCTCGACCCGGACGTGAACTTCGCCTGATCCGCCCGCGGGCAGCCTGCCCGCGGTGTGCCGGCGCGCCACGGAGCGGCCCGTGAAGGCCGCCCGGACGTCTCCGCGCCCGCCCTTCCCCGTGCGCACGGCGCTCGCCTGCGCCACTTCCCGGCCGTACGCCGACCGGTTTCCCGCACCCCTTGGCCGGCACCCCCTTTCCGCGCCCTCCGCCGCGCCGGAAAGGAAATGCGGCGATGCGGTGATGCGGCGATGCGGAAATGCCGCACCGTCATGCCTTCATGCTGTGCGGTAAATGAAATCGCCGATCCGGTGAAAAGCCCGGATGAAATCCTTGTGCCGGCCGGGGAAATCCCGTTAACTTCGAATCACGAACCCCACCCGAACCGAAATCTTCGAGGGACCCAACATGCCCGGAAGCAGCACGGAAAACTCGACCGAGAATTGGACGACCGCTCTGCGCTACATTGCAGGGCGAAAGGCCGCCGAGGAGTCCCTGGGATTTCTCGCCCACATCGGCGCCACCGTGCGCGGCACGGCCGGCGCGGCGGACGTCGTACCGGCGGCGGCCAAGGCGTGCGTCCCCTTCATGGCCTCGGCGGTCTCGCTGGACGCTCCGGCGACGCACTCCGGGCCCGTCGTCCAGTCCCCGCCCGAGTTCTCGGCGGCGCTGGACGGCGTACGCGCCCTGGCCCTGCAGGGCTCCGGCCCCCAGCTCGTGATCAGCGGGCACGAGGGGCTGGTCAAGCAGGCGGACCCGGCCCACCTCGACCTGCTGCGCGAGTGGCGGGCCGACTCCGCGGTGGCCCTCTCGCTGGACTACCGGGGCGTCCCCGGTGGCCACCTCGTCCTCGTGAGGGGCGAGGCGCACCGCCGGGGCCCGCTCGGCCCGGGCGACCTCGCCCTCGTCTCCGAAGTGGCCGACCGGATCGCGGCGTTCAACGCCTTCGCCACGCACGCGGCGGCCGGGGCGGGCCGGTAATCCCGTACGCGGGTGTCAGACAGTCGAACAGAATAAGGAGCGGTTTATGCCGGCGAGCTGGACAGATGTGCGCTCCTGGATCCTCGAACGCAATCCCGACCTGACGGACCTGGACCAGGAAACCGACATCATCGAGACGCGGATCATCAATTCCCTGCAGTTCGTGGAGCTCGTCCTCTACGTCGAGGAACTGCGCGGCACGATGCTCCAGTCCAACGAGGTCGATCTCGATGCCTTCCGCACCCTCAAGGGCATCGAGAAGAACTTCCTCCATGTCTGAACGGGCCTGTGTCGTGCAGGGGAGCCTCGAAGAGGCCGCCGACGTCGTGGTCTTCCTGCCGCCGGCAGGCAGCGTCACGTCGCCGTACCTCCCGATAGGGTCCCGGCTGCCGGCCACGCTGCCGGCGGTGCACTGCGAAATACCCGGCCGCGGCCGCCTGGTGCACGACGAGGCACCCGCCTCCGTGCACGGCGCCGTGGGCCGCTGGGCCGGCGAACTCGCCGCGCTGCTCCCCGGACGACGGCTCCACGTGTTCGGCCACAGCCTGGGAGCGCTGTTCGCGTACGAGCTCACGGCCCTGTTCGAAGCCCGGCCCGACAGCGGGGCCGAAGTCGCCACACTGCTCGTCTCCGGCTCCCGCGAGCCGGGCAGTGCGCCCCGTTCCCTGGTGGTCCACGCGTTCGCGGCCCTGCGCCGGGAACAGCGGCCGGCGGACCGGGAGGGCGACGCCGAGGGCGCCCGCCTGCTGGAGGACCTCCGGATGCGCCGGGAACACCGGACCACCGGGCAGCGGCTCCGTGCGCCCCTCGCACTGTTCTGCGGACGTGCCGACGCATTCGCCCGGCCCGCGGAAATGCTCGAATGGAAACGCTTTACCGGCGGCCCTTTTCTGGGAATGTTTACATTCGACGGCGGACATGATTACCATCTGTCCGGCCGGCAGGAAATAGCCGCGGCAATCAGCGGAATCGTGAATCGTCATCCGAATTCGAATTCAGAAGACCTGGGAGTCAGAAATGACGGCTGAAAACGTCACCATCCCCTCCACCGACCAGCTGATCGACGTCATCGGGAACAGCTCGGTGGGCATCGCGGTCACCGACGGCTCGGGCGCCGTCGTCCTGCACAACAAGGCGCTCTCCGTCCTCATGGGCGGGGAGACCGCTCACCTCGGCGAGCGGATCCTGTCCGGCGGTGCGGGCGAGGACCTGGCCGGGCTGCTGGAGCGGCTGAAGAAGGACGGCCGGATCGAGCACGCCGCGGTCACCTTCCGCAGCTCCGACGGGAAGGACCGGGCGGCCCGCGTCAACGCGGTGCTGACGGGCGAGGGCGCCGGCACCCGCATCCACTGGGTGAGCCGCCCGGAGCTCGGCGAGCGCCTGCCGGTCTCCAGCACCAGCACCGCGGACGCGGCCCTGTCCGACGCCACGGCCTGGATCCGCGCGGTCGACGAGTGCGCCCACCCGTCCCTGGCCCCGGCCAAGGACAACGAAGCGGTGATGCGCGAGTTCTACCAGGTGGCGCCGGTGGCGATCCACCTGATCGGGGTCAACGGCAACGTCATGCACGCCAACCCCGCGGACGTCGCCCTGGTCGACTACACCGCCACGCCGACCGAGTACGTCGGCGGCCACATCCGCAAGATCTACGAGGACCAGGGCCTGCTCGACGACTTCCTCTCCCGCTGGGACGAGGACTCGCCGATCATCAACTTCCGGGCGAACTTCGTCACCAAGGACGGGGAGCCGCGGCCGGTGCTGATCTTCTCGACGGCGCAGGCCGAGGGCGGCAGCGTCAGCAACACCCGCTGCTTCGTCTTCAACGACCCCGAGCCGGGCCGCGCCCGCGACACCATCAGCGCGTTCGGCTGGCCGGCCTGATCACCGGGCGGGCGGGGCGCGGCATCCCACCGCGCCCCGCCCGCCCGTCCTTTACCGCACATCCGTTGCCGCACGTCTCGATTCGTATGTCCCGATTCGCTTATCACGCATCCCGATCTGTGGGGGAAGGAATATCCGATGACCCAGGTGCAGGACAGGTCACCGTCGTTACTGGCGAATTGGGACCCGGAGGACGAGCGCTTCTGGAGGGAAACGGGCGGCCGGGTCGCCCGCCGCAATCTCGTGGTGTCCATCGTCAACGAGCACATCGGCTTCTCGGTCTTCACCCTGTGGTCGGTTCTCGTGCTGTTCCTCGGGCCGGACACCGGATTCTCCTTCAGCGCCTCGGACAAGTTCCTGCTCATCAGCACCCCGACGGCGGTCGGAGCCCTGATGCGGCTGCCCTACGGATATCTGGTGACCCGGTTCGGTGGGCGCGACTGGACGGTGTTCGCCGGGCTGGTCCTGCTCGTGCCGACCGTGCTGGCGGCGGTGTTCGTCCGGCTGCCCGGCACGCCGCTGTGGGTGTTCGTGCTGGTGGCGGCCACCGCCGGGCTCGGCGGCGGGAACTTCGCCTCGTCGATGTGCAACATCCACGCCTTCTACCCGCGGCACCGGCAGGGCTGGGCGCTGGGCCTGAACGCGGGCGGCGGGAACCTCGGCGTGGTGACCGCCCAGCTGGCCGGCCTCGCCGTGCTCGCGACGGCCGGCGACACGCACCCCGTCTACCTGGTCTCGCTCTACATGCCGCTGATCGTGCTCGCAGCCGTCGCCGCGGCCCTGTGGATGGACAACCTGCCGACGCTGCAGCACCAGGGGTCGGCGCAGCGGGCGGCGCTGCGCAACAAGCACACGTGGATGCTGTCCCTGCTGTACGTGACGACGTTCGGTTCGTTCATCGGCTTCGGGTTCGCGTTCGGGCTGGTGCTGAAGGAGCAGTTCGGCTTCACGGCGCTGCAGGCCGCGTCGGTGACTTTCCTGGGCCCGCTGCTGGGCTCCCTCGCGCGACCCGTGGGCGGGCGCTGGGCCGACCGGTGGGGCGGCGCACGGGTCACGCTGTGGATGCTGCTGGCGATGACGGCCGGGACGGCGTTCCTGTACCTGGCCACGGAGGCGTCCTCGTCCCTGGCGTTCATCATCGCGTCCACCGTGCTCATCACGTTCGCCGGCATCGGCAACGGCTCGACGTACCGGATGATCCCCGAGGTGTTCGCCGGGCGGGCGGACGGCGCGGAGGGCTCCGCGACCGGCTCGTCCTCCCAGGCCTCCGGCGCGGTGATCGCGATCGCCGGCGCGGTGGGCGCGCTGGGCGGAGTGCTCATCAACCTGGCGTTCAGGTTCTCCTTCGCCGCGGCCGGCTCGGCCGGCCCGGCCATCGCGGGGTTCCTCGCCTTCTACGCGGTCTGCGTGCTCGTGGTGCGCGCGGTCTACCTGCGCAAGGACCGGCCCGCCGCAGCCGACCGGACCCGCCCGGAACCGGCGTGAGGAGCCGAGGATGACACGAACCCACTGCCCGTACTGCGCGCTGCAGTGCGGGACCAGGCTGGAGGTCTCGCCCCAGGGGCTGACGGTCTCCCCGGACGAGGACTTCCCCGTCAACGCGGGCCGTCTGTGCATGAAGGGCTGGACGGCTCCCCGGGTGCTGTCCGCACCGGACCGGCTGACCTCGCCGCTGATGCGGCCGCAGCCGGGGGCGGAGCAGCGGCCGGTGTCGTGGGAGACGGCGCTGGACCACGTCGGCGCGGAGCTCCGCAGGATCGTCTCCGCACACGGCCCGGACGCCGTGGCCGTGTTCGGCGGCGGCGGGCTGACCAACGAGAAGGCCTACACGCTGGGCAAGTTCGCGCGGGTGGCGCTGGGCACCTCGCAGATCGACTACAACGGCCGGTTCTGCATGTCCTCGGCCGCGGCGGCCGGGTCCGCGGCGTTCGGACTGGACCGGGGCCTGCCGTTCCCGGTGACCGACCTGGCCTCGGCCGAGGTGGTCCTGCTGGCCGGGGCGAACGTCGCGGAGACGATGCCCCCGCTGATGCAGCACCTGGCCGGAGCCGACCTGATCGTCGTGGACCCCCGGCGGTCGGCGACGGCCGAGCGCGCGGCGCTGCACCTGAACCCGGCCCCGGGCACGGACCTGGCGCTCGCCCTGGGCCTGCTGCACGTCGCGGTCGTGGACGGGCACGTGGACCACGACTACGTCGCGCAGCGCACGACCGGGTTCGACGAGGCGTGGCGGCGGGCCGCCGAGTGGTGGCCCGAGCGCACCGAGCGGGTGACCGGAGTGCCGGTCGCCGACCAGTACGCCGCGGTGCGCATGCTCGCCGCGGCGAAGCGCCGCTACGTCCTCACCGGCCGCGGCGCGGAACAGCACTCCAAGGGCACCGACACCGTCTCGTCCTACATCAACCTGGCGCTGGCGCTGGGCATGCCGGGACGGGAGGGCTCGGGCTACGGGTGTCTGACCGGCCAGGGCAACGGGCAGGGCGGCCGTGAGCACGGCCAGAAGGCCGACCAGCTGCCGGGCTACCGCAAAATCACCGACCCGGCGGCCCGGGAACACGTGGCCGGGGTGTGGGGCGTCGACCCCGGCGACCTGCCGGGAGCGGGCCCCAGCGGCTACGAGCTCCTGGACTCCCTGGGCCGGCCGGGCGGGCCGCGGGCGCTGCTGGTGTTCGGCTCGAACCCGGTGGTGTCGGCGCCCGCGGCCCGGGGGATCACCGCCCGGCTCGCTTCGCTGGAGCTGCTCGTGGTGGCCGACTTCGTGCCGTCGGAGACCGCGCGGATGGCCGACGCGGTGCTGCCGGTGACGCAGTGGGCCGAGGAGGACGGAACCATGACCAACCTCGAGGGGCGGGTGCTGCGGCGCCGCCGCGCGACCGAACCGCCGCCGGGCGTGCGCACCGACCTGTGGGTGCTGCGCGAACTCGCCGGCCGGCTCGGCCAGCCCGCCCACCGCTTCCCCGACGACCCCGGCGAGGTCTTCGCCGAGCTCCGGCGCGCCTCGCAGGGCGGGGCCGCGGACTACTCGGGCATCGAACCGGAGCACCTGGAGGGCCCCGCGGAACCGGTGCACTGGCCGTTCCCCGCCGGCGGCTCCTCGACGCCGCGGCTGTTCCTGGAGCGCTTCGCCCACGACGACGGCCGCGCCCGCTTCCGGGCCGTCGGCCACCGCGACGCCGCGGAGCTGCCCGACGGCGCCTACCCGCTGCACGCCACCACGGGCCGGGTGCTCGCGCACTACCAGAGCGGGGCCCAGACCCGCCGCGTCCCCGAGTCCGTGGAGGCCGACGGGGAGGCGTTCGTGGAGGTCCACCCCGACACCGCCCGCCGCAGCGGGCTGACCGCGGGCGGACTGGCCCGCGTCGTCTCCCGGCGCGGTGCGACCGTCGCACGGGTCCGCACGGTGGCCTCGCTGCGCACCGACACCGTGTTCCTGCCGTTCCACTTCCCCGGCGCCGGAAGGGCCAACCTGATCACCAACCCCGCGCTGGACCCGGTGTCGCGGATGCCGGAGTTCAAGGTCTGTTCCGTACGGCTGGAGCCGCTGGGCTCCGGCGCCGCGACCGGCAGCGGTGCGCTGTGAGCCGCATCGTCATCGTCGGCAACGGCCCGGCCGGGCACCGGCTCGCCGAACTGCTGCGCACGCGCGCCCCCCGGGCCGCCGTCACCGTCCTGGGGGCGGAGGCCGAACCCGCCTACAACCGGGTGCTGCTGCCCTCGGTGATCTCCGGGAAACTCTCCCCCGAGCAGACGTACCTCGCGGGCCACGACAGCGGCACCGTGACCGTCCGCAGGGGAGCCGCCGTGACCGGGATCGACCGGGAACGGCGCACGGTGCGGACCGCCGACGGGCTGCTGCACCCCTACGACGAGCTCGTGCTGGCCACCGGCGCGCGCTGCTTCCTGCCGCCCCTGCCCGGCCTGACCGGCGCCGGGGGCGAGCCCGCCGACGGCGTGGTGGCCCTGCGCACCCTGGCCGACTGCCGGCGCCTGGAGGACCTCCTGCCCCGTGCGGGCAGCATCGTCGTCCTGGGCGGCGGCGTGCTCGGCCTGGAGGTCGCCCGCGCCCTCGGCGAGCGGGGCCACGGCGTCGACGTGGTGCACATGGGCCCGCATGTGATGGAGCGTCAGCTCGATGCGCCCGCCGGGAAGACCCTGGCCGGCGTGCTCGGACGCCTCGGCATCCGCATCCACACCGGCCGGGCGGCCGCCTCGTGGACCGGCGGCCGGCTCGTCCTCGACGACGGGTCCGGCCTGCCCGCCGGCCTGGTCGTCGTCTCCGCGGGGGTCCAGCCCAACACCGAGCTGGCCCGGGCCGCCGGGCTCCGCGTCGGCCGCGGCGTCGTCGTGGACGACCACATGCGCACCAGCGACCCGCGCATCCACGCGCTGGGCGACTGCGCGGAGCACGCAGGGCTGGTCCCCGGCCTCATCGCCCCCGCCTGGGAGCAGGCCGAGACCCTCGCCGAAGCCCTCACCGGGGGAGACCGTCCTTACACCGCCACCCGTACCGTCACCCGCCTCAAGGCCCGCGGCGTCGACCTCGCCGTCATCGGCGACGGCAACCACGACCTCCCCGGCGCCGAGGTCGTCACGCTGGCCGACCCGGCCCGCGGCCAGTACGCCCGCCTGGCCCTGCAGGACGAGCGCGTCGTCGGCGCCATCCTGCTCGGCTTCCCCTCCTCCGTGGCCGCCGTCAGCCAGCTCTACGACGCCGGCGCGCCCACCCCCGTCGACCGGCTCGCCCTGCTGGCCGGACGGGCCGTCGCCGGACGGGCGGACGCTCCCGGGGACCTCCCCGACGAGGCCGTCGTCTGCCGCTGCAACAACGTCACCAAGCGGGCGCTCGTGGCCGGCTGGCGCGGCGGGGCCCGTACGCCCGGGGTCCTGGCCCGTGCCACGCGCGCCTCCACCGGCTGCGGCGGCTGCGCGGGTGCGGTGGAGGGCATCTGCACGTGGCTGAACGCCACGCGCGAGGCGGCGGACGAGGCCGGCGACGCGCTCTGCGGCGGTGCCGGCACCGTGCCCGCCGGTGAGGCCCGTGACGCGTCCCCCGCCGGCGCCGGGGACGCTTTCGTCCCGGCGGGGGCTCCCCGGCAGGAGCGGCAGCCGCTGCCCGAGCTCCTCGCCCGCTGACCGGAACCACCCCGAACCCGTCCGAGAAACCGAACCCGTCCGAGAACCCTTCACCGCGACCTCCGTCGCGACACTTCCAAGGAGCGGCCGTGTCCAAAGTCCTGGTAATTTCCGGCAGTCCGTCTCCGACCTCCAAGACCGAGATGGTCGGCGACCTGGTGGCGGAGCGGCTGGCCGAATACGAGTGGAACGCCGTCCACCTGAGGGTCCGTACGCTGCCCGCCGCGCCGCTGCTCAATGCGGACCGCTCGGACCCGGCGATCGCCGAGGCGGTCGGGCAGGTCGCCCGGGCCGACGGGATCGTCCTGGCCACGCCGACCTACAAGGCGAGCTACTCCGGCCTGCTCAAGGTCTTCCTGGACCTGCTGCCGCAGTTCGGCTTCACCCGCAAGGTCGTGCTGCCGCTGGCCACCGGCGGCAGCACGGCACACGTCCTCGTCCTGGACTACGCGTTGCGGCCGGTCGTGCAGTCCCTCGGCGCCCGGCACGTCGTGCAGAGCTTCTTCCTGCTGGACAAGCACCTGGACTGCAGCAGCGGGAGGGCGAGCGTCCTGCCGGAGAGCACGGAGATGCTCGACGGCGTGATCGAGCAGTTCCGCAAGGCGCTGATCGCGGCGCCGTGACCGGGGGGCGATCCCGCCCGGCGGACGGGGGTGCCGCCGGGCGGGACCGGGTGGGAGGAGGATCAGCGCTGGGCGGTGAACGCCTTGCCGGCCTTGCTGCCGGAGGAGCAGGACGCCTTCTCCGCCGACGTCATCTTGCGGGTCTTGACGACCACCGCGTTGCTCTGGCCGTCCGTGCCGTTCTTGGCGGGGCCGGTGATGGTGTCGGGGACGTACCAGTAGTAGTGGCCCCACTTGGGGCTGTCGTAGTGGGTCTGCCAGGTGCCCGAGACGTTCTGCATCACCTGGGCGCGGGAGATCCAGCCGACCTCGCCGGGCTTGACCGTCATGTTCAGGGAGCTGCTCTCCTCGTGGGAACTCGACCAGGTGTGGCCGTAGTTCGCGGTGACGCTGACGTCCACGATGCCCGCGATCTTGCCGCCGGCCGTGACGGAGACGCCCACGGAGTCGGTCGAGCCGACCGAGTCGGACCAGCCCATCGACTGCGTGGCGTCCGAGGTGCTGCAGTTGTAGAGCGAGTTGGACACCTGGCGGAACTCGCCGAGGAAGGCCTTGCCGAGCACCGGGTCGTTGAAGCTGCACTTCCCTTCGCCCGACGCACAGTCGGCTATGAGCTCCTTGCGGGTGGGCTCGTCGGCGGCGGCCGCCGGCAGGGCCATGGCCGCCATCATTCCCAGTGCGGCCGCCGAAAGCGCCGCCAGTCTGCCGCCGTTGCGCATGACGCGTGAGTTCAACGTGATCCCGTGCCTCTCAACTTGCTTGATGGAACCAGGGGTTCCGGTGTTGATCCAGAGACTGGTGCATGGATTGGGTCAACTACACCAAGAGTTGGTAAAGTTGTAGTTGATCATGAAATGTTCCACTTGATACACATTTCTCCCGGTAACCCATGGAGCTCCTTATGCAACTTGTTGCAAAAGCGGGTCCGGTGTTCTAGAACTGGAGGAGACGACACCGCGAGGAAGGTCCCCGATGAGCCCCTCCAGCCCGGCCGGCCAGGCCACCCCGTACCCGCACCTCCTGCGCCCCCTCGACCTCGGGTTCACCACGCTGCCCAATCGCGTGATCATGGGATCCATGCACGTCGGGCTCGAGGAGGCCGAGCGGGGCTTCGAGCGGATGGCGGCCTTCTACGCCGCCCGGGCCCGGGGCGGAGCCGGGCTGATCGTCACCGGGGGCATCGCCCCCAGCGACCGGGGGCGGCCCTGGGCGGGCGGGGCCAGGCTGGCCACGGCGGCCGAGGCCGAGGAGCACCGGGTCGTGACCGACGCCGTGCACCGCGAGGGCGGCCGGATCGCCCTGCAGATCCTCCACTTCGGCCGGTACGCCCACCACCCCGACCTGGTCGCGCCCAGCGCCGTGCAGGCGCCCATCAGCCCGTACGTCCCGCACGCCCTCACCGACGAGGAGGTCGAGGCGACCGTCGAGGACTTCGTGCGCACCGCGGAGCTCGCCCGGGACGCCGGCTACGACGGCGTCGAGATCATGGGCTCCGAGGGCTATCTGATCAACGAGTTCATCGCGGCCGCGACCAACCGGCGCACCGACCGCTGGGGCGGCTCGTACGAGAACCGCATCCGCTTCCCCCTGGAGATCGTCCGGCGCACCCGCGAGCGCCTCGGGCCCGCCTTCATCCTGATCTACCGGCTCTCGATGCTCGACCTCGTGCCCGGCGGCTCCTCGCTGGACGAGGTGATCACCCTCGCCAAGGAGATCGAGGCCGCCGGCGCCACGATCATCAACACCGGCATCGGCTGGCACGAGGCCCGCATCCCGACCATCGCCACGTCCGTGCCGCGCGGCGCGTACGCCTGGGTGACGAAGAAGGTCATGGGGTCCGTCTCCGTTCCCCTGGTCACCACCAACCGCATCAACACCCCCGAGATCGCCGAGCAGCTGCTCGCCGAGGGCCACGCCGACCTCGTCTCGCTGGCCCGCCCCTTCCTCGCCGACCCGGACTTCGTCGCCAAGGCCCGCGCGGACCGGGCGGACGCGATCAACACCTGCATCGGCTGCAACCAGGCCTGCCTCGACCACACCTTCAGCGGGAAGATCACCTCCTGCCTGGTCAACCCGCGCGCCTGCCACGAGACCGAGCTCGTCCTCGCGCCCACCCGGCGCCGCAAGCGCATCGGCGTCGTCGGCGCGGGCCCCGCCGGGCTCGCCTTCGCGGTCTCGGCGGCCGAACGCGGCCACGCCGTGACGCTCTACGACGCGGCCGCGGAGATCGGCGGGCAGCTCAACGTCGCCAAGCGGGTCCCGGGCAAGGAGGAGTTCGGCGAGACCCTGCGCTACTTCCGCACCCAGCTCGCCCTGCACGGCGTGGACGTCCGCCTGAACACCGCCGTCACCGCCGCGGACCTCACGGCCTGCGCCTACGACGACGTCGTCCTCGCCACCGGCGTCACCCCCCGCACCCCGGACATCCCCGGCGCGGACCACCCCAGCGTCGTCGGCTACCTCGACGTCCTGCGCGACGGGGCCGAGGCCGGCGGGCGCGTGGCCGTCGTCGGCGCCGGCGGCATCGGCTTCGACGTCGCCGCCCGCCTCACCGACAGCGGCGAGGACGCGAGCCTCGACGCCGGGACGTACTTCCGCCACTGGGGCGTCGACACCGGCTACCGCACGCCCGGCGGGCTCGGCGAGGCCCGCCGGCCGGAGCCGCCGCGCACCGTGCACCTGCTCCAGCGCAAGACCAGCAAAGTCGGTGCGGGGCTGGGCAGGACCACCGGCTGGATCCACCGCACCGAGCTCAAGCACCGCGGCGTGACCATGGTCGCCGGCGTCACGTACGACCGCATCGACGACGACGGGCTGCACATCACCGTCGACGGCGCGTCCACCGTCCTGCCGGTCGACACGGTCGTGCTCTGCACCGGCCAGGAGCCGCGGCGCGAGCTGTACGAGGAGCTGCGCGCGGCCGGGCAGTCCGTCCACCTCATCGGCGGCGCGGACGTGGCCGCCGAGCTCGACGCCAAGCGGGCCGTCCGCCAGGGCACCGAACTCGCGGCGGAGATCTGACGGGAGGACGCACCGGGGGACCGCGCGAGGGGCCCGGTCCCTAGGATGCGGGCATGTCCCTCCCGCACGCGATCCTCACCGCGCTCCTCGAGAAGCCCTCCTCGGGACTGGAGCTCGCCCGCCGCTTCGACCGGTCGATCGGCTACTTCTGGTCCGCCACGCACCAGCAGATCTACCGGGAGCTGGGGAAGCTCGAAGAGGCCGGGCTGATCCGGGCCCTGCCCTCCGGCGCCCCCGCCCGCGGGCAGAAGAAGGAGTACGAGGTCCTGCCCGCGGGCCGCGACGCGCTCACCGCCTGGGTCTCCGGGACCGACGACCCCCGGCCCGTGCGCGACCCGCTCCTGCTGCGCCTGCGCGCGGCGGCCGTCGTGGGCACGGGCGGCCTGGAGGAGGAGCTGCGGCGCCACCTGGACCTGCACCGGCGCCAGCTCGCGGAGTACCGGGCGATCGAGGAGCGCGACTTCCCCCCGGAGCGCGACGGCGAGGAGGACCGGCTGCGCCACGCGGTGCTGCGCGGTGGCATCGGCCTGGAGACCTTCTGGACCGAGTGGCTCGCCGGCACCCTCACGGCGCTCGGGGGGCCGGAGGAGGGGGAGCGGAAGGACGGCTAGGCCGCAGCCCCAGGCCGTCGGCGGCGATGGTGCCGCTGGTGACCAGCGCCTGCTCGGCGGTGACGTCCGTCATGAAGACCAACGGCGGCGCCACCGGCGGCACGGGCAGCCGGTCCGGGGTGAAGGTGAGGCACAGGACGCCCTGGACGCAGCCGGTCAGCCGGGTCAGGTACAGCGTCACCTGCCCGCCGAGCCTCAGCTCGTCGGCGGTCAGGGAGAGTTCGGCGCCGCCCCCGTCCCGCGTCCGCAGCCGGTAGTCGGCCAGGGACGCGGCCCGCATGCTCAGCACCATGGCCCGGCGCGGGCCGTCGGCCGTCGGGACGTCGGCGACGCGGGCGAGCGTGAAGCCGGACGGGGCGAACCGGGTCGTGGTCACGGTCGGCGGCGTGCGCGCGACGGTCACGGCGCCGGGGGCCGGCGGGCGGGGGCCGGGCGCGGGGACGCCCATCGCCGCGAGGAGCACCAGGGGGAGGGCCACCGCCAGCGTCTTCGGCGGCTGAACCGTCCCGCCCGGCCTTCCCGTCCCGCCCGGGGGCTCCGCGGGCCTCGGCGCTGGCTGTGGCGCGAGCTCCGGCTCCGGCTCCGGCTGTGGCTCCGGCTGTGGCTCCGGCTGTGGCGCAACCGGACCCGGCTGCCGCGGTGTCCACGCGAAGCCCATCGCCCCGCCCGCGATCCCCAGCAGCATGCCGGCGAAGAACCCGCCCAGGTTCGTCACGGCGAAGGACAGCACCGACAGGATCACCGCGTGCACGCCGACGTAGTGGTGGGTGTGCGGCAGGAACCACAGGAAGAGGCCCGCCGCGACCAGCGCGACGCCGATGCCGAGCGCGGCGACGCCCCCGAGCCCCAGGCCGAGGAGCACCGACAGGGGCGCCAGCGGCATCGCGGCGATCTCGGCGCCGGCGAGGACGAGCAGGGCCCCGGCCCAGAACGGCCGGGTCCGCCGCCAGCGCCGCCAGGCGGACGGCGGCCCGGACGGCCGTGGCCGGGGGAAGCCCCGGAGGGCCGGTCGCGGGATCAGAAGCACGCCTTTCCGTCCAGGCTCACGTTGAGCGCGAGCCCCTTGAGCTTGAAGTCGCCCCCGGTCGCGGAGCGGGCGTGGGACCGCACCCCGGACACCGAGACCTCCGCGGCCTGCAGCCCGAACTGCCCGGGCCTGCCCCGCACTCCGGGGACGGTGTCCAGCGTGGAGGCGTCCCGGCCGATCTCCACCCGGCCGAAGGTGGCGTCGCCGGTCAGGTCCTCGCTGTCGAGGACCAGGTTGCTCGCCCTGACGGCACCGGCCTTCCCGCCGGCCGTCAGCTTGAACACCACCGGCCCCAGCGGCGTCGGGACCTGCGCGGACTGGCAGATGTCGGAGAGCGTGGCGTCACCGATGCCCAGCAGCGCCACCGGATGGCCCTCGCCGTCCGCGGAGCGGTCCACCTCGACGAACGACGCGAGGCCGTTGCTCGACAGCTCGCCCGACGACACCTGGAAGGCCGAGCCGGACACGGCGAACGACGACGCCAGGACGCCCTCCGCCATCCCGACCGCCATCACCGCGACGGCCGCCAGCGCCGGAACGGCGATGACCGCGGCCTTCCTCCACGCCGTCCTGCCTTCGGGGGGCCTGCGGTTGTCATGGTCCACGGTGGGCCTTCCTGTCAGCTGTGCAGGGGGATGCGGACGTTCAGGGCGGCCCGGACGTAGGCACCGTCGACCGGGGCGGGCGGCGGCAGGCCGGGCAGGGCGTCGTACAGCGGGGTCCCGTCGTCGGCCCGGCTGCGCCAGTTGTGCCCGAAGAAGTTCTCCAGCATCGGGTTGACCTGCTGCTCCACGAGGTTGGGGCGGTCGACCGAGGGCCGGAGGACCAGCTCGACGCCGGGCAGCAGCTCGCCGACGGCCGCGACCAGGACCGGCGCGGGCGTGTCCACGGGGTGGACCACCGGGTAGGCCGTGACGCCGGGCGGGTGCGGCAGGCGCGCGAGACGGAGCATGGCGTCGACGGCGTACTCGACGGGGACGATGTTCAGGCGGGAGGCGGAGTCGCCCACCAGTCGCAGGCGCACGCGCGGCACGCCGGCGCGTCTGCGCAGCAGGAGGCCCCGCAGCAGCGGCGGGGCCTGCCCGACGAGGTCGCGCAGGCCCGCGCCGAGGATGGACAGGGGCTGCTGGGCGGCGCCTTCGGGGACGGGCCGGTCGGTGGCCAGGAGGCTCGGGCGCAGGACGAGGGCCGTGCGCCCCCGCCGGCCGGCCCACTCCTGCACGACGCCCTCGGCCTGCCGCTTGGTCCGTTCGTAGCCCGTGACGGCCTCGCCCAGAGGGGAGTCCGTGCCGGCCGGCGTGTCGTCACCGGCGACGTAGGCGGTGCTGACGTACAGGAACGGGGAGCAGGCCGGGGCGCGGTCGGCGAGTTCGGTGAGGTGGCGGGTGCCCGTGACGTTGACGGGCGTGAGCGTGTCCACGGTGCCGATCAGGGACAGGGCCGCGGCGCAGTGCCAGACGGCCTCGGCCTCCCCGGCGAGCCGGTCGTGCTCCGCGGGCTCCAGCCCCAGGCCGGGCCGGGTCAGGTCCACGGGCACGGCGGTCAGCAGCCCGCCTGCCCGGGCCAGTTCGGAGTCGTCGGCGCCGCAGTCGCGCAGCGCGTTCTCCAGCCGGGCGGCCAGGGGCAGGCCGGCGGCGTCGCGGCCGAGGGCCGCCACGGGCCTGCCGCCGGCCAGCAGCGCCCGCAGCAGCCGGGAGCCGAGGAAGCCCGTGGCGCCGGTGATCACGACGGTCACGCGTCACCCGCCTTCCGGCTGCCGGGCAGGGCGGGGAGCGTGCCGGGCAGGGCGGGGAGCTTGCCCGGCAGCGCCGGGACCGCGCCCGCCGTCGTGCCCGCCCGGGCCTGCTTGAGGAGGTGGGGCAGGACGGTCTCGGTGATGCCGTGGACGGAGCCGTCGGAGTGCAGCAGTTCCATGACCGGCACCTCCTGGTTGAGGTGCTTGCGGAACTTGGCGAGCATCTCCATGCCCATGAGCGAGTCCATGCCGTACTGCTGCAGCGGCCGGTGCCGGTCGACCTCCTCCGGCGGCATGTGCAGCGTGTCGGCGACCATGGAGGCGATGAGGTCCTCGACGAGGACCTGGCCCTCGGCGGCGGAGGCGCCGGCGAGCTGTTCGAGGAGCTCCTCCAGGCGCCAGGTGGTGCCTTCGACGGTGGTGGGCAGGATGGCGGCGAAGCGGGGGCCGTTCACGGCCGGGAAGAGCACGGAGGCCCGGCCCCAGTCGAAGCGGGCGAACACGGCCCGTTCCGCCTGCCTTCCGAGCAGATCCTCCAGGGCGGTCAGGGCGTCGCCCGGTTCGACGGGCAGGACGCCGGCGGCGCTCAGGATGGCCGTCAGGTCGTTGCGGGCGACGTAGCCGACGCGGCCGATGGCGCCCCAGGCCACGGCCAGGCCGGGACGGCCCGCCGCCCGGCGCGCCCGCACGAGCGCCTCCATCGCGAGGTTGGCCGCCACGTAGGCTGCCTGGCGCGGGGTCCCGGCGGCCGCGCCGGCCGAGGAGTAGACGACGAACTCCGCCTGCGGGCACAGCTCGTCAAGCAGGAGCGCTCCTGTCCACTTCGGGGCGACGACGGCGCGGAGCCGTTCGTCGGTGAGCTCCGTCAAGGCGTCGTCGTCGAGGTGCATGGCGGCGTGCACGACGCACCGGACGGGACGGCCGTCCGCTTCGAGGCCCGCCAGCAGCCGGCGCACGGCCGGCGCGTCACTGATGTCGACGGCGTGCGCCTGCGCGTCGACGCCCTGTGCGCGCAGTCCGGCCAGCAGCTCTGCGGCCTCGGGCGCCTCCTCGCCCCGCCGGCTGACGAGGTCCAGCCGGCGGGCGCCGCGCGCGGCGAGCCACCGTGCGGTCTCCGCGCCGAAGCCGCCCAGGCCCCCGGTGACGAGGCAGGTCCCGTCGGCAGCGGGACGCAGGGGGCGTGGGGCGCGGTGGACGGGTACCGGCTCGTCGAACGTGATCACGACCTTGCCCAGGTGCTTGGAGTGCTGCAGGAGCCGGAACGCCTCCTCGATGCGGTGGGCGGGATAGGCCAGGTGGGGCAGCGGCACGTAGTCGCCGGCGCGGATGTGCGCGAGGACCTCGTCGAAGACCGCCGCGACGTGGGCGGGGGCCTGCCAGACCAGGTTGGCGGCATCCACGACACAGTGCACGACGTTCTCCGCCAGCGCCTTCTGCAGCATGCGCTCGTTGCCGAGGACGTCCCGCTTGCCGAGCTCGACGAACCGGCCGCAGGGGGCCAGCAGTTCGCGGGTGCGGGCCGCAGCCTCGCCGCTGAGGGAATTGAGCACGACGTCGACGCCGCGCCCGCCCGTGTGCTCACGGACCCGGTCGGCGAAGGCGTGCGTGCGCGAGTCCAGCACCAGCTCGGCTCCGAGGGCGCGCGCCAGGTCCCGCTTGACCGGGCTGCCCGCCGTCGCGATGAGCCGGGCGCCCACGAGTTCGGCGTACTGGCCCGCCGCCATGCCGACGCCTCCGGCGGCGCCGTGGACGAGGAGCACCTCGCCCGGCCGGAGGCGGGCGAGGTGCTCGAGGCTGTGCTGGACGGTGAAGAAGACCGCCGGCAGGGTGGCCGCCTCGCCGAACGTCATGCCGTCGGGGACGGGGCGCAGTGCGGCGGCCGGGATCCGCACGTGGGAGGCGAAGGCCCCGGGGAACAGGCCGAAGACCCGGTCGCCCACGGACAGCTCCGCGACGTCCTCTCCCACGGCGGTGACCACCCCGGCCCCTTCCAGGCCCAGGTAGGCCTCCGAGGAGATGCCGTCCTCGGCCACCGGTGGCAGCAGCCCCGTCGCGACCATCACATCGCGGTAGTTGAGCGCCGCGGCGCGCACCGCGACCACCACCTCCGCCGGCCCCGGGTCGCCGACGGCCGTCTCGGTCCACCGCAGCCCGTAGGCCAGACCCTGGTCGCGGAGGTGCAGCCGGTAGCGGACCCCG
This sequence comes from Streptomyces roseifaciens, assembly GCF_001445655.1. NCBI lineage: Bacteria > Bacillati > Actinomycetota > Actinomycetes > Kitasatosporales > Streptomycetaceae > Streptomyces > Streptomyces roseifaciens. Next base: position 783,175 of record NZ_LNBE01000003.1, read on the forward strand.
CTGTCCGGTCCGGCCGGTTCCGCGAGCGGAGCGGCCCGCTCGAAGCGGTGGACGAACCGGCCGCCCCGGGTCAGGGCGACCTCGTCCTCGTCCTGCTCGCCCTCGGGCGCCGCGGCGAGGAGCTCGCGGGCCAGCCGCGCCGCGTCCTCGGCCGGGCCGGGCCCGCGGTCCAGGGAGACGCGCCGCACGGTGACGGACGTTTCGTTGGCCAGCGTACGGGTCACGCCCCACGCGGCGGCCTGACCGGGGAAGGCCGGCCGTTCCGGCGCGGGCAGCACCCCGCTGGGGTGGGTGACCAGGACGAAGTGCTGCTCGGACGCGTGCTGCAGCGCCTGGTCGGCCTGGGCCAGGGAGCGCAGCGCGGCGGCCCGGCGCACGGCCAGCTCCGTACAGGCGACGGGGTCGCCCGCGGCGACCCGGTCCGGGGCGGAGCTCAGGAGCAGGGCGAGCGCTGCCGACGGTGCCTGCCCTAGGAGGTCCTGCCATCCCTCCGTGCTCTCCGGCAGCGGCACCGCGCGTGCCGCCGTACAGCCCGCTGCGGTCAGCTCCGCCGCCGTCTGCGTGGCCAGGGCGTTCTCGGCGGCGTCCTCGGTGACGAGGAGCCAGGAGTCCCGGGCGGGCGGCCCGGTGGGGACGGGCGGTGGGGCGCCGACCGCCGCCGGGGTACGGGCGAGGAGCACGGAGAAGTGCTCGCTCGCGGGTGCGCTCGCGGCACTCACCTGCACCACGTCCGCGAAGCCGCTTCCGGACAGCACGTCCGGCCACTGCTCGCGGGGCAGCAGGATGGTTTCCGGGCGGAGCGCGGTGTCGCGGGCCGCCCAGAAGTCCTCCAGCGTGCCGAACATCAGGGCCAGGATCCGCGGTTCGTGGACCTCGAGAGCGAGCAGGTGACCCCCGGGGGCGAGCAGCCGGGCCACCCGTTGCAGGCACTCCTTCAGGTCCAGCGCCGTGTGCAGCGCGAGCCCGGCGACGACGACGTCGAAGGAGCCCTCGGCGAGGCCCTGCTCCGCCGGTTCGGTGTTCAGGTCGAAGGCGCGGTAGGCGAGGAGGGAGTCGTAGCGGCCGAGGCGTGCCTGGGCAGGGGCGAAGAACGCAGCGGAGACGTCGGTGAAGACGTACCGGGCGCGGTCGTCCAGCAGCGGCAGGAGGTGCGCGGTCAGCCCGCCCGTACCGGCGCCCACCTCCAGGATGCGCAGCGGCCGGTCGGCGGGCCAGGAACGGATCAGTGCGCCCAGCAGCTCTGCGACCATGCGGTTGTGGGCCATCACCGGAGGGTTGATGTCGTAGTACTGCTGGACCAGCTCCGGACCGCTGTCCTGGAACAGCAGCTCCAGCGGGTCCCGCCGCCCGCACAGCAGCTCCGGCAACTGCAGGGCGAAGCGCAGGTTGAGGGCGTGCGAGGGGAGGTAGTCGGCGAGCCCGGACACCTCCCGCCGGCCCGGCACCGTCCCGGTTCCCAGCAAGTGCCAGCCCTCCCCGGCGGGCGCCAGCAGCCCCTCCTTCTCCGCCATGCGTGCCAGCAGCCGCACCAGCTCCTCGTGCCGCGGCAGCACTCCCGCCGCACGGAGGTCGCCGAACGTGAAGGCGTCCTGACCCGGCAGAAGTTGTGCGAAGGCGTTGGCCGCACTGGCCCCCGTGAGCCGCTGCAGAAAGGTGTGCGCCTCTCCGTACCGCTCGGCCCACGGCCCGCTCCGCAGCCGCTCCAGCCCCTCCTCCGCCGCCGCGGCCACCTCGCCCGGCGACGGCGGCACCCACGCCGGCACCGGCTGGCCGGGCAGCGGCGCGGCACGCAGCACCGTGGTGAACTCCTCGCCCCGGTCCCCGGCCGGCAGGACCAGCCGTTGCAGGCGGCAGCCCGTCAGCTCCAGCGCCACCGCCCCGTCCTCGCCGGTGACCGTGACGTCCCACACGGCCTCGCGCGCGGTGTGCGAGCGCTGCCGTACGTGCACCAGCCCTTCCGCGGGCGGCCGCGCCCACATGCGGACGCCGTCCACCCCCGACGGCAGGTAGCCCGTTTCCGCGCCGGCCAGCAGCGGCGCCCCCGCCTGCAGGGCGCCGTCGAGCAGCGCGGGATGGACCACGTACCCGCCGTAGCCGTCGTCCGGCGGATCGCAGTGGTAGGCCGCGAGGACCTCGCCGTCGCCGGTGTGCAGTTCGCGCAGCACCCGGAACGCCGGGCCGTACGCCAGGCCGGCCGCGGCCAGGGCAGCGTAGTGCTCCTCGCCGCCGGTGCGGCCGGTGAGCCGCTCCCGCACCCGGGCGACGTCCACCGGCTCCGGCCGGGCGGCGGCCGCGCGCCGGACCCGGCCGCGGGCGTGCTGCCGCCAGCCGCCCGTGTCGCCGGTGCGGCTGGCGACGCGGACGATGCCGTCCTCGTCGCTCAGGGACGTCGTCAGGCGGACGTCCATCGCCGCGTCCCAGGCCAGGGGCAGGGCGCGGGTGATCTCCAGGTCGTCGACCTCGGCCCGGCCGCCGAAGGCCTCCCGCCCTGCGGCCAGCGCCAGCTCCACGAACCCGGTGGCGGGCATCACCACGGATCCGGCGACGCGGTGGTCGGCCAGCCAGGGGGTGCGGGTGCGCTCGACGGGCGTGTGCCACGTGGGCTCCAGCACCGGTGCGCGCTCGCCGAGCAGCGGGTGCACCAGGACCCCGTCGCCGCTGGTGCGCACCCAGTGCTCCGGCGTGCCGTGCCAGTACGGCTCGCGCTGCCACGGGTAGGGCGGCAGGTCCGCGACCGAGCCGGGCCCGGGGAACCAGCGCTCCGCCGCGCCGGCGTCACCGGCGGCCAGCAGCCGTGCGGCGGCCCGGCGCACGGCCGCCCCGTCGCACCTCTCGCGGGTCACGGGGGAGACGACGGGGAACGGGCCGCCCGGGGCCTCGGAGGCGATACGGTTCAGCGCGCCGGCCAGCCCCGGCTGCGGGGAGATCTCCGCCACGGCCGCGATCCCGGCGTCCGCCGCCTGCGCCACCGCCTCCGCGAACCGCACCGGCCGGCGGGCGTTGTGCCACCAGTACGCGGCGTCCAGCTGCCCGTCCGTGACGGGCCCGCCCGTCACCGTGGAGTACATCGGCAGCCGCGGCCGGTGCGCGACGAGACCTGCCAGCCCCGCGCGGAGCGGCTCCTCGATCGGGTCCATCGCCGCGCTGTGGAAGCCGTGGTCGACTCCGAGCTCGCGGAACGGCACCTCCCGTGCGGCCAGTTCCCGGCCCAGCGACCGCAGCGCCGCGGCCTGCCCGGAGACGGTCACGTCCCGGGCGCTGTTGACCGCCGCGATCTCCAGCAGCCCCTCGTACGCGGCGATCGCCTCCCGGGCCTCCTCCTCGCCCAGCCCGATCGCGGCCATGCGGCCCGTCCCGGCCGTCGCGGCCTGCGCCCGGCTGCGTTCGGCGATCACCCGCGCCGCGCCCGGCAGGTCGAGCGCCCCGCTGACGTACGCCGCCGCCACCTCGCCGACGCTGTGCCCCAGCACGGCCGCCGGGACGGTCCCGTACTCGGCCAGCAGGGCCACCAGCCCGAGCTGAAAGGCGAACAGCGCGGGCTGCGCGAAGGCGGTGTCCGCCATCCGCTCCACCGTCCCCTCCGGCGGACTCTCCCTCAGCAGCTGTGCCACCGACCAGCCCAGCAGAGGCTCCAGGTGCCGGTCCGCCTCCTCGACCGCCGTACGGAACACGGGCTCATGCGCCATCAGCTCGGCGCCCATGCCCGGCCACTGCGTACCGTTGCCGCAGAAGACGAAGACCACGCCCCCCGAGGGCGGCCGTTCGGTGTGCACGGAGGCGGCGGCCTGAGCCGTCTCGTCCCCGGCCAGGGCCTCCAGCTGCCCGGCCGCGTCCTCCGGGCCGTCGGCCATGACGGCCGCGCGGTGCGGGTGCCGGGTCCGCCGCCGGGAGGCGGTCCAGCACAGGTCGTAGAAGTCCTCCTCCGGCACGTCCCGCACGTGGGCGGCGACCGCCCGGGCGGCCTCGGCCAGGGCCCGGCGGGTGCGCCCCGAGACCACCAGCGGCAGCGGCCCCTGCCGCGCGGGAGCCGCCGGGCGCTGCCGCTGCGGCGCGGAGCCCAGCACCACGTGCGCGTTCGCACCGCCGAAGCCGAAGCTGTTCACGCCCACCACGCCGCCGTCGCAGGCCGCCACCGGCCGCATGCCGCCGACCGGGCAGAGGTTCAGCCCCGCGAAGTCGATCTCAGGGTTGACGGGGTCGCCGTGCAGCGAGGCCGGGATCCGGCCGTGCCGGAGCACCAGCATCCCCTTGAACAGGCCGGCCATCCCCGAAGCGGGCTCCGCGTGCCCCATGTTGGTCTTCACCGATCCGATCGGCAGCGGCCCGTTCGTCCGCGGGACGCCCAGCGCGGCGCCGACCGCCCGGCACTCCAGGGGGTCGCCCACCGGGGTGCCCGTGCCGTGCGCCTCGAAGTACAGCACCTGGTCGGGGCCGGTCCCGGCCCGCTCGTACACCTCCTGCAGCAGCCGCCGCTGCATCTCCGTGCTCGGCACCGTCATCCCCGAGGTGCTGCCGTCGCAGTTGGCCCCGCTGCCCACGATCACCGCGTGCACCCGGTCGCCGTCCGCGAGCGCGTCGGGCAGCCGCTTGAGGACCACCATCCCGCCGCCCTCGGCCCGCACGTAGCCGTCGGCCCCCGCGGAGAACGTCGCGCAGCGCCCGCGCGGCGAGAGCATCAGCGTGCGGGAGAAGCCGACGAAGTGGTACGGGCTGAGGAGCAGGTTCGCGCCGCCCGCGAGGGCCGTGCGGCTGCGGCCCGAGCGCAGCGTCTCGCACGCCTGGTGCACGGCGATGAGCGAGGAGGAACAGGCGGTGTCCACCGCGATGCTGGGGCCCCGCAGGTCGAAGACGTAACTCAGCCGGTTCGCGGCGATCGACAGCGCCGAGCCGCTCATCGCGTAGGCGGTGATCTCCTCGACCCGGGCCATCTGCAGGCCGCCGTACGACATGTCGCTGATGCCGACGAACACCGCCGTGTCGGAGCCGGCCAGGCAGGCCGGGTCGATGCCCGCGTCGTCGAACGCCTCGGCCGTCATCTCCAGCAGCATCCGCTGCTGGGGGTCCATGTGCCGGGCCTCGCGCGGCGAGATCCCGAAGTACTCCGGGTCGAAGCCGGAGACGTCCCCGAGGTAGCCGCCCGCCATCGTGTACGCCTTGCCCGGCCGTTCCAGGTCCGGGTCGGAGAAGCGGGCCGCGTCGATCCGGTCCGCCGGCGGGGCCGGGCTGATCAGGTCTCTCTCCTCGGCGAGGGCGGTCCACAGCCCGCCGAGGTCCGTGATGCCGCCGGGCAGGCGGCAGGCGGCGCCCACGACGGCCAGGGGGACGGAGGGATCGGGGGGTGCGACGGGCCGGGAGGCGGTGTGCTCCATGGATCACTCCTGCACGGGGAGAGGGGCCGGGCAGAGCCGGAACAAGAGGCCTTTCCGGCCTCGCCGCCGATAGTGAACTACCCGCCGGTTTCACTCGTTCGATAGGGAGCGGGGCGCTTCAAGCCGGGGCAGTGGAGCACCGCCTTCCGGCCGTCGGGCTCCTGCGCCCGGCGTGCGACCCCGGCGGGCGGGGGCCCGCGTCCGCCCGGGCGCCGGGCCGTCCGTGCCCACGTGGATCGTTGTAGGGTGCGATGACCGCCCTTGACCTGCACGAAGCAGGCAGGGAGCAGATATTCCGGGAGTTCTCCATGATGCGTGTCATGCTCAAGTCCAAGATCCACCGTGCGACGGTCACCGGGGCCGACCTGAACTACATAGGTTCCCTGACGCTCGACCCCGTGCTGATGGAGCAGGCCGACCTGCTGCCCGGCGAGCAGGTGCACATCGTCGACGTGAACAACGGCTCGCGGCTCGAGACCTACGTGATCGAGGGCGAGCGGGGCTCGGGCGTGGTGTGCATCAACGGCGCCGCCGCCCGGCTCGTCGCCCCCGGCGACATCGTGATCATCATCGCCTACGCCTCGGTCGAGGACGCCGAGGCGCGTGAGCTCAAGCCGCGCGTGGTCTTCGTCGACGGCGAGAACAAGGCGATCAGCGTCGGCGACGACCCGTCGGTCTGACCGCCCGAGCCGTCCGAACCGCCTCCGGGCGGCCGGCATCCTCGCCCGACGGCCCCGGCCCGGGACGTGACAACCCGTCCCGCCGTCCGTCCCGGTCCACTGGCCGTCAACTCCCTGGACAAGAGCGTCGGTTGACCAATTCCGGCATGCCGGCTTCGGGGGAGGCGGGGCCGGGGGAGCGGCGGAGTGGGGCGGCGTCGCCCTTGGGGGCGAACCAGTCGATCAGACCTTCCGATGCACAAATGTTTCTTTTCTTCCTGCAACCGTACAAGCGTATGGATCATCTGTAGAAGCGAAGGCCACATCCAGAAAGCCAGAAAGGTCGTCTCACCGTGCACGTCGGACCGGGTCGTCGCTCCGCCCTGTTGGCATCCGCCGCTCTCGCGGGCTCTCTGGTGCTCACCGCCTGCTCGGGCGGTTCGGGCGGAGGCGGTAATGACGCGGGCCCCGAGCCCAGGATCACCGTCAGCCCCGGCGAGGGCAAGGACGTCAAGCTCGGCTCGCAGATATCGGTCAAGGCCGAGGGCGGGAAGCTCACCGAGGTCGAGGTCAAGGACGCCAAGGGCGAGAAGGTCACCGGGCGGATGGCCGACGACGGCGCCACCTGGACCGCCGACGGCAAGGTCGGCCCGAAGAACACCTACACCGTGCGCTCCAAGGCGAAGGGCGGGAAGGACGGCAAGGGCAAGGAGGCCTCCTCGTCGGCCACCTTCACCACGCAGGCCGCGCCCAGCGTCAACAAGCTCACCAACACCCCGGGCAACGGCCAGACCGTAGGCACCGGCATGCCCGTCTCGATCCTCTTCGACCACCCGGTGGACAAGAGCAAGCGCGCCGAGATCGAGAAGTCCCTGACCGTCACCTCGACGCCCAAGGTCGAGGGCGCCTGGGGCTGGGTCAAGGACTGGTCCGGCCAGGACCGCATCGACTGGCGGCCCAAGACCTACTGGCCCTCCGGGACCAAGGTCAACGTCAAGGGCCTGCTGTCGGGCGTCGACTCGGGCGAGGGCGGCTGGTTCGCGAAGAACTACGCCTGGGACTTCTCCATAGGCGCCGACCACAAGGCCGTCATCGACGTTCCCTCGCACACCCTCACGATGCTCGAGAACGGCAAGGCCGTCGGCACCATCAAGGGCTCCGCCGGCTCCCCGGTGGACCCCACCCGCGGCGGCGTCCACACCGTCCGCAGCAAGAACGCCGACGAGACCATGGACTCCTCCACCATCGGTCACGGCAACGAGTGGATGCTCGACTCCAAGTGGGTCACCCACCTGACCGCCTCCGGCACCTTCCTGCACTCGGCGCCCTGGAACCAGTCCATCGGCGTGGAGAACAACAGCCACGGCTGCTTCGGCATGACGACCTCCGACGCGAAGAAGGTCTACGACTTCCTCCCCATCGGCTCCACCGTCGAGGTCAAGAACACCACCAGCACCAAGGTCACCGACCCGGGCAACGGCCTGTCGGTCTGGCAGGAGAGCTGGGACCAGTGGCAGAAGCGCAGCGCCCTGAAGTGATGCCGGGGGTACGGTGGGCGGCGATGCTTTCCGGCCGTCCGTGAGGGGGCGGGGCGCGTCCGTGGCGACTGCGCCCCGCAATGCCCTGACCTGCGCAGCGGGGCGCGTGGAGCGTGGACTAAGGCCGGTGTCCTATGCAGTGGGCGGTCCGCGCGCCCGACGGCCCCAATGCACCCCATGGAACGTATGGTTGTCGTTTTAATGGCCGTGCCAAGAGGGCAGCACTCTGCCAGGCCCGCCCGGGAACGCAGAGGGGCGGAGCGGATGCTCCGTGCAGGCCGGGCCCGAACCGCGAAAGGATCGAGATCGGCTCAGCACGGCCCTGAAGGAGGCTGGCCTCGATGCCACAGGACATCGCCCTGGACATTCCTTTCCCCAAGCGGCTGAATCCCTACGTGGAGGTGGCGCGGGCGCGCAACGAGCACTGGCTGGTCTCCACCGGTCTGCTCAGCAGCCCGCACAACCTCGAGCGGTACCGCACCTGGCGCATCGAGCGGCTGGCCGCCGGCTTCCTGCCCGGGGTCGGCGTCAACGACCTGACCTTCGGCCTCGCCGTACAGAGCTTCTTCTTCTTTTTCGACGATCTCTTCGACAGCGGGCTCGGCGAGGACCCCGCCGCCACCTACGAGATCTGCCACGAAATGGCGGCCCTCGCCCGCCAGGAACCCGGCTCGGCCGGCATCACCCCCTCCTTCCCGCTCGCCCGCGTCTGGACGGAGCTGTGGCTCCAGGCCCAGCTGGGCATGTCGGCCGCCTGGCGGGCCCGGGCCGTACGGCACTGGGAGGAGTACTTCCTCACCTACGTCTCCGAGGCCGTCAACCGCCGCGCCGGCACGGTCCTCGGCATGGACCCGTACATGAAGCTGCGCCGCCTCGGCATCGGCAGCGAGGTCGTCGTGGACGTCTCCGAGCGCTGCGGGCACTTCGAGGCGCCCCCCGAGATCCACCAGAGCATGTGCGTCCTGGAGGCCCGGACCATCACCGCCGAGGTCGTCACCCTCACCAACGACCTCCACTCCCTGGAGAAGGACCTGGCCAACGGCGAGCTCAACAACGCCGTCCTGCTGCTCGGCCTGGAGCACGGGTGCAGCCGCGCGGAGGCGATCGTCCACGTCCAGCGCATGATCCGCCGCCGCACCACCCGGTTCCTGCAGCTGGAGGCCGAGGCCGACCGGCTCTGCGAGGTCTTCGGCCTCTCCCCCGAACAGCGCGAGAACACCCGGCTCTTCCTCGACACCAACCGCGCCTGCATGCGCGGCAACCTCGACTGGAGCAACGAGAGCGGCCGCTACAGCGAGATCGGCGTCCTGCACGTCAACCGCTCCCGCCGGATAGAGGACGTGGTCGCCCGGACCGCGGAGTGAGCACCGCGGCCCGGCCGGTGAACTCGTCCCTTCGGCCGAGGCGGCTCCGGCCGATCGGCCGAGGCGGCGGGGGAGCCGCGGATGCTTGGCTGGAGGGATGCTGCACCTGCTCTACCTGGCCGGGATCGCCGCCTTCGCGGCCAGCGGCGTCCTCGCCGCGCACCGCGCCCGACTCGACCCCTTCGGCGGGCTCGTCCTCGCCTTCGCCGCCGCCATCTCCGGCGGCACCCTGCGCGACCTCATCCTCGACCGGCACCCGCTGTACTGGACCCACGACTGGATCCTGCTCACCGTCATCGCGGTCACGGCCGTGGCGACCATGCTCTTCCTGCACCACCGCGAACTCCCGCGCCGCTCCCTGATGACCGTCGACGCCGTCGGCCTCGCCGTCGTCACCGTCATCGGCGCAAGGGCCGCGCTCGACGCGGGCGTCACCCCGTTCGCCGCGGTCATCCTCGCCGTCGTCACCGGGGTGACCGGAGAGGTCGTCCGCGACGTCCTGTGCGGGGAGTTCCCGCCGCTGCTGCTCCGCGAGGAGGTCTACGCCACCGCGGCGCTGCTCGGCGCCGTCTGCTACCTGGTCCTGGACCGGCTCGGCACCGGGCCGACGGCCGCCGCCGTCGTATCCGCGTCCGTCGTCTTCGCGGTGCGCATGGGGGCGCTGCACTTCGGCCTCCACCTGCCCCGCCTCGCGGGCCGCCCGCGGGCGTAGGGGCTCGCAGGGCTCGGCAGGCGCCGGCCGGGCCCTACCCCTCCAGGAGCTCCAGCTCCAGCAGCCACTCGACGACCTCGGTCCGGTGCCGGGCCTCGCGCGGATCCGCACCCCACACGTACAGCCCGTGCCCGGCCACGACCACCGCGGGCATCCGCGGCTCGCGGGCGGCCGCCAGCCGGTCGCCCAGCACGCGCATGTCCTGGCTGTTGCCGATGACCGGCAGGACGACCTCCGGTCCGTCGGCCGGGAGCCCGAGCCCCTTCAGCATCTCCAGGTCCTTCAGCACGATGCCCCCCGGACGGCGGCGGGCCATCGCCACCGACGCGACCGTGTGGACGTGCACGACCGCACCCGCACCCGTCAGCCGGACCACCCGCGCGTGCAGCGCCGCCTCCGCCGACGGCCTGCCGCCCGCCACGGCCGCGCCCTCGCCGTCGACCAGCACCACGTCGGCGGCCGTCAGCTCGCCCTTGTCGAGAGCGCTCGCCGTGACCGCCAGGCGCAGCGGCTCCCGGCCGGTGACCACCGACAGGTTCCCCGAGGTGCCGCGCATCCAGCCGAACGACGCGAAGCGGGCCGCCTCCGCGGCCAGCCTCGCACCCGCCTCCGCCAGGTCCGGAAGGTCCGCGCCCGCGCCGGTCACGGCCCGCTCCCCGCCCGCGCGACGTCGATGCCGGCGAAGGAACCCGCCTCCGGGTGCCCGCCCGTGCCCTGCGCGTAGTACGGCTCGCCCGGGCGCCGCACGCCCGCCGTGAGCCAGCCCGCCGTCCGCGCCGCGTCCAGCTCCGCGGGCCGGTCGGAGAGGAACAGGGTCCGGCCCGGCGGCGCCCCGATGGCCTCGGAGATGACACGGTACGAGCCCGGCGACTGCTTCGGCCCGGCGTTCTCCGTGTCGTACAACCCGTCCACCAGCGGCAGCAGATCGCCCTGCACGCTGTGCCCGAACCAGGCGCGCTGCGCCGCCACCGACCCGGACGAGTACACGTGCAGCCGCACCCCGCCCGCCCGCCACCGCCGCAGCGCGGGCACCACGTCCTCGTAGAAGTGCGAGACCAGCTCGCCGCGGGCGAACCCCTCCGACCACACGATGCCCTGCAACGTCTTCAGCGGCGTGGCCTTGCGGTCCTCGTCCAGCCAGGAGTTGAGGGCCTGCACGATGCGCGGGGCGTCCGCGGCCGGCTCCCCCAGGAGCGCGCGGACCTGCTCGGCGGCGCGCCGCACCGCGGGCTCGGCGGCCCGCTCGGTGAGCAGGGAGCCGAACCGGCTGCGCGAGTACGGGTAGAGCACGTCCACGACGAAGCCCGTGGCGCTCGTCGTGCCCTCGATGTCCAGGACCACGCAGTCCGCCGCGAACCGCAGGCTCATGCCACCCGCCCGGCGCGCAGGTCGTCGAAGGAGGGGAATCGGGAGGCGATGTCGCTGCCGGTGAAGGAGGCGCCCCAGCCGTCCGGCACGTGGAAGAAGCGGATCGCGGTGAAGGACGGCACCGTCCCCATGTCGAACCAGTGCCTGGTGCCCCGCGGCACGCCCAGCAGGTCGCCGCGCTCGCAGTGCACCGCGTGCACCAGGCCGTCCACGTGCAGGTAGAACACCCCGGCCCCGGCGACGAAGAAGCGGACCTCGTCGTCATCGTCGTGCGTGTGCTCGGCGAGGAACTTCTCCCGCGCGGCCGCGGCCTTCGCCGGCCAGCCGGGGGAGCCGTCGGGGTGGAGCGCGGCCACGTCGACCGTGGCGAAGCCCTCCTCGGCCGTGAGCCGGGCGACCTCGGGGGCGTAGGCGGCGAGCACGGCCTCGGCGGACGCGCCGGCCGGCACGCCGTCGCGCACGGGCCACCGCTCGAAGCGCACGCCCGCCGGGGCCAGCGCCGCTGCGATCCGGGCGGTCTCGCCCGTGCGCAGGAGAAGGGTGTCCGGGCCGGAGTCCGGCCACGTGGTCAGCAGTGTCATCGCAACTCCAGGGTCCGAACGGCCGGGAGGGACTGCCCGTCCGGATCGTAGTGCGCCGCCGCAGGGCACCCAAGAGGGCGCGGGGGAGCGGGTCCGCGGAGGGGCTCACCCCGGCGAGGCGACGTCCCTCTCCCCGCGGACGTCGTCACCGCCTCCGGGGAAGAAGTCCACCAGCAGCATGTCGCGCATTCCGCAGGACGCGCCCGGCGCGGGCCGGACGGGCGAGACGCCGTGCAGCAGCCGCCGGTCGTCGAGCACGATCGTCTCCAGCGGGGCGGTGAGCAGGGCCCGGTGGACCGGGCGGCTGCGCAGGTCGTACAGGGCGGACTCCGCGCCGCTCACGTCCTCGCGCCGGATCAGCACCTGGGCCACGTAGGAGTGCCCGTCCTGGTGGACGCCCTCCGGGGCCGGGTGGCCCTCGGTGCGGGTCGTGGCCGTGACACGTATCTGGTGGACCCCGCAGGTGTCCATGCCCGCGCGCGGGCCGGGCAGATGACGGCGCAGGGTGTGGACGACGGTCCGCAGCACCTCGCCGCCCGCGACGGCGGCGGAGAGCGGGGCGAACAGGCGCTGCACCCCGCCGTGGACCTTGTTGACGGACTTGTCCTGGAAGAACGCGGTGTGCGGCAGCCGCTCCAGCCGGCCCGGCCGGATCCGGAAGAGCCCGTAGCGGCGGAAGCGGTACGGGGTGTCGGTGCCGAGGTGGGTGTCGGCCGGCAGGTCGTCCCACGATCCCGTGAACTCCTCGACGGCGCCCGCCCCTACCCCGCCCAGGGCGGCCCCGAGCACCTCCGGGCCGAAGTGCACGAAGGGCGGGCCTCCGGGTGCCGCCGGAGCGCCGGCTGGCGTGCGGGTCAGGCGGGGGGCCGGTGCGCCCGGCGGGCTGGAGGTCATGGCGGTGTCCTGCCTTCGTACGGGGAAGCGCTTCGTCTCGACAGTAGGCCGATTGCCGGTTCTGCTGGCCGGAATGCATCGTTCGGCCGCGCGACCGGAAGTGTGTTCCCGTAGGCAGGTGTTGGTGTCGTCGTACCGGCCCCTCACGGAGGCGGCCGGTCCGGTGCTCAGGGCAGGCGGACCACCTGGGCGCCCCACGTGAGGCCCGCGCCGAAGCCGAGGAGCAGCGCGAGGCCGCCGCTGCTCACGGACCCCATCTCCTTCAGGCGCGCCAGGGCGAGCGGGACCGAGGCGGCGGAGGTGTTGCCGCTGTGCACCACGTCGCGGGCCACGGTGACGTGCTCGGGCAGGGCCAGCCGCTGGGTGACGGTCTCGATCATGCGCAGATTCGCCTGGTGCGGCACGAAGGCGTCGAGCTCGCCGGCGCCGATCCCGGCCGCGTCGAGGGCCGCCCGGGCGACCGGCGGCATCTCCTCGATGGCCCACCGGAAGACCTCGGGGCCCGCCATCTTCATGGTGGGCCACTCCCTTCCCGGGTCGTCCCGGAACGCGTCCCAGGCGGCGTCGTGCGCGATGAGCCCCGCACGGCTGCCGTCGGAGCCCCAGACGACCGGGCCGATGCCCTCCTCGTCCTGCGGTCCGACCACCACCGCCCCCGCCCCGTCGGCGAAGAGGATCGCGGCCGACGGGTCCTCCGGTCCGACGATGTCCGTCATCCGGTCGGAGCCGATGACCGCCACGTACTGCGCCGACCCGTCGCGGACCATGGCAGAGGCGAGTGCCAGGGCGTAACAGAATCCCGCGCAGGCGGCGTTGAGATCAAAAGCGGCGGCGCGGATTCCGAGCCGGTCGGCGATCTCCGCGGACCCCCCCGGGCTCTGCTGCAGATACGACATGGAGGCCAGGATGACGGCCCCCAGCTTTCCGGGTGCGATTCCCGCGTCGGCCGCGGCCTTCCGCGCGGCTTCCACCGCCATATCGGTCACCGATTCGCCCGTGCCGGCATATCGGCGCTCGACGATGCCGGTGCGGCGCTCTATCCACTCGGCGGTCCGGCCGGTGCGGGCCGCGACTTCCGCATTGCCCACCACCCGGTGCGGGCGGTACGCGCCGATGCCCAGAATTCCTACGCCGTTCACCGCAGTTCGCTGCATCAATGCGCGCATACAGGCCCCCCCAAGCCACCTCTGATGTGTCGGCGGCGAGACTATCCCCGGGTGGGTTGGAGGACGCAACCCACTGCAGCGCAGAGTGTGCGTGTTGAACGTCACGCCGGGCCGAGGATTCACTTCGGTCGTGATGCGGGTCACAAAATTTATTGCTTGCTTGGTGACGCACCGCCCTTCTACGGTCACTCGTGTGATCCAACTCGGAAGAGTGAATGGCTTGTTGCCAAGGACCGAGCACCACCACAGAATTCCGCCCCTCTCCCGCGTTCCCGTCGCCCGGCCGGCGGCCGGATCGGAGGGGCCATGACCAGTACCGCTTCACCGCTTTCCCCGGTGGCGCTCCTCGGCCGGTCCTCCGGCGAAGAGATCGCCGCCGGAAGTCATCTGCACGGTTTCGGCGGCTTTCACGGCGGCCTGACGCTCGCGCTGCTGGCTTCGGCGATGCAGGATGCCGCAGGGGAGGTGGCACCCGGCCTCCGGCTGCAGAGCGCAACGGCGCGTTTCCTGCGGCCGATCGGCGACGACTTCCGGCTGGAGACCTCGTTGCTGCGCGCCGGGCGCACGCTCACCACGTTCGGTGGCCGCGCGGTCACCGAAAAGGGTGTTCACGTAGAAGGATCGGCCGTCTTCGGAAATCCGCAGCCGGCCGAGTGGCAGTCGTTCGCTCCGGCGGTTCCGGATGCGCCGCCTCCGGAAGAGTGCGACGTCTTCGTCATCCCGCCCGAGTTCGTCGCCATTTCCACCTACCTGGAGATCCGCCCGGTCGGGCCCAGCCGTCCCTACGCGGGCGGTGCCGAGCCCGAACTCATCGCGTGGATCAGGATTCTGGAGGACGAACGTCCGCCGGACGCGCTGCGTTTCGTGTTCCTGATGGATTCACTTGCTCCGTCGTACGCGGCGGTGCTCTCGACGCTAGCGTTGGTGCCCACGGTCGAACTCACGGTCCGGCCCGGCGCGAATCTGGCGCAGGCGTCGTCGCCGTGGATCCTGCTGCGCGCACGGACCCGCTCCGCGACCGCCGAGGGCTGGGTCGACGAGGAAATCGACGCCTGGGGCAGGGACGGGGCCCACCTGGGTTCCGCACAACAGCTCCGCATCGTCCGTACCGGCTGACGAGGGCGACGGCCGACGGTACGGCGCACACCATCTTTCGCGGGCCGCGCACCGGTGACACGGGTGCGGCCCCGCTCACAGAACTGAAACTTCACGGGGGCGTTGTGGACCACATAGCGGGGCGGGCCCGTACCTCATTGCCAGGGCTGCCCGGCATCCTCCGGCAGCGGGCCGCCGGGCCCCGGCGCACGGCCTTTCGCTTTCTCGCCGACGGCACCAGCGACGAGGCCGTCGACTGGACCTACCACGACGTGTACGAACACGCCGGCCGCATCGCCGCGGACCTGCTGGGGCGGGAACTCACCGGGCGCCGCGTGGTGCTGGCACTGGATCCCGGTCTGCACTACATCGCCGCGCTCTTCGGGATATTCCGGGCCGGCGCCACCGCGGTGCCGTCCTTCCCGCCCACCGGGAAACGCGCAGTGGCCCGCTTCGCCTCGATCGTCGTGGACAGCACGCCCGATGTGATCATTGCGGACCGCCGGCTGGAGGGCCGCGTGGCCCAATTCGCCGCGGAACTCCCGGAGACTGTGCGCCCGCCGGAATGGCTGTTCGTCGACGCCGCGTACTTCGGCGGCCCGGCACCGGTGACCGCCGTTCCCGACGCCGTTTCCGATCCGGCGCTGCTGCAGTACACCTCGGGCTCCACCGGCGACCCCAAGGGAATCGTGCTCACCCACGAGAACCTGGTCAGCAACTGCCGCGCCCTGGAACACAACATGGGCCACGAAGCCGACCGCGTCGGCTGCACCTGGCTGCCGCCCTACCACGACATGGGCCTGATGGGCACGATCATGCTCGCGGTGCACGGCGGCTGGCCCTTGGTGCTCATGTCGCCGGCGCACTTCGTCCAGCAGCCGTACCGCTGGCTGAAGGCGATCACCGACCACAAGGTCACCATTTCCGTCGGGCCCAACTTCGCTTTCGACATGTGCACTTCGAGTATCACCGATGACGAGCTGGAAACCCTCGATCTCGGCACACTGCGCCAGGTCTTCTGCGGATCCGAGCCCGTATCCAGGGTAACCCTCGACAAGTTCCGGGAGCGATTCGGCCCCCGGGGCTACGACGAGACGTCCCTCATCCCCTGTTACGGCCTGGCCGAGGCGACGCTCTACGTGTCGGGAAAGCCCACCGGTACCCCCTTGCGGACCGAACGGCTCGACAAGGAAGCCCTGGAGAACGGCGTCGTGCGCCGGTCCGGGGAGGACGGGAAGGACGCCGAGCCCGGCCGGGTCGCGCACATCGTCAGCTGCGGCGCCGTCGCCGACGGGCACGAGGTGACCGTGGTGGACCCCGACACCCTGCTGCCGGTCCCCGCCGGCCGGGTGGGGGAGATCTGGGTGAACGGCCCCAACGTGGCCCACGGTTACCTCGGCCGGCCCGGGCTCACCGCCGCGACCTTCGCGGCGCGCACGGCCGGCGGCGGCGAGGAGGCCCACCTGCGCACCGGCGACCTCGGATTCCTGCTCGACGGGGAGCTGTTCATCACCGGACGCCTCAAGGACCTCGTCGTCATCGCCGGACGCAACCTCTACCCGCAGGACATCGAGCTCAGCGTCCGCCAGGCGCACGAGAAGGTGCGCGGCTGCGCGGCCTTCTCCGTCCCCGGCGAGCAGGGCGAGGAACTGGTGGTCGCGGCCGAGTACCGCGGCACCGCACGCCAGCTGGCCGCGGAGGGGGCGGCCGTGCTGGACGCGGTGATCGCGGCGGTGACGGCCGAGCACGGAGTCCGGCCCGCCGCCGTCCACTTCGGGCCGGTCGGCGCGATCCCCATGACCACCAGCGGCAAGGTCCGCCGGGACGCGACACGGAAGGCCTACGTCCAGGGGACGCTGAAGAAGCTGGCCCTGGCCGCCGACGACATGCCGCAGGCCGTGCGGTGACGGGAGCCCACCAATGACGATTTCGCCCGAGTCACCCGGGGCCGCCGCAGCCGGTGCCCCGCGCACGTCCCGCCCGGCCGCGGGCCCGCAGGCCGCGGGCGGCGACACCGACGCCTCGGCCCGCCGGCTGGCCTACCTCACCGTCGGCGTGCCCACCCTGGGCTTCGCCGGTGCGGTGGTCTTCGCCTGGAACTACGGATTCACCGGGGTCGACCTCGGCCTGCTCATCGGGATGTACCTGCTGACCTCCCTGGGCGTGGAGGGCGGCTTCCACCGCTTCTTCTCGCACCTGTCCTTCGCGGCCAAGCCGGGGGTGACCGCCTTCTGGGGCATCGCCGGCAGCATGGCCGCGCAGGGCCCGGTCGTCTTCTGGGTGGCGACCCACCGCCAGCACCACGCGTTCACCGACCGCGACGGCGATCCGCACTCGCCCCGGCCGATGCAGGACGGGCGCAAGTACCCCCGGCTGCGCGGCCTGTGGCACGGCCACGTCGGCTGGCTGTTCACCGTCCGCCGGCAGAACTGGAGCAAGTACGTCCCCGACCTGATGAAGAACCGGCTCGTGATGAAGATCAACGAGTACTACTTCGTCTGGGTCCTGGCCGGACTCGCCCTGCCCGCGCTGCTGGGCTGGGCGCTCACCGGCGGCAGCCTCCGCGGTGCGGTCGGCGGGCTGCTCTGGGGCGGTCTCGCCCGCATCTTTCTCCTCGACCACGTGACCTGGAGCGTCAACTCGATCGGGCACACGCTGGGCAGCCGCCCCCACCGCACCCGGGACAACAGCCGCAACGTCGCGACGCTCGCGCCCTTCTCGGTCGGTGGCTCCTGGCACAACAACCACCACGCCCAGCCCGCCCTGGCCCACAACCGGCACACCTTCTGGCAGATCGACATCGCCGGCGGGTTCATCCGGCTGCTGGACGTCCTGGGCCTGGTCACCAACGTCCGCTACCCCAAACGCGCACGGTCAGAGAGATAAGGAGCGGCCCCGTGTCTTCCGCAACCGCCGACCCGCTCGCGTCGGCGATCGTCAAGCTCGACCCCGCAAGCCGCCGCATCAAGCGCTTCTCCGCGCTCACCACGATGACGCTGCCGCTGATCGGCACCGCCGTAGCCGCCTGGTTCCTGTGGACCGGCAACTACACCACCACCGACCTGGTCATGTTCGTCGTCATGTACTTCGTGCACATGGGCGGCATCACCATCGGCTTCCACCGCTACCTCTCGCACAAGGCGTTCAAGACCTCGCCGGCGTTCGAGGCCGTCATGATGATCACCGGGTCCATGGGGGCCCAGGGCCCGCTGATGTTCTGGGTCACCACGCACCGCCGCCACCACCGCTTCAGCGACCGCGAGGGCGACCCCCACTCGCCCAACCTGCACGGCTGGAGCCTCAAGGCGCGGATGCGCGGGCTGTGGTACGCGCACATGCCGTGGATGCTCAGCGACGAGACCTCCAAGTGGAGCGTCTTCGCCCCCGACGTCCTGCGCGACCGCCGGCTGATGTGGTACCACCGCACCTACCCGGCCTGGGTCCTCACCGGCCTGCTGATCCCGGCCGTCGTCGGCTTCGCCGTCGAGCAGACCCCGATGTCGCTGCTGACCGGCCTGGTCTTCGGCGGATTCGCGCGCATCTTCGTGGCCAACCAGGCCGCCTGGTGCGTGGGCTCGATCTGCCACGCCATAGGCAGCCGCCCCTTCGACAACAAGGACCGCAGCGCCAACAACTGGCCCGTCGCCGCCTTCACCTTCGGCGAGGGACTGCAGAACAACCACCACGCCTTCCCCGGGTCCTACCGCCACGGCGTGACCTGGTGGGAGCCGGACCTGAGCGGCTGGCTCCTCTTCGGTCTCGGCAAGGCCGGCGTCGTCTGGGACCTGAGGGAACCGGACAAGGCCACCATCGAGCGCAAGCGCGCCATGAAACAGGCCGCGTAACCGCCCGCGCCCCCAGGGCAGTGCTTCACCCGCGGTCCCATCCGCAGTTCCATCCCCGGATCCACCCGCAGTGCTTTCACCCTCGCACCAGCAGGAGCGTAACCACATGTTCGGACGCAAGAAGGACGCCCAGCAGATCTCGGGCCCGCTCACGGAGGAGTCCCTGCGCCAGTGGCTCGTCGAGCACCTGGCCAAGCGGATCGAGGCCGCGCCCTCCGACATCGACACCCAGAAGTCCTTCGAGGCCTACGGACTCGACTCGCGGGTCGCCGTCCAGGTCTCCGGCGCCCTGGAGAAGGTCGTCGAGCGCCGGCTCTCGCCCGGTCTGCTCTACGAGCACCAGACCATCGACGACCTGAGCAGCTATCTGGCCCAGGAACTCAGGCTGTCCCGCCGGACCGGCTGAAGGGAACCACGACGATGGGGGCATACAACTTTCCGTCCGCTCCGGACAAGGCGTTCGAGGACTTCAAGCGCAAGTCGGAGCAGATCGAGGGCGAACGGCTCGCGGGGGCCATCCCGAGGGAGTACTTCGAACCACAGGTGGGCCGTGGCCTGCTCGGCTTCGCCGTCAGCTGGGTGCTGTACATCGGTGCGCTCGTCGGCATCGCGTTCTCACCCCACTGGCTGCTCTGGATCCCGCTGTGGATCGTGGCGGGCCTGGGCGGCTGGGGCCTGCACTGCATCGCGCACGACTGCGGGCACGGCTCCTTCTCCCGCTCGCGCAAGTTCAACTTCGCGATCGGGCACGTCTCGCTGCTGCCGCTGATCTACCCGTTCCACGCCTGGCGCCACGTGCACAACCTGCACCACAGCCACACCAACAACCTGGAGCTGGACACCGACTGGCGTCCGGTCCCGGCGGCGCTCTACGACCGGATGCCGTGGCACGAGAAGGTCATCTACCACGGGACGCGCACCTGGGCGTTCTGGGGCGGCACCATCAACTACTGGCGCGAGTCAGGCTTCCGGCCGAGCTACTTCCCCAAGCGGGAGGCGCGCCGTGACGTCCGCCGGTCGATGCTCTTCGTCCTGGCCGTCATGGTCGCCTACTTCGTCCCGCTGATCTGGTTCACCGGGTTCACGGGCTTCCTGATCTACTTCGTCGCCCCGTGGCTCGCGACCCACGCCTGGTTCAGCGCGACGACGCTGATGCACCACAGCTCCAGCGACATCCCGTACCTGACCAACGAGCACTGGACGCGCAACGCCAGCCGCCTGCTGGTCACCACCGACTTCGTGTACCCGAAGTGGCTGCTGTTCCTCACGCACAACATCTCCATCCACACGGCCCACCACGTCGCCCCGGTCGTCCCCTTCTACAACCTGCAGAAGGCGCAGCGGGCCCTGAAGGACGCCTACCCGGGCATGGTCCGCGAGGAGCGCGTGAAGATCCGCCAGCTGAGCACCATCATCCGGCGGCTGCACTTCTACGACACCGAGTCGGGCTTCTACACCGACTTCAACCGGACCACGATCGCCCCGGCGGACGCCAAGCCGGTGACGGTGAAGTCGCCGTCATGACGCCCCTCGTCCTGAGAAGACTCGCCCACGCGGCCGCCGGCGTCCTCGCGCCCGGACCCGGCGGCCGCTGGGCCACCGACGTCTTCAGCCGGACCCGGGCCATCGGCACCCGGCCCGACAACGTCCTGCCGCTCGGCGCCCGCGGATTCGACATCGCCGGCAACCCCGACGTGCACGGCGGATACCTGTGGGGCGACGACGACCGGCCCACCGCGCTCCTCGTGCACGGCTGGGGGGCCGACAGCAGCAGCATGTACTCGCTGATCGGCCCGCTGCGGGAACTCGGGTACCGGGTGGCCGCGTTCGACGCGCCGGCCCACGGCGTCAACCGCGGCACGCAGGCCACCATGACGCAGTACACGGCGGCCGTACGCGCCGCCCTGGACTCGCTCGGCGGGGCGAAGGTCGTCGTCGCGCACTCCCTGGGCTCCATCGCCGCCGTCGGCGCGGTGGCCCTGGAGGAGCGGCCGGACGTCGACTGCATCGCCCTGGTCGCCCCGACCTGCACCCTGACCGCGGTGCTGGAGCGGTGGTCCAGGAGCGAGCTGATGCTCTCGCGCGCCGTCGTCGACCGCATCTACCGCGAACTGCACCGCCGCAACGGGGTGCCCGTCAGCCACTGGGACGTCGTCGGCCTCGGCCGCGAGCTCGACGTCCCGGTGCTGGCCCTGCACGACCCCGGGGACCCCGTGGTGCCGTACTGCGAAGCCGAGGCCATCGCCGCGGGCCTGCGCGACGTACGGCTCCAGCAGGCCCCGGGCCGTGGCCACATGGGGATCCTGATGTCCCCCGAAGCGAAAAGCGCCATCTCCGTGTTCGTCGCCGAACACGGAACGAGAACTGGAGAGACCATCCCGTGAGCGAAGACGTCGGGAAAAGGGCATGGATGTGCCTCGTCTGCGGCTGGGTCTACTACGAATCCCTGGGACTGCCCGAGGAGGGGATCGCGCCCGGCACGCCGTGGGAGGAGATCCCGGACGACTGGGAGTGCCCGGACTGCGGGACCACCAAGGCCGATTTCGTCATGGCACCGCTGTAGAACCGCTGTAGATCTAGGAGAAGTGACATGAGCACACCGGTGATGGACCCGGGCCGGGCGATGATGACGCTGCTGAGCCCGGCCGGGAAGCGGGACCCGTACCCGCTCTACGAGGCGCTGCGCTCCTACGGGCCGCTGCTGCCGCTCGGCCCCGGCCAGCTGGTGGTCACCGGGCACGCCGAGTGCGCCCGGGCGCTGCGCGAGCCCGGGCTCCTGTCGACCGACGGGGCCGTGCAGGACACGATGATGCCCGGCTGGCGGGAGCACTCCTCCTGGGTGTGGCTCACCAAGAACATGCTCTTCAGCAACAACCCCGACCACGACCGCTACCGGCGGTTCTTCAGCGTCGGCTTCACGCCGCGCCGCATCGCCGCGCTGCAGCCGGCGGTGGAGCGGCTGATCGGCGCACTGGTGGACCGCCTGGGCACGCTCGGCGAAGGGGGCGCTCCGGTCGACTTCATGGCCGAGTTCGCCTTCCGCGTGCCGATGGCGATCATGGGTGAGCTGCTGGGCATACCCGAGGAGGAGCAGGCGGGGTTCCGGGGCCACATCGGCGCCATCACCACCGCCCTGGAGCCCATCCAGGACCTCGACCAGCTCCGGCCCGGCGACGCCGCCATGGAGGAACTGGCCGTCTACTTCGGCGACCTGGTCGCCAAGCGGCGGGCGCAGCCCGGCGACGACCTCGTCAGCGAGATGGTCCGCCAGCTCGACACGACGGGCGGCATCAGCGAGGAAGAGCTCGTCGCCAACTTCATGCTGCTGCTGGTCGCCGGCACCGAAGCGCCGATGGACCTCATCGGCAACGCGCTGCGGCTCGCCGTGGAGCACCCGGAGCACGCCGACGCGCTCCGCAAGGACGACTCCCTCGCACCGGGCTACGTGGAGGAGGTGCTGCGCTTCGACCCCGCGGCGCAGGCCCTCAACCGCATGGCCGTCAAGGACATCGACTTCTTCGGGGTCCCGCTGACCGCGGGCACGAAGGTCACGCTCCTGATCGCCGCGGGCAACCGCGACCCGCGGCAGTACGCCGACCCCGGCACGTTCAACCCGTACCGCAAGGGCAACCACGCCCTGACCCTCAGCGGCGGCGCGCACTTCTGCCTCGGCGCGGGCCTCGCCCGCATGCAGGCGGAGATCGCCCTCCCGGCGGTCCTGCGCCGCTTCCCGGGCCTCGCCCTCGCGGGCGAACCGACGTTCCGCGACCAGCTGGTACAGCGCGGCTTCGCCACGCTTCCGGTGAAGCTGGGCTGAACCCGGCGGCGCTCGGGCCCGGGCCACGGGTGCCCGCACCACGCCCTCCGCCGCGGCGGTCTTCGGCGGTGCCGTTCCTGCCTGAGGCGGGACCGGCACCGCCGGTTGCGTTGTCGGTGGCCGAGCGCCGTTGCGGCGGGATCAGAGGTGCGGGGCACCAGGGGTTGGTACGGGTTCCGTGCGCGCGCCGGTCGCATCGGGTGCGGACCCTGCCGTCGGCGTGCCGCGGGCCGCGGCGGATGATGGCTTTGTGAAGCAAGAACCCGCACGTTACAGCCTCTGGTCGCCGCCCACCTTCGTCACTGCGACCGGGGCACTCGTGGCAGAGGCGACCCTCGCGGCGGGCGTGTTCCTCCTCTGGGCGCTGGTGTACCCGGACGCCGGCGCGGACCCCGGCTCCGGCGATCCGTCCGAGGACGACAGCGGTGCCCTCGGCTTCCTCGCCCTCCCGTTCTTCCTGGTCGCCTGGACCCTCGTCTCGGCCTTCCTGGCCGCCGCGCTGGTCGTCCCCGCCGCCGGGCTCGCCCGGTGGGCGGGGAGCCGGACGGCCCGCGTCGGCGCCCGGTGGTGGGTGCCCGTCGCCGCGGCGTGCGTCGCCGCACCCGCGGTCCTGGCCGGGGTCCTCGTGTCGGGTCACGCCGACTCCCTCTCCGGGCAGCCGGTGACGTGCCTGTGGTGGTGGGCGGGCGTGACGGCCGCCATCGTCCCCGCGGGCCTCCTCACCCTGGTCGCGGACCACCGCGCCGTCTCGGGACGCCCGCCCTGGCGGCTGCCGCTGTGGCTGATGGGCGGGGGCTGCGGGGGGCCGCTCGTCGCCTTCGTCCTCGTGATGGTGGTGGCGGTGGTCGTCCACCTCTTCACCGGCTGACGTACCGCCGTCCGCCGCGACCCGTATCCGACACACCGTCAGTACGGCCGCACCAGGCTCTTTTCGGCCCGGTGCGGCCGTACTGCCGTATGGGCGCCGTGACGCCTACATCACACCGACACGCCCCGGGGGACGCTGTATGCTCACGTGAGTTGGAAAAGCCAACTCACTACGAGGAGAGCGATGACTCAGACTGCCGCCGGACAGGCGGGCAGCGTGACGAAGCCCGCCTTCGGCCCGGTGTTCGCCGTCGTTGTAGCCGGGGTTGCGATGTCCAACCTCGACATGTTCATCGTCAACGTCGCCCTGCCCGACATCGGCGCCCAGTTCTCCGGGTCCTCGCTGGCATCGCTGTCGTGGATCCTCAACGCCTACGCGGTGATCTTCGCCGCGCTGCTCGTCCCGGCCGGCAGCCTCGCCGACCGCACCAGCCCCCGGAACGCCTACCTGCTCGGCATCGCGGTCTTCACCGTCGCCTCCGCGCTGTGCGCCGTCGCACCGGGCGTCTGGCTGCTGGTCGCGGCCCGCGTGGTCCAGGCCGTCGGCGCGGCCATGCTCATCCCCTCCTCGCTGGGCCTGTTGCTGGCCGCCGCGCCGCCGGAGAAGAGGATCCCCGCGGTCCGCGCCTGGACCGCCATCAGCGGCCTGGCCGCCGCCCTCGGCCCCGTGATCGGCGGCCTGCTCACCCAGCTCGACTGGCGCTGGGTCTTCCTCGTCAACCTGCCGATCGGCGTCTTCGCCCTCCTTCTCGGGGCCAAGGTGCTGCCGCGCATCGCGGCCCGCCCGGCCGCGGCCCGGCTGGACCTGCTCGGTGCGGTCCTGCTCACCCTGGGCATCGCGGTCCTGGCGCTGGGCCTGGTCAAGAGCGAGGACTGGGGCTGGACTTCGGGCAAGGTGCTCGGCTCCCTCCTGGTCGCCGTCCTCCTCCTGGCCGCCTTCGTCTACAGCTCTGCGCGCCACGCCTCGCCCATCCTCCCGCTGGGCCTGCTGAGGATCCCCGCGGTCGGGCCCTCGACCTTCGCGAACCTCCTGTTCGCCGTGTCGTTCGGCGCGATGCTGCTCTCGGCGGTGCTGTGGTGCCAGCAGGTGTGGCACTGGTCGCCGCTGAAGACCGGCCTCGCCATCGCGCCCGGACCGGTCCTCGTCCCCGCCTTCGCGATGGGCGTGGGCCCCGTCATCAAGAAGTTCGGCTCCGCGGCGGTCTCCGCGGTCGGCTGCGTGCTCTTCGGCGCCGGCATCGGCTGGTGGATCCACCGGCTCGACACCGCGCACGAGTACGCCGCGGGCCTGCTCCCGGGCATGCTGCTCACGGGCATCGGCGTGGGCATGGTCGTCCCGACCCTCGTGGGCGCCGCCGTCTCCGCGCTGCCGCCGCAGAGCTTCTCCACGGGCTCGGCCGTCGTCACCATGGCCCGTCAGGTCGGCTCCGTGCTGGGCGTGGCCCTGCTGGTGGCCTTCATCGGCGCCCCCTCCGGCGCGGACGACGCCGTCACGGCCTTCGACCACGGATGGGCCTTCATCCTCGTCGCGACGGCCGCCGCGGCCCTCGCGTGCCTGTTCATCCCCCGCCCCAAGCCAGCCGCGTAATGCCCTGACGCTCACAGGACAGCGCGGCACACGAGCCGGGCGGTCCGCGCAGACACCCCCGACTGCGCGTGACCGCCCGGCGTTTTTCTTCCCGGAATCCCTGATTCTGCGTCAGGGGTGATTCACATCACAGTGGGGTGGAGCGAGAAGTTCCGGCCTGTGACCGCCGGTTCTGCGGCCCAGACCTCATGGATCATGGCCGGAACCGTGCGGCGACGGGATTCCGGTTTGCCTCCCGGGCCGGAACCCCACTCCGGATCGGGGTGGGTGAGGGGGTGTTGAGGTGAGGGGTGAAGCGGGCATACGGTCTGTTTCCCTGTGGTGAGGGCACAGTCGGCCCCGGTCTTCATAGATTTATCTGCCGAGAGACGCCCATAGAGTCGGGCAAGCGCGACCAGCCGCCCAAATCGGGCAGACTCCGAGCTCAAACCGGCATATGTTCCGGCCATTGCCCCCCGGCATATTGCGCGGGGTTCGCCGGGTGCTGTTTTCTTGCGTCCAGATAATCAGCCACCTGGGGGTATCGCCGATTATGGCAATCAAGATCAACCCGGCTCGATTCAGTCAGTTCGGCCCGGCCGAGGGAAGCATCTTCTGCCTGATCACCAATCAGGAGATGGTGCAGGAATTTGAAATCGTCAGGGATGCCCCCTACGCGGAGTACCGGACGATCATTCTGAAGCCGGGCGACGACTTCGAGAAGATGCTCGCTGATGAAACGGTTCCGCAGAATTCTCATTCGCTGGTCATCTCGCCCTACCGGTTCTTCGAGTCCCCCTCCGAGGAGGCGCTCGGCCCGCGCCGCAAGCTGATGGGCATGGCGTGCAACTCGACGCCCACGGACCTGGGCATCATCCGCCACTTCATCGGGGTCATCGAGCGCACCTCGGCCCGGGAGCAGGCGGAGTTCAGCGACCGGTTCTTCGAACTCGCCGAATCCACCGACCACTTGGTGTATGTCGACGAGCGGCACGGCACCCGCGCCGTCCTGGACCACCTCGCCGACGACCTGGTCTGGAATCAGCAGGCCGGCCCCCTTGAATGGGGCGAGCAGCAGATCGTACCCTCGGGCGAGATCAGCGTCCTGCCGATGCAGATCGTCGAGTTCGACGAGTCGCTGCACCTCCCGCTGGAAGGCAGCATCGCCTTCCGCGGATTCCCCATCCTGCACAACGGAACGCCCTCGTTCCTCCGCAAGGATCAGGCTCGCCTCCAGGGCAAGCTGGCCGGGCTGGAGCACGAGGCGGTCGTGGCCGACGTGCAGAAGGGAGCGATCACCTCGCTCCGGCCGTTCCGGCCCGCCGGCGCCCCGGTCGCCGAGGTCTTCGAGGCGATGTTCGAGATCGACTCCCGCTACACCCTGGTCTGGGAGATCGGTCACGCCCTCAACACCAGCCTGGACATCGTCCGGGGCAACCACGCGATGAACGAGGTCTACGGCGGCGACCGGGGCTGCCTGCACTGGGGACTGGGGCTCACCCCCTTCACCCAGTACCACCTCGACATCATCTCGCCCGACACCACCGTCTACACCGAGAGCGGTGAAGTGGTGCTCGGCAACAAAGGCGGCGCCCCGGGCGTCCGCATCGCACCGGCCGCCTGAGCGGCCTGCGGCGGACGCGGCGGGAGCGCGAAATCCATACGGACGGGAGGTGATTCCCCATGAAGAAGACCATCAAGGTGCGCAAGAACAGCAACTACCTCGGGACCCTGCTGGGCTAATCGCCCGGTGACCCGGCCGGATCCGAGCCAATGGAGGGTGGTGAGTTCCCGTGAAGAAGACCATCAAGGTCCGTAAGAACAGCAACTACCTGGGGACCCTGCTGGGCTGATAGCCCGCAGCCCATCCGAGAACAATGGCCATTGGCGGGAGGTGAGTTCCCATGAAGAAGACCATCAAGGTGCGCAAGAACAGCAACTACCTCGGGACCCTGCTGGGCTGAACCCGGGTGACGGGCTGAATTGAACAGCCCTGGTGCGAGGCGGGTCGAGGTGCTGACTCGACCCGCCTCGCCGACACGCAACACGCATATCTGGGAGTGGTGTCGCGATGATTATTGTCCGCCCCGAGGCCTACCGCCAGTATCCGGTCGGCCGTACACACTTCGTACTGGTCCTGGAAAAGGCGCTCGCCGACTTCTTCCGCCTCGAGGGCGGCAGCCGTTACGAGCAGTGCGCCACCATGACCGCCGGCCCCGGCCGCACCCTGGGCGACATCCTGCGCACCGAGGTGCCGGACAACAGCGACGTCCTCGTGATCGCCACCGCCGACGCCCTGCTGACCGCTCCGTCCGCCGACGTCGGCCCCGGCCGCACGGTCGCCGTCGTCCGCGCCGGGCAGGGCCCGCTCGCCCTCGACCAGGCCGGCACCGTGCTGACGGCCCTGGAGAAGGCCGACCCCGACGAGGTCCAGGCCCGCGCCGACAAGCTCACCGCGGCCCTCGACGCCTCCGGCGGCCTGCAGATCGAGGAAGCGCTGACCGGCTCCGTCGCCCGGCTCACCTACGACCGGCCCACCTGGTCGCGCACCGACGGCGGCCTCTTCCAGCCGGGCGCGGTCCGCACCGCCCCCACCGGCCGGCTGCGGCTCGCCGCCGACCTCACCGGCACCGCGCTCTCCGGCCAGATCACCGTCAAGGGCTGGCCCGTCGTCCGGGCCCGCAGCGCGAGCGCCGACCGCCGCCACGAGATCTACGAGCAGCTGACCGGCCTCTCGCACTACCCGCTGGTGCTGACCGTGGAGAACGGCGCGGTCACCGACCTCAAGGCCGCCGCCACGGGCTCCGGCACGGCCGCGGCCGAGCTCGAGCGCCTCTTCGCCGAGCACCCCGACCACGCGCTGGTCTCCGGGATCGAGTTCGGCCTGAGCACCGGGACGCAGCCGCTGCCCTTCAACACCGAGGGCAACTCCGCGGCCACCGGCAAGGCCACGGTCTCCGCCTACATTGTTCTGGGCGCCCTGCCGCAGACCCCGTACCAGCTGACGCTGTCCTGCTCCACCAGCACGGTCACGGCCCTCGGCGGCGCCGAGGCGCTCGCCGGAGCCGGCACCGAGAGCGGCGAAGCGCGGCCGAGGCGCCGGATGAACCGGGTCACCTCGGCGAGCTGCGGCTGCCACTGACGCACGCGTCCACCCAGGCGCCCTGCCGCCGGCGCCGCCCGCCGGCCGCCCCGGCCCACCGCCGGCGGCGGCGCCCTGACAGAGGGGCGGGGGCGCACACCTCAGGGAGCCACGGGAGGAACCCCCTCGATGACCACGACCGCCCCCCGCCGGCACCTCGCCGACGGGCCCGTGTGGGAACGGCGCTTCCGCGCCCCCCGCCACACCCTGCCGGCCTGGGCCAAGAGCGCGCCCGACCGCTGCGTGTTCGTCAGCGACCTCTCGGGCATCGCCCAGGTCCACGCCTGGGACCGCGCGGCCGGCACCCTCCGCCGCGTCACCGACCGCCCGTCCGGCACCCAGCAGTGCGCCGTCGAGGCGTCCGGGGAGGCCGTGTGGTGGTTCGACGACGGCGCGGGCGACGAGTACGGCCGGTGGATGCGCCAGCCCTTCACCGGCGGCCCCGACACCCCGGCCGTCCCGTCCGCCGGGCTGTACTGGCCCTCGGGCCTGGCCGTCGGCCTCGACGGGCACGCCCTGCTCGGCTGCTCCACCGAGGACGGCGCGGAGGTCCACCTCGTCCTGCCCGGCGGCGCCGCCCGCCGGCTCTACCGGCACGACGAGCCGGCCTACGCCGTCGACCTCTCCCGCTCGCTGGACCTGGCCGTCATCGCGCACAGCGAGCGCGGCGACCTGTGGGACCTCGGCGTGCGCGTCCTCACCACGGACGACGGCGCGACCGTGGCGGACCTCGCCGACGAGGAGGGCGGCGGCCTGGAGGCCGTGGGCTTCTCGCCCGTACGGGGCGACGCGCGCCTGCTGCTGCAGCACCAGCGCGACGACCGCTGGGAACCGGTCGTCTTCGACCCGCGCACCGGCGAGCGCACCGAGCTGCGCCTCGGCCTGCCCGGCGACGTATCGGTGCAGTGGTTCCAGGACGCCCGCTCGCTGCTGGTCGTCCACGACCACGAGGCCCGCTCCACGCTCCACCGCTACGACCTGGACAGCGGGCGCCTGGAGCGCATCGGCACCCCGCCCGGGGTCATCGCCCACGCCCGGACCCGGCCCGGCGGCGACGCCTGGCTGCTGTGGTCGAGCTCCGCGCGGCCCCCGGAGTTCCGCGGCCTGCTGGAGGACCCGCGGCTGCCCCTCCCGGACGCCCCGCCGCCCCCGGCGGCCGAGGCCCGGGACCTGTGGGTGGACGGCCCCGGCGGCCGGGTCCACGCCCTGCTGAACACGCCCGCGGGGCCCGGCCCGTACCCCGCGGTCTTCCTGCTGCACGGCGGCCCCGACGAGCAGGACGAGGACGCCTTCGACCCCGCCGTCGCGGCCTGGACCGACCACGGGTTCGCCGTCGTGCGCGTCAACTACCGCGGCTCGACCGGCTACGGGCGCGAGTGGACCGAGGCGCTGCGGCGCCGCGTGGGCCTCACCGAGCTGGAGGACGTGGCCGCGGTCCGGCAGTGGACGGTCGACCACGGCGTCGCCGACCCGGCCCGGCTCGTCGTCGCGGGCTGGTCGTGGGGCGGCTACCTCACGCTGCTCGCGCTCGGCACGCAGCCGGGGGAGTGGGCGCTGGGTCTCGCCGGTGCGCCGGTCGCCGACTGCGCCGCGGCACACCACGGCGCGATGGAGGAGATCAAGGCGCTCGACCGCAGCCTCTTCGGCGGCTCGCCCGACGAGGTGCCCGAGCGCTACCGGGAGTCCTCGCCGCTGACGTACGTCGACGCCGTCCGCGCGCCGGTGCTCATCCTGGCCGGTGCCAACGACGCCCGCTGTCCCGTGGCGCAGGTCCGCGACTACGCCGAGCGGCTCGCGCGGCGCGGCGTCGCCCACGGCCTGCACGTCCACGACGGGGGCCACAGCGTGACGGACGTGGACGAGCGCGTGGCGATGTTCCGGCGGCAGCTGGAGTTCGCGCGGGCCCATCTTCCGCAGGCCGCCTCCTGAGCGGTCCTGCGGGCCGCCCCCGGCCGGGCCGGGGGCGCGGCGCAGTGGGCCCGGGTCCGGTCCCCGGCGGCGGGGGTCCACCGGGAACCGGGCCGGAGCCCACTGTGCCTGTACCGACGTCGACGCCATGAGGTGAAGGGGACCTCCTGTGAACCGATCTGCGGACGGACTGGCCGTGCTCACGTTCTCGCTCTGCCTCCGGGACGGGATCCCGGAGCCCCACCCCTGGTCCCGCCGGCACCTGCTGCTGCGGCGGGACCTTCCCTCGTACGTCCCCTGCTCCTCCTACTCCAGCGCTCCGTCGACCTGGGCCAGATGGGAGCGGAACGCATAGCCGGGGTCGGTGCGCCGGCGCTCCAGGAAGCGGTCCCAGCCCAGCTGCTCGCGCAGGCTGACGCCCTCCAGGGCCCGCTCGGCCTGGGCGCGCTCGGCCCGGACGATCCGCTCGGCGACGGCGGCCACCTCGGCGTGGGCCGCCGCCGGGACGATCAGCACGCCGTCGGAGTCGGCCGTCACGCTGTCGCCGTCCCGGGCCGTGAGCGGGGGGAGGGCGGGCGCCGGGGTACGGCCGGGGCCGAGCCGCGGCGAGGCGGGGCAGGGGCCGAGACTGAACACCGGCAGGCCGATGGCGGCGAGTTCGTCGCTGTCGCGGTGGCAGCCCCACACGACGATGCCCGCGAGGCCGGCCTGCCGGGCCTCGATCGCGACGAGGTCGCCCACGCAGGCCTCGTCCGTGCGGCCGGAGTTGTCGACGAGCAGGATGTCGCCCGGGGCGGCCGCGTCGATCCCCGTGAAGATCGAGACCACGCCCTCGGTGTGCTGCACGCGGCGCAGGGGGCCGCTGCAGCGCATGCCCGCCGCCACCGGCGCCAGCGGCAGGGGCGGCAGCGTGACGGCGGCACCCAGGCGGATGCCCGCGTCCCACAGGGCCGTGGTGGGCGGCGTGCCGGTCGGCTGGGCCGGGGCTGCCGTGAGGGGCGGGGCGTCCGTGTTCTCCATGGGTGCCTCCTTCCGGTCGGGGAACGGGGGTCGGGGCGGGTGGCCGGGGGAGCCGCCGGGCCGGGTGCGGGCGCCGCCCGCGGGCCCGGTCAGCCGGTCACCAGCCGGGTCAGGGCCGTGGCCGCGGCCCCGAGCACCACGACGAGGAGGGTGGGCCACTGGCGCCAGACGCCGAAGGCCCCGACGACGAGCCCGACGGCGCGGGCGTCGATGACGAGCGACTTGCCCTGGCCGAACATCTGGGTGGCGATCAGCGCCGCCAGCAGGGTGGGGGCCATGAGCGTGACCACGCGCTGCATGGCCGCGGGCAGCTCCTCGCCGCCGAGCAGTACGGGGCCGGTCGCCTTGAGCGCCATGGAGACGGCGCCGACCAGGAGCACGGCGAGCCACAGTCCGGTCATTTCCTCAGTCCCAACAGGCAGGCGGCGGTGGCGGCGATGAGGGGCACGCCCGGCGAGGCGAAGGGCACCAGGGCCAGCGCGATGGCGACCCCGAGGGCCGAGGCCGCGAGCGCCTTGCGGCTGGTGATCTGGCCCTTGAGGAGGGCGATGAACAGCACGGGCGAGACGACGTCCAGCCCGAAGCGCTCGGGATCGCCGAGGTAGTGGGCGCCCAGCAGGCCGACCGCGGTGCCGCCGACCCAGGCGGCGTAGACCAGCACGCCCGCGCCGAGCAGCCGGCCGCGCGAATAGCGGCCGTTGCCCACGTGGCCCACGGCCCAGGACTCGTCCACCACCAGCTGGGCGGACAGGAAGCGCTTGAGGACGCCGCCGGTCATGGCCGGGGCCACGCTGATCCCGATCGGCAGATAGCGGGAGTTGAGCAGGACGGCCGCGACGATCGCGGCGGCGACCCCGCCGCCGGTGCCGAGCACCGAGGCCGCGGCGAACTGCGCGGACCCCGCGAAGGTGGTCAGCGACATCACCACCGGGGCCAGGACTCCCATGCCCGCCGCGCGAGCCACGACGCCGAAGGAGACCGCGAATCCGAAGACGGCCACGGCCAGGGGCACGGCGGCCCGCAGACCGTAGAGTGCCTCCTCCCGGAATCCGGCGGCGGGGGCGGGTGTTTCCTGCGGTGGCGCCGACTCCTCGGCGGGTAATGCCTCTTGCGAGTCCATCGACATCCTCCGCGGACATGCGGGCAACAGGAAACAGTGCCGCCGCAGGTGATGCGGTGGCGACTACGAGCAGCAATAGTACGGAGTCATGGTGAGGTTTACTAGTTACTCAGACGGTTCGGTGACCCTGGCTGAGGACCTGGTCAATACCTACAACATCGTGCGCAATGTGGAGAAGATGCCCGATGTTGCGGCATTGTCCGCCCTCCTCGACGCCTGCGGCATCCGGCCGCCCGCAGCCCTGACCGAAGCGGACCTCGCCGCCGTGCGCGGGCTCCGGCCCGTGCTGCGCGAGGTCTTCGGCGCCCCGGACGCGGCCACGGCCGTCGCCCTGCTCAACGCCGTGCTCGACGGCCACCGCGCCGTGCCGCACTACACCGACCACGACGGGTCGTGGCACCTGCACGTCGCCGCGCCCGGCGCCCCCGTCGCCGACCAGTACGCGGTCAACGCCGCCATGGGGCTGCTCACCGTGGTCACCACGAGCGGCATGGAGCGGCTGCACGTGTGCGTCGGGAACCGCTGCGCCGAGGTCTTCGTGGACACCTCCCGCAATCTGTCGCGGCGCTTCTGCTCCCCGCAGATCTGCGGCAACCGTGCGACCGCTGCCGCCCACCGGGCCCGCCGGAAGGCGGCGAGCCCGGCCGCCTGAGCAGGGAATTGCGCCTTTTGTGCCTATCTGTACCGGATATTGACAGCGCAAGGGCGTTCTATATGCTCATTCCACTAGCTGACTAGTTAATTAGCCGGTGGGGCAGGTGGGGTGGGATGACGTCAGCCGACGGCGCGAGCCGCTGGGCCGTCGAGGCACGGGAGCTGGGCAAGCGCTACCGCCGCCGCTGGGCCGTGCGGGACTTCTCCGTGCGGATCCCGGCCGGTGCGGTCTGCGGGCTCGTGGGCCCCAACGGCGCCGGAAAGAGCACGCTGCTGGGCATGGCCGGGCGGCTCGTCCGCCCGACGGCCGGGAGCCTGCACGTCTTCGGGGCGCCGGTGTCCGGCACCTCGGGCCTCGCCGACACGGCGTTCCTCACCCAGGACAAGCCCCTGTTCCCCCGGTTCACGGTCGAGGAGACCCTGCGCCTGGGCCGGGAGCTCAACCCGCGCTGGGACCAGGCCGCGGCCGAGCGGATCGTACGGTCCGGGAAGCTGCCGCTGGCCGCGCGCGTCGGCAGCCTCTCCGGCGGCCAGCGCTCCCGCGTGGCCCTCGCCCTGGCCTTCGGCAAGCGCCCCCGCCTCCTGCTCCTCGACGAGCCCATGGCCGGCCTGGACCCGCTCGCCGCCCACGAGATCGGCGGCCTCCTGCTGGCCGAGGCGGCCGAGCAGGGCACGACCGTCGTGATGTCCTCGCACCGGATGTCCGACGTGGCCGCCATGTGCGACCACCTGGTCGCCGTCGACGACGGCCGGGTGCGCCTCGCGGGCGGGACCGACGCGCTGCTCTCCGCCCACCTCCTGGTGACCGGCGTGCACCTGACCGACGGCATGCCTGCGGAGATCGCCCGGCACACCGTCGTCGAATCGCGCGCCGTGGGCCGTCAGTTCACCGCCCTCATCCGGCCCCGCGGCCGGGTCGAGGGCGACTGGAAGATCGTCGAACCCGGCCTGGAGGAGGTGCTGCTGGGCTACATGCGCTCGCCCGCCGCACCGCCCTTGCTCACGGCCGAGACCCGTACCGAGAGCGCACAGAACCAGGAAGACGAAGAGGGGGCGGCATGAGCACGGCCGTGGAGACGCCCGTCGCCGGGAAGGGCGGCAACGGCGAGGACGGCAAGAAGCCGCCGCGCATCCTGCGCGGACTGCCGTGGCTGGTCTGGCGGCAGCACCGCGTGGCCTTCGTGGCCTGCCTGCTGCTGACCGCGGCCGGCTGTGTGCACATGCTCTGGCAGCGCGGCACGATGACCGGCTTCCTCGCCGGTGCCCGGGCGACCGCCTCGGTGGAGCTGGCCGAGCTCTTCGACCAGAAGTACGGCGAGCCGTTCCAGAACGCCACGTGGCTGATGTCGATGGTGCCCGTGGTCGCGGGCGTCTTCCTCGGCGCCCCGCTGATCGCCGGGGACCGCGAGCGCGGCACCGTGCAGCTGGTGACCACCCAGTCGGTCACCCGCGGCCGCTGGCTCGCCGTCAAGCTCGGCATGGCGGTGCTGATCACCGTCGTGTGCTCCGCGGTGCTCTCTGCCGCTTTCACCTCTTGGTGGGAACCCGCGCACGACCTCGTCAACGCCGGCCAGTGGGACTCGGCGAACATCTTCGACAACACCGGCCCCGTGCCCGTGGCGCTG
The DNA here is from genome assembly GCF_001445655.1 of Streptomyces roseifaciens. Classification (NCBI taxonomy): domain Bacteria; kingdom Bacillati; phylum Actinomycetota; class Actinomycetes; order Kitasatosporales; family Streptomycetaceae; genus Streptomyces; species Streptomyces roseifaciens. Next base: position 817,486 of record NZ_LNBE01000003.1, read on the forward strand.
GCCCTGCTCCACCTCGCCGTGGGCGCCGCGCTCGGTCTGGTCGTCCGCCGCACCCTGCCCGTCATGGGACTCGCCCTCGGCTTCTCCTTCGCCTGGGGGCTCGTGTCCGACCACCTCCGGACGGGCTTCACGACGCCGCGCGTGCTCGTCAACCCGGTCGAGCAGGGACAGCCCGATCTGCCCGTGGGCGCCGTGCGTTACGACAACTGGACGGTCGACGCGCACGGCGGGCTCCACGGCTTCGGCGCGTGCTTCAACGAGCGCACCCCCGCGGAGTGCAGGGCCAAGGGCATCGTCGCCGAGCGCCTGGAATACTTCGGGTACGACCAGATGCCCGGCATGCAGTGGACCTACGCGGCGCTCGTGCTGGCCGCGGCCGTCGCCCTTCTCGCCCTGACCCTGTGGTGGGGCCGGCGGCGCCCGCTGTGAGCCGCGCCGGGTCGCAGCACGCAGGGACGGGATGAGGGGGGCCGCACCATGGTCGAGTTCAGAATCGACCGGCAGAGCGGGATGGCCGCCTACCTGCAGATCGTCCAGCAGGTCCAGGAGGCGCTGCGCCTCGGCATCCTCACCGCGGGGGACCAGCTGCCCACCGCGGCCCGCGTCGCCGCCGTCACCAAGCTGAACCCGAACACGACGCTCAAGGCCTACCGCGAGCTCGAGCACCTCGGGCTCGTGGAGGCCCGGCCGGGGGTCGGCACCTTCGTGAGCGCCTCCCCGGAGCGGCCCCGCTCCCTCGCCGACTCCCCGCTGCGCGGCGAGCTTGCGGACTGGATGAGCCGGGCCCGCCGGGAGGGCCTCGACTGGACGGACGTCTCCGCGCTCATCACGGCCGCCCGAGCGGAGCACTACCCGGCCGTGTGACGGACCCGGCCCCCTGCATCAGTCCCACCGCGTACCCACGCCCGTACGCCCGCGACGAAATGGCATGACCGCCCATGACGGCTCTCGTACCCGACTCCTCCACCGCCGGTCCCGGCGCGATACCGGCCCCGCCGGAGCCGTCGGCACGGCAGCGAGCGAAACGTATCTTCCGGTTCCTGCTGCCCGCATGCGCCGTCTACGCCGTCACCACCGCGCTCCACCTGCTGATCCTGTCCGCCATGAGCGACGCGGACGGCCCCGGCCTGCGCAAGCGCCTGCTGGCCTGGGACGGCAACCTCTACGTGGGCATCGCCCAGGACGGCTACGCCCACGCGTACTCCTACACCGACGACGGCAGCCTCACGGGCAACAACCTCGCGTTCTTCCCGCTGTTCCCGATGCTGATCCGCGCCGTCCACGCCGTCACGTGGCTCGACTGGGGCACCTCCGGCATCGTCGCCGCCCACCTCGCGCTGCTCGCCGCGCTGATCGTCGTGCACCGCCTGCTGGCCCGGCTCCACGGCGGACGCACCGCCCTCTACGCGATCGTGCTGCTCGCCGGGGCGCAGCCGATGGCGCTGTCCTTCCTCATGTCCTACAGCGAGTCGCTCTTCCTCGCCCTGGCCGCCGGCACGCTCCTGGCCGCGCACCGCAAGGCCTGGCTCACCGCCGGGACGCTGGCGCTGCTCACCGGCCTGACCCGGCCCGCCGCCGCGGCCGTCGCCGCCGCGCTCGCCGTCGCCGCCCTCCTGCACCTGCTGCGCGAACGCCGCATCACCCCGCGGCCCCTGGCCGCCGTCGCCCTCGGCTGCCTGGGCACGCCGTTCTACCTGTGGTGGGTGGGACGGCGCATCGGCGAACCCGACGCCTGGTTCCGCATCCAGGAGGCCGGCTGGGGCACCCACTGGGACAACGGGGCGGCCTTCCTCGACTTCCTCGGCGAGACGCTGCGCCGGGGCGAGGGCTGGGTCTCGGTGAGCACCGCCGTGCTCCTGCTCGCCCTCGCCTGCGCCACCGTGCTCACCTGGCACCGCGGCACCTGGCCGCCGCTGCTCGTCTACGGCACGGGCATCGTGGTCCTCACCCTGGCCCAGAGCAACTACTCGCACTCCAAGCTGCGGTTGCTCATACCCGCGGTCCTCTTCCTCGTCCCCGCGGCCCGCGCACTGGCGGCGGCCCGCACCCGTACGGCGGTGACCGTGCTGTGCGCGGCCACGCTCTTCGGCTGCTGGTACGGCGCCTTCATGCTCACGGTGTGGAAGTACGCGATATGAGGGGCGCGCGGGTCACGGTTTGCGGGCGAGCGCGGCGCAGCAGACGGCCTCCGCGGCCGTAGGCCGGCCCGGGCCCCCGGGGCGGTCGGGGCGCCAGCGGTGGGCGAGCGTGACGCCCGGCTCCAGCAGCTCCCAGCCGTCGAAGAAGCGGCGGAACTCGGCCGCGCCGCGCAGCTGGAGCGGGGTCCCGGCCCGCGCGTAGACGTCCGTGACCCGGCTCATCGCCAGCGGGGAGAAGTCGGAGGTGCCGTGCGTGATGACGAGAGCGCTGCCGCCGGGCAGCGCGGCCTTGAGGTCCTCGACGACCGCGTGGGCGCGGTCGCAGCCGTCGTCGGGGACGAAGTGCAGCAGGGCGTTGAGGGTGAGCGCCACCGGGCGGCGGAGGTCGAGGGTCGCGCGCAGCTGCGGCGCCTCCAGGACGCTGCCGGCGACGGTGACGTCGGCCTGCACGTACGCCGTGCGGCCCTCGGGGCGGCCGCGCAGCAGGGCGGCGGCGTGCGCGAGGACGACGGGGTCGTTGTCCGTGTAGACGACGCGGGCCGCGGGACTGATCCCCTGGACGATCTCGTGCAGGTTGGGCGAGGTGGGGATGCCCGTGCCGATGTCGAGGAACTGGGTCAGGCCCTCGCGGGCGAGATGGGTGACGGCACGGTGCATGAACTCCCGGTTCATCCGGCAGGCGTCCCCGGCCGCCGGGAAGGCCGAGAGGATCCGCCGCCCCGCCTCGCGGTCGGCGGCGAAGTGGGTCCGCCCGCCGAGGAGCCAGTCGTAGATGCGGGCCGAGTGGGCCCGGTCCAGCCGGAGGTCGACCACGGGCTCCTCGCGGGCCTCGCCCATCTTCTCCGCCTCCCCCTTGCGTTACGGCCGCCCCATACCTGTCCCGCGTCACCGGCGGGTAACCGCTCCGCTGCGGAGAGCCAGATTTTTTGCGGGGTTGTGGCACGGCGGGGGCTGCTTTTCCGGTTCATTGGAAGAACGCAGGAGAAGACGCGACGAGAGGCGCCCATGAGAGACAGCGGTCGGACGCCCGCGCCCGCCGGGACCACCCGCCCGTCCGAGCGCCGGATGGAGATCGCCTTCACGGCCTTCCGCGAACTGCACGAGCACAGGTGGGGCGCGTACGCGTACGTCCACACCGGGGACGCCGAAGCCGCCGTGCACATCACGGAGGCCGCCTTCGACCGGCTGTGCGCGCAGTGGCCGCACGCGCTGCGCCAGCCCTCCGCCGACTCCTACGCCTGGTCGCTGCTCAAGGAGCACGTGGCCGGCTGGCTGGCCCGGCACCGGCGCGGCACGGCGCTGCCGACGGCCGCCCTCCACTGCGCGGCGCACGTCCCGGAGCCCGAGCGCGGCCGGCGGTTCCGGCTCCTGGAGAGCCGGATGGCGCTGTACGCGGCGATCGCCCGGCTGCCCGAGCGGCAGTGCGACGCGCTCGTCCTGAACCTGGTCATCGGCTACACCGTGGCCCAGGTCGCGGACCTGCTGGGCGTCGAGCGGGCGGCCGCGCGCTCGCTCATCGGCCACGCCAAGCGCAAGGTCGTCGCGGCGCTGTCCGCGGTGCCCGCGGCACCCGCGGAGCCCGCGTCGTCGCCGGTACCTGCGACGCCCGCGACGCCTGTGCCGCCGGCGTCAGCTGCGTCATCCGCGTTATCCGCGTCAGAAGTCCCTTTAGAGGCCCAGCATTCCGGCAGGGGGAAGTAATGCCGCGCAGCCACGACACCGAGGGCGACGTCATCGAAGCCATGCTGACCTCGGACGCCCGCGCCATCGCGGTGGCGTTCGAGAACCGGCGCCGCCCGCGACGGCACAGGCCGCCCGCGGAGCCCGCACCGGCCGGCCCCGGCGCCCGCGAAGAGGCCGCCCACGAGCTCGACCTGGCCTGCGTCCTGGTGATCAACGCCGTCGAGGCGGCCGACAGCCTGGAGCGGTTCGTGGACGACCGGGGCATCGACCCCGAGGGCGCCCTCGTCTTCGCGTGCCTGCTGCACGTGGCGGGGCACACCCGCGCGGCCGGCTTCTGGTGGCAGTTCGCCGCCGGCGGCGGCAGCCGTACCGCCGCGTACTGCCTCCACCTCGCGCACCGCCGCGACGGCGAGTTCCGCGACGCCGCGTTCTGGCGCGCCCAGGCCGCCCACGACCCGCAGGAGCCCCCGCGGCCCGCGTCCCGGGTGGACAGCCGCCGCAAGCTGCTGACCGACGCGGCCCGCCACGAACTGCTCATCCAGTGGCACAGCGGCCTGACCCCCCATCTGCCCGCCGCGCTGGAGAGCGTCGTCAACCGTCTCGCGGTCGACGGCGACGACGAGGACTTCGGCGAGGTCCCGCAGCCCGCCCCCGGTCTCGTGGAGCGGCTCTCCCGCGAGGCCGGAGCTGCTGAGCCGTACGGGTGAGAGCACGGGTGCCGTCCGGTACGAACGGGAATTCTCCGGAGTGCCGGACGACGTGGTTCCGCCACGACGTCGAACGCCGCCGGGAAGGACCGCCGCGATGACCCTCATTTCCACCCAGGACGGTCTGGTCGTACCGCCCGGCGGGGGACGCACCCTCGTCACCCCCGCCCAGCAGGTGACCTTCAAGGTCACCGGGGAACACTCGCGCGCGGCCTCCAGCTTCGAGGTCGTCGTCCCGCCCGGCTTCGACGTCGGCGCGCACCTGCACACCCGCAGCGAGGAGCTCTTCTACGTGCTGGAGGGCGAGCTGGACGTCCTCGCGTTCGAGCCGCTCGTGCGGACGCGGGACCACTGGCGGGAGTGGCGCTCGGCCGCCGGGCAGCGGTACGCCCGCGCCACAGCGGGCACGGTGATCCTGGTGCCGCCGGGCTGCCCGCACGCCTTCGCCAACCCCACGTCGGAGCCGGTGCGGATGTTCTTCCAGGCCTCGCCGCCGCCCGACCACGAGCGCTACTTCGAGGAGCTCTTCGAGATCCTCGAGGCGGGGCCGCCGGTCGACCACGAGGCGATCGCCGCCCTGCGCGTGCGCTACGACATCGAGCAGCTCACGCCGCTGCGCACCGCGGGCCCCGCGGCGGGCTCGTGACGGACCTTCACGACGTCCTCGAACCGTACGTCCGCAGCGGTGCGGTGCCGGGGGCGGTGGCCCTGGTGGCCCGCGAGGGGCGGGCGGAGGTGGAGGCCCTCGGCTCGCTCGACGCCGACGGCACGGCCCCGATGACCAGGGACTCCGTCTTCCGCATCGCCTCGCTCACCAAGCCCGTCACCGCCGCGGCCGCCATGATGCTGGTCGAGGACGGCCGGATGGGCCTGGACGACCCGGTCGGGCGGTGGCTGCCGGAGCTGGCGTCCCCGGCGGTGGTCCGCACGCCGGAGTCGGCCGTCGGCGACGTGGTCCCGGCCGCCCGGCCGGTCACCGTGACGGATCTGCTCACCCTCCGCGCCGGCTACGGCTTCCCGGCCGACTTCTCGCTGCCGGCGGTCGCCGCGCTGTTCGAGGAGGTGCAGGGGCATATCCTCGCTCCGCAGGGCAACCTCCCGCCGGACGAGTGGCTGGCGGCCCTGGCCCGGATCCCGATGCTGCACCAGCCGGGCGAGGCCTGGCTCTACCACACCTGCTCGGACGTCCTGGGCGTGCTGATCGCCAGGGTCGCGGACCGTCCCCTGCCCGACTTCCTCGCCGAGCGGCTGTTCGAGCCGCTCGGCATGGCCGACACCGGTTTCGCGGTCCCGGCCGCCGCGCTCGGCCGGTTCGCCAGCCTGTACCGGCCCGTTCCGGACGGCGGCCTGGAGCTGGCCGATCCTCCCGACGGGCAGTGGAGCAGCACGCCGGCCTTCCCGGCCGCGGGCGGCGGGCTCGTCTCGACCGCCGACGACCTGGCCGCCTTCGCCCGGATGCTCCTCGCCGGGGGCACGACGGACGGCGGGCGGCCGCTGCTGTCGCCCGCGTCGGTGCGGCGGATGACCACCGACCACCTGACGAGGGCCCAGCGCGAGGGCGCCGCGCTGTTCCTGGAGGGCCAGGGGTGGGGTTTCGGCGGCTCGGTCGACGTCGCGGCCGCCGACCCGTGGAACGTTCCGGGCCGCTACGGCTGGGCCGGCGGCACCGGGACGGCCGCGCACCTCGTCCCCTCGACCGGCCTGGTCGCCGTCCTGCTCACTCAGGTGCAGATGACCGGGCCGACTCCACCCGAGGTGATGCGGGACTTCTGGCGGTACGCGGCCGGATTCTGATCCGGCGTCCGCTGCGGTTCTCCTACGAGGCGGCTGCGACCGCGGCTGCGGCCACCGGCGCGCGCCGGGCCGGGACGACCACGGGGGAGCCGTCGGCGGGGGCCTCCAGGATGTCGGCCTCGATGCCGTACAGCTCGCGCACCAGGGCGGTGTCGACGACGTCGCGCGGTGCGCCGTGGGCGACGACGCGCCCGTCCTTCATGGCGACGACGGTGTCGGCGTAGCGGGCGGCGCTCGCGAGGTCGTGCAGGACCATGACGACCGTGCGGCCGGCGAGGGCCACCTCGCGGACGAGGTCGAGCACCTCGACGGCGTGGCCGATGTCCAGGGCGCTGGTCGGCTCGTCGAGGAGGACGATCGGGGTCTCCTGGGCGAGGACCATCGCGAGCCAGCAGCGCTGGCGCTGGCCGCCGGAGAGCTGGTCGAGCCGGCGGCCGGCGAGCGCGGCGACGCCCGTGGCGCGCAGCGCCTCCTCGACGGCGCGCTCGTCGTCGCGCGACCACTGGCGGAACAGGCCCTGGTGCGGGTGGCGTCCGTAGCGCACGAGCCCGGCCACGGTGACGGCCTCGGGGGCCAGCGGCGACTGGGGGAGCAGGGCGATGCGGTGCGCGGCCTGGCGCTGCTTCAGCTGCCAGATGTCGGCGTCGCCCGCGTACACCCGGCCGGACTCGGGCTGGTGGAGCCGGGCGACGGAGCGCAGCAGGGTGGACTTGCCGCAGCCGTTGGGACCGACGATCGCGACGACCCGGCCGGAGGGGATGGTCAGGTCGACTCCCGCCACGGCGCGGTGGCCGGGGTATCCGGCGATGAGCTGTTCGACGCGGAGCTCCACAGGCGGGCCTTTCCAGAAGATCGCCGGCTGATATGGACCCTCCCATGGGGAGAGCTTTAAGGTAAGGCTAACCTAATGTCCATTGCGGGCCGGTGCGAGGGGTTCCTCATGCTGCCTGCTGTCCTTTTGCCATTCCTTTCCGTCCCCGTCTTCACCCACGCCCGGAGCCTTCTGATGACCACACCCAACCGCCTCCTCCCCTTCGCCCCGCGCCGCGCGGTGCAGGTGCTCGCCGCTGTGGGGGCGGCCGCGCTGCTGGTCACCGGCTGTGGCTCCGACTCCGACAAGGGCTCGGACAAGAAGTCCGACAACGCGGCCGAGTCGGGCGGCGGCACCCGTACCGTCAAGGACGCGACCGGCACCGCGGTGAAGGTCCCGGCCAACCCCAAGCGCATCGTGACGCTCACCCAGGAGGACCTGGACGCGGTGCTGGCGCTGGGCGTCAAGCCGGTCGGCATCACCAACGGCCAGGGCCTGAGCAAGCCGCCGGCCTACCTCGCCGACAAGGTCAAGGACATCAACGTCGTCGGCAACCTGCTGCAGCCGGTGATGGACAAGGTCGTCGCCGCGAAGCCCGACCTCATCCTGGCCGGTGACATGCAGGACGAGCAGATGCTCAAGCAGCTGCGCGAGATCACCCCGGCCACGCTGGTCACCATGGCCCCGACCGATGACTGGAAGCTCTCCTTCCGTGGCATCGGCAACGCCCTGAACAAGATGAACGAGACCAACAAGGTCATCGGCGACTACGAGGCCAAGGCCAAGAAGGCCGGCGAGGGCCTCGGCGACAACAAGGGCGCCGAGGTCAGCATCGTCCGCTGGAACCCGGACGGCCCCAGCTGGATGGAGAAGAAGCAGTTCGCCAGCGGCGTCGCCCTGGACATGGGCCTCAAGCGCCCCAAGGCGCAGGACAAGGACGGCAACGCCCACACCCCGGCGCTCAGCCTGGAGAAGATCAACGAGATCGACGGCGACTGGCTGTTCCTGTCGACCCTCACCTCCGACGGTGAGAAGGCGCTGAAGGACGTCCAGGAGAAGCCGGCCTACAAGGACCTCGGCGCGGTCAAGAAGAACCACGCCGTGACGGTGGACGGTTCGGTCTGGTCCACGCGCGGCGGCCCGATCGCCAGCACGGTCGTCGTGGACGACATCGTGAAGGCGCTCTCGGCGAAGTAAGCACCTCGCCCTCAATCGCCGGTCACGGCAGTGAAAGAGCCGTCCGGCGATTGAGGACCGGGGTCAGGGCCGGGGTCAGGGCCGGGGTCCGGGGCGAAGCCCCGAAGCGGTCAGGCGCGGCGCGCCGCCGCGAAGTCGGCCGCCGTCCAGGCCATCCCGACCGCGCCGTCGAGCAGCGCCTGCTCGCCGCGGGGCGACACCGCCGCCTCGGCGAACTCCGCCTCGTGCGGGCCGCAGGCCCCGCCGCTGATGTCGAGCACCGGGTGGATCGACGGCACGACGTGCGAGACGTTCCCCATGTCCGTGCACGCGAAGGCGTCCCGCTGCAGCGGCTCGGGCCGGCCCAGCGCCCGGGCGTTGTCCTGCCAGAGCGCGACGAGCTGCGCGTCGGTGCGGAAGTCCAGGTAGTCGGGCTCGGGGCGGGTCAGTTCCACCTCGCAGCCGGTGGCCAGGGCGCCCGCGCGGAAGCACGCCTCGACGCGCTCGCGCAGCTCCCGCAGGTCCTCGGCGGCTGAGGCGCGGATCTCGTACTCGGCCGTGGCGCGGTCGGGGATCAGGTTGGGTGCCGTGCCGGCGCCCGTGGTCACCCCGTGCACCTTCCACTGCGGGGGCAGTTGCTGGCGCAGCAGCCCGAGGGCGACCTGGGCGACGGTGAGCGCGTCGGCGGCGTTGCGGCCCTCGTGCGGGTTGAGGCTCGGGTGGGCGGCCTTGCCGGTGAACGCGACGGAGAGCGTGCCGAGCGCGAACGAGCGGAACTCGGCGACCTCGAACGGGCACGGGTGCACCATCATCGCGGCGTCGACCCCTTCGAAGGCCCCCGCGTCCAGCATGAGGGCTTTGCCCGCGCCGCGCTCCTCCGCGGGCGTGCCCAGCACCCGTACCGTCAGCCCCAGTTCATCGGCGTGGGGCGCGAGCGCGAGGGCCGCGCCGAGGCCGGCCGCGGCTATCAGGTTGTGGCCGCAGGCGTGCCCGAGGCCGGGCAGGGCGTCGTACTCGCAGACGAGGGCCACCGTGACCGGCCCCGAACCCGCCGTCGCGGAGAAGGCGGTGCCGAGGCCGTACGCGGGCGCCGTCACGTCGAAGCCGTGCCCGCGCAGGAAGTCGGCGCACCAGCCGGCGGCGCGGTGCTCGGCGAAGGCCGTCTCGGGGTGCGCGTGGATGCGCCTGCTGAGCGACAGGAGGTCGTCGCGGTGGGCGAGTACGCGCTCGCGCAGGGCTGATTTGAGGCCGTCGGCCGCGGTCATGATCGGTACTCCTGTTCGTTCCCCACCCCGTGGTGGGAGACTCTCACGGTGAGGCAAAAAATAGCTTAGGCTTACCTAAGCTGACATACCGGGGGGTACCGGTGTGGCCAGATCGCTGTCATACAACGGGAGTCCCCACACCATGCGTCACCACGAGGCCGAGACGTCTCCTGTCGAGCTGCCGCTGCTCGCGGCCCAGGCCGGAATCCTGTACGCGCAGGAACTCGCCCCTGACAACCCGGTCTACAACACGGGTGACTGCGTGGAGATCCGGGGCGCCCTGGACGAGGAGCTCTTCGCCCGGGCCCTGCACCGCACCTCCGGCGAGGCGGAGACCCTCTCCCTGCTCGCCGTGCCGGCCGACCCCGCCGCCGACGACGCCGTCCCCGCCCAGCGCCTCGTCACCGGACAGGAACCGGCGCTCCACCGCCTCGACCTGCGCACCGCGGACGACCCGCGCGCCGAGGCCGAGTCCTGGATGCGCGCCGACCTCGACCGCCCGGCCGACCTCACCCGCGGCCCGCTGGTCACCCAGGCGCTCTTCCGCATCGACGACGAACTGCACTGGTGGTACCAGCGCGTCCACCACTTCGCCGTCGACGCCTACGCCCTGACCCTCATCGGCCGCCGCGTCGCCGAGGTCTACACCGCGCTCGCCGCCGGTGAGGAGCCCCCCGCCGCGGACTTCGCCCCCCTGCGCGAACTCACCGACGAGGAAGCCGCCTACCGCGCGAGCGCCCAGCACGCCACCGACCGCGACCACTGGTGCGCCCACCTCGGCGACCGGCCCGAGCCCGCCTCCCTCTCCGCCCGCCCCTTCGCTCCCGCGACGACCGTCCTGCGCCGCACCGCCGTCCTCCCCGCAGGCGCCCGCACCCGCCTGGAGAAGGCGGCCGCAGCCGCCAAGGGCAGCACCTGGGCCGAGCTCGTCATGGCCGCCACCGCCGGCTACGTGCACCGCATATCCGGCGCCCAGGACGTCCTCCTGGGCCTTCCGCTGAAGAACCGGCGCAGCCGCGCCGCCCTGCGCACCCCCGCCATGACCGTCAACGTCATGCCGCTGCGCCTCGCCGTCCGCCCCGGGGACACCGGCGCCGAACTGGTGCGCCGCGTCGTCCTCGCCGTGCGCGCCGCCGGCCGGCACCAGCGCTACCGCCTGGAGGACCTGCGCCGCGACCTCGGCCTCACCGGCAGCGACCGGCCGCTCTTCGGCCCCATGGTCAACATCAAGCCGTTCGAGGACGGCGGCCTGGACTTCGCGGGCCTGCCCGGCACCGTCCGCAACCTCGCGGCCGGGCCCGTCGACGACCTCGCCGTCACCGTCACCCCCGGTCCCGGCGACTCCCTCCTCCTCGGCCTCGACGCCAACCCCGGCCGCTACACCGCCGAGGAGCTCGCCGCCCACGAACGGGCCTTCCTGCGCTACCTCGACGCGCTGACCGACCTCCTCCTGACCGACCCCGACCGGCCCGTGGGCACCCTCGACCTGCTCGACGCCGACGGGATCCGCCGGGCCACCGCCGGCCGCACCGAGCCGCCCGCCGAGCACACCCTGCCCGGGCTCTTCAGCGCGCAGGCCGCCCGCACCCCCGGCGCCACGGCCGTCCGCAGCGGCGGCGAGAGCCTCACCTTCGCCGAACTCGAGGCCGCCGCCAACCGCCTGGCCCACGAGCTGACCGCCGCGGGCGTCACGGCCGAGACCCCCGTCGCCCTGGCCCTGCCCCGCAGCGCGTCGACCGTCGTCGCCCTGCTCGCCGTCCTCAAGGCGGGCGGCGTCTGCCAGCCCCTCGACCTCGGGCACCCCGCCCAGCGCATCACCGCCGTCCTCGACGACGCCCGGCCCGGCTGCCTCGTCGGCACCGCCGACGCCGTGCGCGCACTGCCCCCGCACGCCATCCCCACCCTGCTCCTGGACGACCCGGAGACCCGCGCCCGCATCGACGCCCGCCCGGCGACCGCACCCGCCGCGCCCACGCTCCGTCAGGCCGCGTACATCATCCACACCTCCGGCTCCACCGGCCGCCCCAAGGGCGTCGTCGTCACCCACGCCTCGCTGGCCAACCTGCACGCCGGGCACGGCAGCGACCACATCGCCCCCGCCGTGGCCCGCACCGGCCGCGACCGCCTGCGCATCGGCCACAGCGCCTCCTTCGCCTTCGACGCCTCCTGGGACCCGCTGATCTGGCTGGTCCACGGCCACGAGCTGCACCTGCTGGACGACGCCGGCTACCGCGACCCCGCCGCCCTCGCCGGCTACGTCCACGACGAGCGCCTCGACTACCTCGACGTCACCCCCTCCTACGCCGAAGCCCTCCTCGCCGAAGGGCTGCTGGACGAGGGCCGGCACCACCCGGCCGTCGTCGTCGTGGGCGGCGAGACCGTGCCCGAGCCGCTCTGGCGGCGCCTGGCCGGCACCGAGGGCCTGGGCCCCGTCAACCTCTACGGCCCCACCGAGACCACCGTCGACGCCTACTACTGGCTGGCCGGCGAGGACGGCACCCCCCAGGGCAGACCCGTCCGCGGCTCCCGCGCCTACGTGCTCGACTCCTCCCTGCGCCCCGCGCCCGACGGCGTCACCGGCGAGCTGTACATCGCCGGGGCCTGCCTGGCCCGCGGCTACCTCGGCCGCCCCGACCTCACCGCCGAGCGCTTCACCGCCGACCCCTTCGGCGCCCTCCACGGCGAGCCCGGCGCCGCCATGTACCGCACCGGCGACCTGGTGCGCCGCCGCCCCGACGGCACCCTCGAATTCCTCGGCCGCGCCGACGACCAGGTCAAGATCCGCGGCTTCCGCATCGAACTCGGCGAGATCCAGGCCGCGCTGGCCGCCCACCCCGCGGTCTCCCAGGCCGCCGTGATCGCCCGCGACACCGCCCACGGCAAGCGCCTCCTGGGCTACGCCGTCCCCGCCGAGGGCACCGGCCCGGCCGCCCTCGACACCGAAGCCCTGCGCGCCCACCTCGCCGGACAGCTGCCCGCCCACATGGTGCCCGCCGCGATCCTCGCCCTGGACGCCCTGCCCCGCACCGCCAACGACAAGCTCGACCACCGCGCCCTGCCCGACCCCGAGCCCACCGCCGGCCCGGCCGCCCGCGAGCCCCGCACCCCGCAGGAGGCCGCGCTCTGCGGCCTCTTCCAGGACGTCCTCGGCCTGGACGCCCCGCCGTCCCCCGACGCCGACTTCTTCGCCCTGGGCGGTCACTCCCTGCTGGCCGGCCGTATCGCCGCCCGCATCCGCGAGAGCGCAGGCGAGGGCTTCGGCCTCGCCGACGTCTTCCGCAACCCCACCCCCGCCGCCCTCGCCGCCCTCCTGAGCAGCACCCCCGGCGGCCCGGCCGACGAGCGCCCCGCCCTCGTGGCCGTGCCGCGCACGGAGCGGATGCCGCTCTCCCCGGCCCAGAAGCGGCTGTGGTTCATGCACCGGCTCGAAGGCCCCAGCCCCACGTACAACATCCCCCTGCTCCTCAACCTCACCGGCCCGCTCGACCGGGACGCTCTGCGCCTGGCCCTGCGCGACCTCACCGAGCGTCACGAAACACTCCGGACCGTATACCCGGCCACTGACAACGAGCCCTACCAGCGGATCCTGACGGCCGACGACGCGTACCCCGAGCTCCACACCGCCCCGCTGACAGCCGACGTCACCGCCGCCGTCCGGCACTGCTTCGACCTGGCCGCCGAACCCCCGCTGCGCGTGACCCTGTTCGGCGACGGCGGGACGGAGCACACCCTGCTCCTCCTCCTGCACCACATCGCCGGCGACGGCGCCTCCACCACGCCCCTCGCCCGCGACCTCGCCGCCGCCTACACCGCACGTGCCGCGGGCCGGGCCCCCGAACTCGCGCCGCTGCCCGTCCAGTACGCCGACCACACGGCCTGGCAGCAGGAGCTCCTCGGCACCGCCGACGCCCCCACCGCGCTCGCCGACCGCCAGATGGAGCACTGGAAGCAGGCCCTCGCCGGCCTGCCCGACCAGCTCGAACTCCCCACCGACCGGCCGCGCCCGGCCGTCGCCTCCTACGCCGGCGACACCGTGCCGTTCCACCTCGGCGCGGACGCGCACGCCGCCGTCGAGACGCTCGCCCGCACCACGGGCACCAGCGTCTTCATGGTCGTCCAGGCCGCCCTCGCGACCCTGCTGACCCGCTACGGCTGCGGCACCGACATCCCGCTCGGCACCCCCGTGGCGGGCCGCGACGACGACGCGACCGCAGGCCTCGTCGGCTTCTTCGTCAACACCCTCGTCCTGCGCGCGGACACCTCCGGCGACCCCGCCTTCCGCACGCTGCTGGAGCGCGTCCGCACCGCCACGCTCGGCGCCTACGAGCACGGCGACCTGCCCTTCGACCGGCTCGTCGAGGAGCTCAACCCGCCGCGCTCGCTGGCCCGGCACCCCCTCTTCCAGGTGATGCTCGCCTGGCAGTCCCTGCCCGACGCGACGTTCGCCATGGGCCCGGGCCTGACCGCCGCGATGACGGCCACGCCGTCCGGCACCGCCAAGTTCGACCTCACCCTGAACGCGGGGGAGCAGCCCGGCGGCGGCATCGCAGGCTTCCTGGAGTTCCGCACCGACCTCTTCGACCGCGCGACCGCCGAGCGCCTCTCGGCCCACCTGACCCGCCTGCTGGCCGCTGCCGCCGCCGACCCCGACACGCCCGTCGGCCTGCTGCCGATGCTCGGCGACGACGAGCGCCACCGCCTGCTCGTCGAGTGGAACACCGGCACCCCGGCCCCCGCGCCCTCGAAGCAGACCCTCGTGGAGCTCTACGAGGACGCCGCCCGCCGCCACCCCGGCCGCACCGCCGTCACGTGCGACGGCGCGTCGCTGGACTACGCCGGGCTGTCCGCCCGCGCCAACCGCCTCGCCCGGCTGCTCGCCGCGCGCGGCATCGGCCCCGGCTCGATCGTCGCGCTCGCCCTGCCGCGCTCCCTGGAGCTGGTGACCGGCCTGCTGGCCGTCGCCAAGGCCGGCGCCGCCTACCTCCCGATGGACCCCGACTACCCGGCCGACCGCCTGGCGTACATGCTGCAGGACGCCGCGCCCGCCGCCGTCGTCACCGACACCGCCACGGCGGCCCGCATCCCCGCGCACGACCTGCCCGTCGTGCTCGTCGACGGCGCGGAGGCCGAGGCCTACGAGGCCGCGGACCTGGCCCCGGAGGAGCGCGTCCGGCCCGTGGGCCCGGACGACGTCGCCTACGTCATCTACACCTCCGGCTCCACCGGCCGCCCCAAGGGCGTCCCCGTCACCCACCACAACGTCGTCCGGCTGTTCACCGCCACCGACCAGTGGTTCGGCTTCGACCACACCGACGTCTGGACGCTCTTCCACTCCTACGCCTTCGACTTCTCCGTGTGGGAGATGTGGGGCGCCCTGCTGCACGGCGGCCGCCTCGTCGTCGTGCCCCACCTCGTCAGCCGCGACCCGGCCGCCTTCCTGCGCCTGCTCGCCGCGGAGAGCGTCACCGTCCTCAACCAGACGCCCTCGGCCTTCTACCAGCTGATGGCCGCCGACAAGGAGAACCCGGGCAGCGACCTGGCCCTGCGCTACGTCGTCTTCGGCGGCGAGGCCCTCGAACTGGCTCGCCTCGCCGACTGGTACGAGCGCCACGCCGAGGACGCGCCCACGCTCGTCAACATGTACGGCATCACCGAGACGACCGTGCACGTGTCGTACATCGCCCTGGACCGGGAGAAGGCCGCGGCCGGCGCCTCCAGCACCATCGGCGTCAACATCCCCGACCTGCGCGTCTACGTCCTCGACCCGTACCTGCAGCCCGTGCCGCCCGGCGTCACCGGCGAGATGTACGTCGCCGGCGAGGGCCTGGCCCGCGGCTACCTGGGCCGGCACGCCCTCACGGCGGAACGTTTCGTCGCCGACCCCTACGCCGCCCTCTTCGGCGAGAGCGGCACCCGCATGTACCGCTCCGGCGACCTCGCCCGCCGCCGCCCCGACGGCAACCTCGACTACTTCGGCCGCGCCGACCACCAGGTCAAGATCCGCGGCTTCCGCATCGAGCTCGGCGAGATCGAGGGCGTCCTCGCCGACCACCCCGGCGTCGCCGACGCGGCCGTCGTCGTCCGCGAGGACACCCCCGGCGACAAGCGCCTCGTCGCCTACGCCGTCCCGGCCCGCGAGATCACCCCTGCCGCGCTGCGCGAGCACGCCGCCGGCGAACTGCCCGTCCACATGGTGCCCTCGGCCGTCGTCCTCCTCGACCGGCTGCCGCTGACCGCCAACGGCAAGCTCGACCGCAAGGCCCTCCCGGCCCCCGACCTCGCCGCCGCCGTCACCGAGGGCCGCGCCCCCCGCGGGCCCCGCGAGGAACAGCTCTGCGCGATCTTCGCCGACGTCCTGGGCCTGCCCCGGGTCGGCGTCGACGACAACTTCTTCGACCTCGGCGGCCACTCGCTGCTCGCCGTGCGCCTCGCCGGACGCGTCAAGGACGCCCTCGGCGCCGACGTCGGCATCGGCACCATCTTCCAGGCGCCGACCGTAGCCGCCCTGGACGCCGCACTCGACGCCTCGGAGCGGACCGACGCGCTGGACGTCCTGCTGCCGCTGCGCCCGGCCGCGCCCGGCGACAAGGCCCCGCTGTACTGCGTCCACCCCGCCGGCGGCCTCAGCTGGTGCTACGCGGGCCTGATCCGCCACCTGCCCGCCGACGTGCCGATCTACGGCATGCAGGCCCAGGGCGTCGGCCCGGCCACCGCCGCGCAGCCGCTGCCGCAGACCCTGGAGGAGCTCGCCGCGCACTACGTCGACCGGCTCCGCGAGGTCCAGCCGCAGGGCCCCTACCGCCTCCTCGGCTGGTCCACCGGCGGCATCATCGCCCAGGCCATGGCCACCCGCCTGCAGGACCTGGGGCAGGAGGTCGAGCTGCTGGCCATCCTCGACGCCTACCCCGCCGAGGGCTTCCGCGAGCTGCCCGTGCCCGACCAGGCCGAGGCGCTCGAAGCGCTCCTCGCCATGGGCGGCTACGGCCCGGACAGCCTGGAGGGCAAGCCCTTCGAACTCGCCCACGTCACCGACGTGCTGCGCCGCGAGGGCTCCCCGCTGGCCAGCCTCGACGACGCCACCATCGAGGCCCTCAACCGCACCTACCTCAACACCAACCACCTGGTGCGCGCCTTCGACCACCGGGCGTACGAGGGCGACGTGCTCTTCTTCCGGGCCACCGTCGACACCATCGACGACGAGCTCACCCCCGAGACCTGGACCCCGTACGTGACCGGGCGCATCGACAACACGGACGTCGCCTGCTCGCACAAGGACATGACCCTGCCCGAACCGATCGCGCA
This sequence comes from Streptomyces roseifaciens, assembly GCF_001445655.1. Classification (NCBI taxonomy): domain Bacteria; kingdom Bacillati; phylum Actinomycetota; class Actinomycetes; order Kitasatosporales; family Streptomycetaceae; genus Streptomyces; species Streptomyces roseifaciens. The sequence continues at coordinate 834,362 of NZ_LNBE01000003.1, forward strand.
CATCGCGAGCGTGATCGCCGACCGTCTGCAGAACCTGGAGAACTGACCCCATGAGCGACGCACCCGCCAACCCCTTCGACGGCGACGGCCCGTTCCTCGTCCTCGTGAACGCCGAGGGCCGGCACAGCCTCTGGCCGGGTTTCGCCGCCGTGCCGGACGGCTGGACCGTCGTCCACGGCCCCTGCGAGCGGCAGCAGGCCGTCGACTGGATCACCGAGAACTGGACCGACCTGGCCCCGGCGGCCCAGGGGTGAAGGGCATGAACCCGCGCGTCGCCGTCGTGATCGTGTACACGGCGGCGATGTGCATGAACGGCCTCGACTCCACCATCGTCAACCCGGCGCTGCTCACCATCGCCCGGGACTTCGGCGAACCCGTCTCCGCCGCCAACACCGTCGAGGTCGCCTTCCTGGTGGCGCTCGCCGTCGCCCTGCCGGTCGCCGGCTGGCTCGGCGACCGCTTCGGCACCAAGAAGGTCTTCCTCGGCTCGCTGGCCGTCTTCACGGCGGCCTCGGCGGTCTGCGGCCTGGCCCAGGACCTGCCGACCCTGGTCCTCGCCCGCGTCGTGCAGGGCCTCGCGGGCGGCCTGCTCACCCCGGTCGGCATGACGCTGCTCTTCCGCGCCTTCCCGCCGCACGAGCGGATGAAGCTGTCGAAGGTCCTCATCGTGCCGACCGCCCTGATGCCGGCCCTCGGGCCGCCGCTGGGCGGCTTCCTGACCGAGCACTTCTCCTGGCACTGGCTGTTCTTCGTCAACGTGCCGATCGGCGCGGCGGCGGTGCTGCTGGGCGTGGTGGGGCTGCGCGAGGAGAAGGAGGAGGCGGAGGACGGCGCCGCCCCGTTCGACGTCCCCGGCTTCCTGCTGGCCACCCCCGCGCTCGGCCTGCTCACGTACGCGCTGGGCTTCGGCCCCGCGCACGGCTGGACCTCGCCGTCCGTCGCCGTGGCCGGCCCGCTCGGGCTCGTCCTGCTCGTGGCCGGGTGCGTCCACCTGCTCCGGGCGAAAACCCCGCTGCTGGAGCTGCGGCTGCTCGCGGACAAGGTGTTCGCCTCGGCCACGGCGCTCGCCCTGGTCACCTCGGCCGGCCTGATGGGCGTCCTCTTCGCGTTCCCGCTGCTCTACCAGGCGGCGCTCGGGGCCTCGGCCCTGGACGCGGGCCTGAGCGTCTTCCCCGAGGCGCTCGGCCTGATGCTGGCCTCGCAGGTCGCCGACCGGCTGATGCCGAAGCTCGGCCCGCGGCTGCTCGCCGTGCCCGCCCTGGTCCTGGCCACGGGCGTGTTCGGCGCGCTGGCCGTGCCGGGCGTCGCGGAGAACGCCTGGGCGGTGCGGGCGCTGATGTTCTGCGTCGGCCTCGTGCTCGGCACGGCCGTGCTGACCGTCCAGATCGCCGGGTTCGCGGACGTCCCGCCCCCGGCCATGGGCCAGGCGATGGGCCTGTTCACCATCGTGCGCACGCTGGGCGGCGCGCTCGGCATCGCCGCGACGGCCGCGGTGATCGCGGCCTCCGGCGGCTCGCACGGACAGGACACGGACCCCGGCCCCTACCGGGCGGCGATCCTGGTCACGGCGGGCCTGGTCGCCCTCGGCGCGCTCGTCGCGCTGCGGATGCCCAAGGACGCCCCCGCGCCGCCGCCGTTCGACGACGAGCCGCGGGACGAGGAGATACAGGCCGCGGCCTGACGCACGGGCTGGCCCGGCGGGGCCGTGGTCGGACTGCGCTGCGGCCCGGGACGGCACCGCCGGACAGCTGCGTCGTGGTACCTCGCCGTTGCGGCGGACTTTTCTTTCCGCCGCAACGGCGTTGCACCACGGCAGTGAGGGTTCGGCGGAATGCGTGACCGCCGCAACGACGCGTGCGTCGTGAGCCGCCGGGCAGGCCTACCTTGGTGCCAGCAGGGCCGCCAGCCCCGCGGCGAGCCCCCCGCGCCAGCAGGCGTAGTCGTGGCCCCCGTTGAACTCGCCGTAGGCGACGTCGTAGCCCCGGGCCTCCAGCACGTTGCGCAGGTGGCGGTTCTGCGGGAGGAGCATCCACTCCTGCAGGCCCACCTCCACGCGGAGGCGGACGGGCAGCTTCTCGCTCACCGCGAACTGCCGGGTCAGCCACTCGCTGCCGCCGTCGAACTCCGTCCCGTCCGGCCACCAGAAGGAGCCGGACTGGGAGAGGGCGTTGCCGAACCGCTCCGGCCGCCGGAACGCGGCGAACGCGGCCGTCAGCCCGCCCGCGCTCTGCCCCGCCACGACCGTGCGCGCCGGGTCGCCCGTGGCCCCGTGGGCCTGCGCGGCCCACGACAGCAGGACGTCGGCCAGCCAGTCGACGAACCCCTCGCTGCAGCTGAGGTCCTCCATGCGGCGGGCACGGCCCATGGTGTCCACCATCAGCGTGACCGCCGGCGGGACGCGCCCGTCCGCGTACAGGTTGTCCAGGGCGGTGCCGAAGTCCAGGACCGGCCCCCACATCTCGCCGTCCAGCAGCACGACGACGGGGTACGGGCCGCCGTCCGCCCGGTGCCCGGCGGGCAGGTGGACGTGGACGCGCCGCCCGTCGACCACGGCGTCGGCCCGCGCGCCGCGCGCCGTCCCCGGCCGGGCGGCGGCCCACTCCTGGACCGGGGCGTCCGGGAGCGCCATCACCGACGACGGGTTCCGCCCGTCGCGCGAGGGCAGCTCCGGGAGCGCGCTGAGCGGGTCGGGCACGGCGGAGTCCAGGACGTGCAGCCACGCCTTGCGGTCCGCGCGCAGCGTCTCCTCGCGCGGACCGCGGGCCACGAAGAACTGGTACGACGCCCGGTGGTCGGCCCGCAGCCGGTGGCTGATGGCCCAGACGTCCGTGCCCTCCACCTTGCCCATGAGGTGCGGCGCGAGGTCGCCCGCGTGCCGGTCCTTGTCGGTGACGGTGTGCAGGAGGGCGAGCACGTCGGAGGCGGGCCGGTCGGGCTCGTCACGCCAGAGGAAGGTGACGAGCCGCCAGGCGGGGTCGCCTTCGGGGTCGGGTTCCACGAGGGGCGTGCCCTTGGTGGCGGCGTGCCGCCAGAAGGTGCCGAGGGCGTCGGGTATGCGGTGGCGCACGGCGGCGGCGAGGTCGCGGAGGAGGGGGCTCTGCGGTTCCATGGGCTTCCTTGTCTCAGGCAGGCGAAACGAGGCTGGGACTGGGCATCAATCGATCCCGTCCGGCGATCGGGGACCGGGGTCCGGGGCGGAGCCCCGGGAACGACTACACCCGCGTCGCCGCCGACCGCCCCAGCAGCACCCACAGCAGGAACGGCCCGCCGAGAACGGTGCTGACGATCCCGACGGGAATCTCCGCCCCGTCGAGCGCGACCCGCCCCACGGTGTCCGCCAGGACGACGAGCGTGGCCCCGACCAGCATGGAGCCCAGCACAGGCACCCGCAGCGGCCCGGCCAGCCGCCCCGCGATCACGGGCGAGGCGAGGGCGATGAAGCCGACCGGCCCGCAGATGCCCACCGCGAGGCCGGCGAGGCCGACCGCGAGCAGCATGCACACCAGCCGCACCCGGCCCGGCGCGACGCCGAGCGAGGCGGCGGTGGAGTCGTCGAACCGCAGCACGTTGAGGTGGCGGGCGACGACCAGGGCGAGCGGCACCAGGACGGCCAGGCCGATGAGGACCGGCATGGCCACGGAGTAGCTGCGGCCGTTGAGGCTGCCGGACGTCCACACGTACAGCGAACTGGCCGAGTTCAGGGAGCGGCGGGAGAGGACGACCTGGGTGATCGCCGAGGCGAGCGCCGACATGGCGAGGCCCACGACGAGGACGCGGTAACCGCGCTGGCCCAGGCCGCCGGAGACGGTGGTGACGACGAGCACGGCGGCGAGCGCGCCGAGCGGGCCCGCCCACCACGCGCCGAACGTGCCGCTGAGGGTGGCGGACAGCAGGACGGCGGCGGTCGCGCCGTCGTTGACGCCGAGCAGTTCGGGCGTGGCGAGCCGGTTGCGGGCGAGGGTCTGCGTGAGGCAGCCGGCGAGGCCGAGGGCCGCGCCCGCGGCGAGCCCTGCCACGATCCGGCCGAGCCGGAACTTCTGCACGAGCAGGACGTCGAACCGGTCGCCCGACCCGAAGACGGCGTTGAACGTACGGCTCAGGCTCATCTCGCTCTGCCCGGCGTACGCGGAGAGGACGACCGCGCCGACGAGCAGGGCGGCGAGGGCGAAGGCCGCGACGGCGGCCCGGCGCGGCACGAGCAGCGACAGGGAGCCGCTGCGGACGACGAGGGTGTCGGCGCCGCCGTCCTCTCCCTTGCGGGGACGGGGCAGCCGGGCTCCGACACCGCGCCCGCCCTTCGGGCTCTCCTCCGCGGCGGGGTCGGTCATGCCCATCGAGGCCATCCGCCGTGAGCGGACGATGGCGATGAGAACGGGGGCGCCGAAGAGGGCGATGATGACGGAGACGGGCGCCTCGAACGGCCGGGAGACCACGCGGGCGAGGACGTCGGAGCCGGTCAGCACGCCCGCGCCGATGAGGCCGGCGAGCACGATCTGGGCGGTGAGGCGCGGTCCGGTGACGGCCCGTGCGAGGAACCCGGCGAGCAGGCCGAGGAAGGAGATGGGTCCGACGAGCGCCACGGACGCGGCGGTGAGCAGGGTGACGGCCACGGCCACGACGACGCGGATGACGCCGGGCCGGTGGCCCAGCCCCTTGGCGAGGTCGTCGCCGAGCGCGAGCGCGGACAGCGGGCGGGCGATCAGCAGTGCGACGACGAATCCGGCGGCGAGGACGGGCACCAGGCTGCCGAGCTTCGTGAAGCCCTCGACGCCCGCGAGCGAGCCCAGGACCCAGAAGCGGAAGCGGTCGTAGGTCTCGGCGGAGTTGACGATGAGCACGCTGGTGATGCCGCCGAAGGTGGCTCCGAGCGCGGAGCCGGCGAGCACCAGCCGCATCGGGGAACCGCCGCCGCGGCGGCTCGCGATGAGCAGCACCAGCGCACTGGCCAGGACGGCGCCGCCGAAGGCCCACAGGAGGTAGCCGTAGCCGCTGCTCACGCCGAGGAAGGCGATGCCGACGACGACACCGAGCGAGGCACCGGCGTTCACGCCGAGCAGGCCGGTCTCGGCCAGGGGATTGCGGGTGACGGCCTGCAACAGGCAGCCCGCGGTGCCGAGCGCGGCGCCGACGGCCAGTGCGGTGAGCGTCCGGGGCAGCCGCAGGTCGCCGACGACCAGCGAGAGCCGGGAGCTGTCGCGGGCCCCGTTCCGCCCGAGGACGTAGTCCAGCACGTCCCCGGCCCCGACCTCGCCCGCCCCGACGGACAGGGAGAGGGCGGACAGCACGAGGACCCCCACCACGAGGAGGGCCGAGGCGGTCAGGACGGCCCGGTTGCCGTGCACACGCCCCGCCGGGGCCTGTTGGCCGGCGGGCTGCACCTCCGGGGGGCCCACTTGCGACACAGTCATAAGGTAAGGCTAGCCTAAGGAGTTTGTGTTTCCGCAGGCGAGGCGGTGTCCGTCGTCCCCTGCGGAAGCGGAACGCCGCAGCGCAGGTTCCACCGGCCCGCGCGCCCCGACAGTTCCGTCACCGACAGCGGCAGCACATCGAGGCGCCAGAACGTCTGCGGCGGCAGGGCCAGGGCGTGGACCAGTGCGGCGCGGACCACCGCCGGAGCGGCGACGGCCAGCACCCTGCCGTCCTCCAGGCCGTCGAGCCAGGCGCCTACCCGGGCGACGGCGTCCCGCACCGACTCGCCGCCGTGCGGCGCCGCACCAGGGTCCGTCAGCCAGGCGGCCAGGGCCCGGGGTTCGTCCGTGCCGACCTCGGCGAGCGGGCGGCCGCGCCAGCGGCCCGGATCGAGGTCGCGCAGCGCCGGCTCGGGACGGGCCGCGGCCAGGCCGAGGGCCGCCGCGCTCTCGGTGCAGCGGGCCGACGGCGCGGTCAGCACCCGCCCGGCGGCCGGCAGCGAACCGGCCGCCGCCCTCGTGCGGCGCAGCCCCGCCGCGCCGAGCGGCCCGTCGTCGCCGAACCGGGCCTCGTGCGCAGGGGTGTCGGCGGCGGGTGAGATCAGCATCACACGGACGGTCACGGTGGTCCTCGTCCCCCTCTGTCAACGGGTGGCGTCTGCCGCGAATCAGCAGATCACGGGCGCCGCCGGAGCCGCGCGCCGGGGTGAGCATCCGCACGCCGTAGCGCAGGTCACCCGCGCGCGGTACGGTCGCGTGGCAATGACGACGGTGTGACGGAAGCCCGGTGAGATCCCGGCACGGTCGCGCCACTGTGTACCCGGCGGAGCCCCCGCAGGGAAGTCAGACCCCGCACTGTCGTCCTAGGCCCCAATGATCGGGACGCGTGTTCCCCAGGAGGTTCTGCCATGGCCCAGTCCGCCGCCCCCGCCGCCGGTTCGTCCGCGATACCCGCGGTCGCCCCCATCTCGCTCAAGCAGATCGCCCCGTGGGCGCTCTTCGTGGGCATCCTCATGCTGGTCCTGCTCTACTTCGTCGGCGCCGAGCAGGGCGCCACCTCCCTCATCGCCGGCGAGAACGTGCACGAGTGGGTCCACGACGGGCGCCACCTGCTCGGCTTCCCCTGCCACTGACGAGCCACCAGGGGAACCACCGTGAACTCGATCTCCGTCAGAGCCCTGCTCGTCCGCGGCATGCTCGCGGGCCTCGTCGCCGGCGTCCTGGCCCTCGCCGTCGCCTACTTCCTCGGCGAGCCCCACGTGGACTCCGCCATCGCCTTCGAGGAGGCCCACAGCCCCCACGACCACGGTGAGGGCGGTGAGGACCCGGTCAGCCGCACCATGCAGTCCACGGCCGGGCTGGCCACCGGCATCCTCGTCTACGGCGTCGCGATCGGCGGCATCGCTGCGCTGGTCTTCTGCGTCACCCTGGGCCGCATCGGCCGCTTCGGCCCGCGGGCCACGGCCGCGCTGGTCTCGCTCGGCGCGCTCCTGGCCGTCTACGTGGTGCCGTTCCTGAAGTACCCGGCCAACCCGCCCTCCGTCGGCGACCCCGACTCCCTCGACAAGCGCACCGCGCTGTTCTTCCTGATGATCGCGCTCAGCATCCTGCTGTCGGTCGGCGCGGTAATCCTCGGCAAGCGCCTCGCGCCCCGGCTGGGCAACTGGAACGCGACGGTCGCGGCGGGGGCGGCCTTCGTGATCGCCGTCGGCCTGGCCTACGCCTTCCTGCCCTCGGTCAACGAACTGCCCGACGACTTCCCGGCGGGCCTGCTGTGGAAGTTCCGCCTGTCGGCCCTGGCGGTGCAGGTCCTGCTGTGGACCGGCTTCGGCCTCGTCTTCGGCCACCTGGCCGAACGGCTCCTGGCCCCGCGGGCCGGTGCGCCGGACAAGGCCCGGGCGGCGGCACAGGCGGGCTGATCCCCCGCCGGCGCCCCCGCCGCACCCTCACGAGAAGAGCCCGCCCGGGCCACCGGGCGGGCTCTTCCCATGCCCCCTCCGGCGCCGCTCCCGAGGGCCCTCCCCGTGCCGCCCCGCACGCCCCGTCAGCCTCATAAGTCCCGCTCACCCGTTAGTGGTTCGGATTTCTTTCCGCGCACGGGCTGGTGCGACGATGCCGCTCGCCCCGACCACCGACAGCCTGGGAATGGAGCCTTGATGCAGCGACGTGGGGGAGAGCAGGACCGCCGCCGGGGAGCGTGGGGAGCGCCACTGGCGGCGACGGTGACGGCGACGGCCGCGGCCCTCGCCGCCGCCCTCCCGGCACCGGCCGCGCACGCCGCGCACGGCCCGTCGGTCGACGCGAAGGGCGCCTACCTGATGGACGCCGCCTCCGCGCGCCCGCTGTGGGCCAAGGACGCGACCGTCAAGCGGCCCATGGCCAGCACCACGAAGATCATGACCGCGGTGGTGGTGCTGGACACCCCGGGGGTGAACCTGGAGCGGCAGATCGAGATTAAGCAGTCCTACCGCGACTACGTCCAGCGGACCGGCGCGAGCACGGCGGACCTGCGCACCGGCGACAAGCTCACGGCGCGTCAGCTCCTGTACGCGCTGATGCTCCCCTCCGGCTGCGACGCCGCCTACGCCCTCGCCGACGCCTTCGGCACGGGACCCGACGAGGCGGCCCGCACGAAGTCGTTCGTCGCCAAGATGAACGCCAAGGCCCGGCAGCTGAAGCTGCGCGGCACCAACTACGACTCCTTCGACGGCATCTCCTCCGCGGGCAGGAACTACTCCACCCCCCGGGACCTGGCCGAGCTCTCCCGGCACGCCCTGCGCAGCGCCACCTTCCGCACCGTCGTCTCCGCGCTGAACACCCAGCAGAAGGCGAAGAACGTCAACCGGCTGTACACCTGGTACAACACCAACAAGCTGCTCGGCTCGTACCGGGGCGTGACGGGGATCAAGACCGGGACCACCACGGCTTCCGGGCCCTGCCTGGTGTTCGCCGCGCGGCAGGGCGGGCGGAGCGTCGTCGGGGTCGTCCTCAACGACGCAGCGAACCGCTACCCGGACGCCGCCGAGATGCTCGACTACGCTTTCAAGAAGCGCACGCCCCTGAAGCTGCGCCGGCTTCCCTCCGCGGCGCACGACGACTGACCGCACGCCGCCCGCTGCGCACGTCCTGCGGGCCACCGCACCGCCGAGCCCGGACCCCCGCCGAGGGGTCCGGGCTCGCGTTGTACCAACTACCGCGAAGCAGCGGTCACTTATACCTGAACGAGTGAACAGTCTGCAGGGAACTGCGGGTTGGCGAACTTTCCCGCGGGCCGGGGCGGCTAGAGTCCTCCTGTCCGGAAACGGGCACCGGAAGGCCGCGGAAACCCCGACGGCGTCGGACAGGTCACCGTCCGCCGGGGTCCCGTCCACCACCCCTCAGTCCGACTCCCCGGCACGTCGCCGCGTACCGCAGCCGCGGCGTGCTCCTCGGCCATGCCCTTGGCACGGATCGGTTCACCGACGCGTCTCGCCGCCAAGCACCAGCGCCCTCCTGCCCGCACCCGCCGGCCCGCCCCACCGTCCTCAGGAGGCTTCATGTCCCGCCCCGCGTCCCCCGCGGCGTCTCCCCCCACGTCCGTGACCGGCCCGCGAGCCTACCGCGTGCCGGAGGCACGGTGACGCCCTTCGCGCGGCGCCCGCCGCGCCCGATCCCCGTGTCGGAGAGCGAAGTCCTGCTGTTCGGTGGCGCCTTGCGGCACGACAAGGCCTTCGTCAACCACGAACGGCCGCTGCTGCGGCTGTCGTTCTGGTCGATGGCCCGTCAGCTTCCGGCCATGGTCGCCACCGTCACCCGGGCCGCCTGGTGCGAGGACCGCCCGGCGCTGCTCGCGCTCGTCGGCGCCGAGCTGGGCCAGGGGCTGACGCGCGCCTTCGGGCTGGTCGCCGCCAACCGCGCGCTGACCGCCCTCTTCACCGCCGGACCCACCACCGAGCGGCTGCGCGAGGCCCTGCCGTCGCTGCTGGCGGTCACCTCGGTCGCCGCCGCCACCGCGCTGCTCTCGGCGGTCTCCGTGGCGGCCGCCGGGCAGCTGGAGCCGAAGGTGGAGCGGGTGTGCACCGCACGCTTCTACCGCGGCGCGGTCCGCGTGGAGCTCGCGGTCCTGGAGGACAAGGACTTCCACCGCCTGCTCGACGCAGGCCGGTTCGGCACCGACTCGGTCCGGCTGATGATCGGCTCGTCGGTCACCGTCGTCAACGCCGTCGTGGGGCTGGCCGCCTCCGCCGGGGTGCTCGCCCTGCTGCACCCGTCCCTGGTGCCCATGCTGCTGCTCGTGGCCGCCCCCAAGGGCTGGGGCGCGGTCGTCACCGCCCGGCGGCAGTACGCCTCCCGGCACGCCTGGATCGAGCACCGGCGCGCCATCTCCGTCATCACCTCCACGCTCACCGGCCTCGACACCGCCGCCGAGATCCGGGTGCACGGCGCGGGCCGCATGCTCGTCGGCGCCTACGACGACATGGCCGCCACCGTGGAGAAGGAGCAGCAGCGCCTGGCCCGCGCCGAGGCGGTCACGCGCACCGCCGCTTCCGCGCTCTCGGGGACCGCCGCGCTCGTCGTCTACGGAGCGCTGTGGCTGCTGCTGGCCTCGGGCGGCATGCCGCTGGCCGTCGCCGGCACAGCGGTGATCGCCGTCCGGGCCGCCGGCGCGAGCCTCACCGCGCTGGTGACCCAGGTCAACCGGCTCTACGAGGAGGCCATGTACCTCAGCGACCTGGAGCGCGCCTGCGTGGAGGCGGAGCGGCACGCCATCCCCGAGGGCGGCACGCCGATGGCGCCGGGCGTGAAGGAGATCCGGCTGGAGAAGGTCACCTTCGTCTATCCCGGGGCCCCGGCACCCGCGCTCAGCGAGGTCAGCCTGACCGTCCCGCCGGGCAAGGTCGTCGCGCTGGTCGGTGCGAACGGCTCCGGCAAGACCACCCTGTCCAAGCTCGTCGCCGGGCTGTACCTGCCGACCTCCGGGCAGCTGTACTGGAACGGGGTCGAGATCCGCGACGCCGACCGCGACCTGCTCTTCGACCAGGTCGCCGTGCTGTCCCAGGACTTCCCCCGCTGGCCCATGACGGCCCGCGCCAACATCCACATCGGCCGCCCGGGGACGCCGCCGGACCAGGACCGGATCGAGCGGGCCGCCGCCGAGTCCGGTGCCACCGGCGTCGTCGACTCGCTGCCGCACCAGTGGGACAGCCTCGTGGTCAAGGGCTTCGAGCGCGGCACCCAGATCTCCGGCGGTCAGTGGCAGCGCCTGGGCAGCGCCCGCGCCCGCTACCGCCGCGCGCCCCTGCTGATCGTCGACGAGCCGACCTCGGCCCTGGACCCCAAGGCGGAGGCGGAGGCGTTCCAGTCGCTGCGGTCGCTGACCGACGGCGGCACGACCGTCCTGCTGATCACCCACCGGCTCGCCGCGACCGCGACCGCCGACCTCATCTACGTCCTCGACAACGGCCGGGTGGTGGGGGAGGGGACGCACGAGGAGCTGATGGCCGTCGACGGCGGCCTGTACCGGTCGATGTACGAGCTCCAGGCCGCCCAGTACGGCTTCGGCGCGCCCCAGGCCGCCGCTCCCGGCCAGGCTCCGGCTTCCGCCCAGACCGCCGCTTCCGCTTCCGCCCATACCCCTGCCCATGCCGCCTCCGACCCCGCCCCGCGCAAGAGTTCGCCGCATGCACAGCCCGCCCAGACCTGAGGACAGGGCGGTGTCCGCTCCGCCCGCTCCGCCCGTGCCTCCGCCGGACCCGTTGAGTCCGCTGGCGAGCACCTTGCGCGATGTTCTGGGGTGCCTGGGTGTGATCACGGCCGCGGTTCTCATCTCCGTCCTGTGCGTGCATCTCGGCCAGGCCTTTCCGGGGCTGGCCGCCAAGTGAGTAGAGGAACGCCGTAACCGCCCCCGGGGTTACGGGCCCGAGCCGTATCGAATTCCAGGACGCCTTGCGGGGCTGCCGATTTCTGTGTGGATCACGCCGCCTCCTGTGTTTAGCGGGAGGCGGCTGCCGGGAAAAACGGGGTGAATTCACGGTTCCGGGCAAGTGCCGGGTACGGCCCATTTCACTGTATTGAGCAAGTGTCTACAGGCGTCCGGGGGTTGTGGCTTCCCACCCACCCCGGTCACCTGGGCCTCCGTTCGGACGGGAAAACCGGGGAACGGTTGTCCGACGCGGAGTCTGGCGGACTCGGGTGGCGCCTCCTACCATTCGAACGCTCCCCGTCCCCAGGGGTCGTTCGGATGCGGGGCGTGGCATGTCCATGCCCTAGCGATCCGCGCTCTCACTCATTCCGGTCCGGCGTCCTCCGGGTCCCGGCCCGAAATGAAGCCGCTCATTCGAGGACAACCGATTGGAGAGCCATGCCCGGCGCCCTTATCGCAGGAGCCGCGCTCGCGGCACTGTTCGCCTCGCCGATATCCACGTACGACGCCTCGGTCATCGTCAGCCCGCCACCGGACAAGATCGTGATCGAGATCGCCACGGTCAACGGCTCCGGCTGCCCCGCGGGGACGGCCGCGGTGGCCGTCTCGCCCGACAACACGGCCTTCACGGTCACCTACAGCGACTACCTCGCCCAGGTCGGCGTCGGGTCCAAGCCGACCGACTTCCGCAAGAACTGCCAGCTCAACCTGATCGTGCACGTACCGCAGGGCTTCACCTACGCCATCGCCAGCGCGGACTACCGCGGCTACGCGAAGCTGGAGTCCGGGGCGACCGGCACCCAGAAGGCCTCGTACTACTTCCAGGGGTCCTCCACGACCACGCCGAGCTCCCACGTCTTCCGCGGCTCCTACGCGGACAACTGGCAGGCCACCGACCGCGTCGACGTGGCCGCACTGGTCTGGGCCCCCTGCGGCGAGAAGCGCAACTTCAACATCAACACCGAGCTGCGGGTCAACGCGGGCTCCTCCGACCCGTCCAAGACCAACAGCTTCATGACCATGGACTCCACCGACGGTGACATCAACACCATCTACCACCTGGCCTGGAAGGAGTGCCCGAGAAAGTAGCGGCCCGTCCGCCACGAGGGCGCAGGGGCCGGCGGGGCCGCGGAACGACGCGGGCCCGCCGGCCGGTGGGCGCCCCCCCGCCGGTCCACCGGGCCACAGCGTGAATTTATGCCGTACTCACCGGCTCCCACCTGCGGTGATCGCACTCCGCACGGAACTCGTGACCAACAGGGTATAGACCTCTGGCGAAAAGCAGGCGACTGTGGGGGGAACCACACAGCGAAGTCCCACGGCCCGCACGGCTTCCCAGGACCGTCACGGCGCCGCGGACGAGCTCTCGTCCAGCGCCCTTCGCGCTCACCCGATTGCACTTGAGCCACATGTTTGCAACCAGTCGCGACACCGCGAGTCCCTTGCATTCGGCTGACGCCGTCATCAGCGCCACCGACCCGGTCGCCCTCCGGGCCTCCTCCCCGCGGAAGCTCCCCGGTCCCTGGGGCCACCAGATCCCCCTGTGCATGCACAGCCCGCTCGCCCGGCGGCAGCACCACGCCCTCGCGTCCCCCCACGCCACGCAGGCCGTCTCCCTCCCGGCGACGGAGCGCTCCGCCGCGGCCGCGCGCCGGTTCTGCCGGCGGCTGCTGTCCGAGTGGGGCCTGGACGAGCTGGCCGGGGACACCACCCTCCTGCTCTCGGAGCTCGTCACCAACGCCGTCCTGCACGTCCCGGAGACGCCCGAGGGCATCCGGCTCGTGCTGAGCCGGGGCCAGCGCCACCTCGTCGCCCAGGTCACCGACGCCGGCGGGCACCTGCCGCGGTGCAACGAGGCCGGGCCCGACAGCGAGAACGGGCGCGGGATGTGGCTCGTCGAGCAGATCGCCGCCCAGTGGGGCCACCACGCCTCCGGCAACGGCAAGACCGTCTGGTTCACCCTCCGCCTCCCCTAGCGCCCCCGGCCCGGGAGGCGCCTCTCGTACCGCCCTCGCACCGCCACTGGTCCGGACCTGTGAACCCGCAGCCGGCGCGCCCCGCCCCGCGGGCTGCGCACCCACCGGTTTCGGAGAGACCATGGAAGTCGTTGCGGCAACACGGCGGCGCGAGGACGGGTGGGCCGGTCCGGCCGGCACGGGGCCGCCGCACCACCCCCCGGCGGGCGGAAGGAGGTCCTCGATGGGCGCGACCGATGCATTCCGGGCCCGGCCCGTCCAGCCCGCCGACCGCCCGGCCCTCGTCCCCGGGGGCCTGCTGGACGTCCTGGGCGTGGCCGCCGGAGTGCTGGACCGCGAGGGCCGGATCGTGCTGTGGAGCCCGCAGGCCGAGCAGCTCTTCGGCTGGAGCGCGGCCGAGGCCCTCGGGCAGTACGCGGCCCGGCTGCTGGTCGCCGAGGACGACGTCGGCGCGGTGCTGGAGCTGTTCGCGGAGGTCATGCGCGAGGGAGAGACGTTCGCCGTGGTCTTCCCCGCGCGGCACAAGGACGGCGGCACCCGGCTGGTCGAGTTCCGCAACGTGCGCCTGGAGGACCGGCACGGCGACTTCTACGCCCTCGGCATCGCCACGGACCGGGAGGTCCTGCGCGGGGTCGAGCGGGACCTCGCCCTGTCGCTGCGGCTCGTCGAGCAGTCCCCGATCGGCCTCGCCGTCTTCGACACCGAGCTGCGGTACGTCCTGGTCAACCCCGCCCTGGAGCGCCTCCACGGCCTGCCCGCCGCGGCCTGCGTGGGCCGCACCGTCCGCGAGGCCCTGCCCCACGCGGACGCCGACGCGATCGAGGGCGCCATGCGCCGGGTCCTGGCGACCGGCACCCCGCTGCTGGACGAGCTGAGGATCGGCCGGGCCGGCGGGTCCGCCACGGACGAAGAGGCCCAGCTCGTCTCCTACTACCGGCTGGAGGACCCGGGCGGCAGCGTCCTGGGCGTCGCCACGTCGGCCGTGGACGTCACCGACCGTCACCGGGCCAACAAGGAGGACCGCCGCCGCACCGCCCTGATCGCCGACGCCTCCGTGCTGATCGGCACCACGCTCGAACTGGAGCAGACCGCGCGCGAGCTCGCCGAGGTCGTGGTTCCCCGGCTGGCCGACGTGGCGGCCGTCGACATCCTCGACACCGTCGTCGACGGCGACCGCACCGCCGCCCCGGACGGGCAGCCCGCCGTCTTCCGGGCGCTGGCCGTCGCCGCGGCGGGCGGGGCGGAGTCCTCGTCCGTCGCCGACGCCGTGCGGGCGGCCGACCCGCCCGGGCAGATCGCCAAGTACGACCCCGACCGGCTGGTCGCGCGCTGCGTGCGCACCGGCCGTCCGGTCAGGGTGTCGCACGTGCGCGCCGAGGACCTGCCGGGCATCGCCCGCGACGACGAGGCTGCCCGGCTGCTCGCCCGCGCCGGCCTGCACTCCTACATGGCCGTGCCGCTCATCGCCCGCGGCGAGGTGCTCGGCGCCCTCGACCTCAAGCGCCTCACCGACCCGCGCCCCTTCGACGAGGCCGACGCCGCCCTCGCCGCCGAGCTCGCCGCCCGCGCCGCCGTCTCCATCGACAACGCCCGCTGGTACCAGCGCGAGCGCGCCACCGCCCTCACGCTGCAGCGCTCCCTGCTGCCCCAGCGGCCCCAGGACCCCAAGGGCCTGGAGATCGCCTACCGCTACCAGCCCGCCGGCACCGCCAGCAGGGTCGGCGGCGACTGGTTCGACGTCGTCCCGCAGGACGGGGACAAGAGCGCCCTGGTCGTCGGCGACGTCATGGGCAGCGGCATCAACGCCGCGGCCGCCATGGGACAGCTGCGCACCGCCGCCCGCACCCTCGCCCAGCTCGGCCTCGACCCCGCCCGGGTGCTGCGCCACCTCGACCGCACCGCCAGTGGTCTCGACCAGATGATCGCCACGTGCCTGTACACCGTCTACGACCCGCAGGGCGGCACCTGCTGCGTGGCCAACGCCGGGCACCTCCCGCCCGTCGTCCTGCGCCCGGGCCGCCCCCCGGCCCTCGTCGACCTCCCCGCCGGCGCCCCGCTCGGCGTCGGCGGCATCCCCTTCGAGAACACGGCCGTCGACCTCAAGCCCGGCGACCGCCTCGTCCTCTACACCGACGGCCTGGTGGAGACCCGCGACGAGTCCATCGACACCCGCCTCGAAGCCCTCCTGACCGTCCTGGCCGACGCCCCCGAAGGCCTGGAGGAAACCTGCGACCTCCTCCTGACGTCCCTGCGCTCCGGCAACGACCAGGACGACGTGGCCCTCCTCATCGCCCGCGCCGTCCCGCCGGACCCTGCAGCCCCGCAACCGTGACCGGAAGCTCCGTCAGCGCGTGCGACCGGAAGGAAGGCCGCCACCGCAGCGCGCCGGCGGGCACGGCGAGCGCGATGCCCGGCAGGCGGCGCAGCAGCGTGGCCAGGGCGATCCGGATCTCCATCCGGGCCAGCGCGGCGCCCAGGCAGTAGTGCATGCCCTGGCCGAGCGCCAGGTGGGCCTTGTCCTCGCGGTGGATGTCGAAGCGGTCCGGATCCGGGTAACGGGCCGGATCCCGGTGGGCCGAGGCGAGGCAGAGCAGCACGGTGTCGCCCTGCGGTATCAGGACGCCCCCGATCGCGACCGGTTCGACCGGGAAGCGCCGGACGGCCATCTGATTGGGGTGGCCGTGACGCAGCAGCTCCTCGACGGCGCCCGGCCACAGCGCCGGGTCCGCGCGCACCTCGTCCAGCTGGCCGGGGTGCCCGAGCAGGGTCAGCAGACCGCCGCTGATCAGGTGCTGGGTGTTCTCGGTGCCCGCCATGAGGACGAGGAAGGCGAGGGAGACCAGTTCGTCCTCGCCGAGCCGGTCGCCCTCGTCGCGCGCGGCGATCAGAGCGGACAGCAGGTCGTCCCCGGGCGCGGCCCTGCGCGCCGCGACCAGGTCCAGCAGGAAGCGGTGGATGCGCTCCACCGCCTCCCCGGCCCGGGCCGGGTGCTCGGGCGCGAACATGGTGGTCACGTCCGCGGCGAACGGCTTCCTTCCGGCCTCCGGCACGCAGAAGAGGTCGCCGATGACGGTCAGCGGCAGCGGTGCGGCGAACTCCGCGACCAGGTCGGCGCTTCCGTCCGCGGCGATGCGCGCGGCGAGCGCACCGGCGAGCCGGTCCGCCGCGGCCTGGACGCGCCCGTTCAGCTCCGCCACGCGCCGCGGCGTGAAGCCCTGGGAGACCAGGCGGCGCAGCCTCAGGTGGTCGGCCGCGTCGATGTTGAGCAGGTTGGCGTCCAGGGCGGGCGGCAGGGCGAAGCCCTTGAAACCGGTGCCGGAGTGCGCCTTGTTCACCGACAGCCGCGGGTCGGTGAGGGCGGCCCGCACGTCGGCCTCGCGGGTGACGAGCCAGACGGGCGAGCCGTCGGGAAGGGCGATCCGGTGCACGGGGCCCGCCGCCCGCAGGCGCGCGTGGACGGGGTGGGGGTCGGCGAAGAACGCGGCGTCGAACGGGCGCGGGAGGGCGGCGGTGCCGGTGGTACCGGTGCTGTCGGCGGTGTCCATCGTCCGAGCGTAGGACGGGTGCAGGACGGGCCCTTGCCCAGGTCGACCGCCGAGGTCAGCGCAGCTGTACGCGGTAGAGCGTGCGGCGGTCGTCGATGGTGAGCCGTACCTCGCCCTTGGCGCCCGCGTACGCTCCCGTGCCGCCGACGACGGCCGCATCGGCGCGGTACGGTCCCCGTCCGAAGCGGTTCTCCATGGACTCCAGGACCAGGGTGCCGTCGTTGCCCCGCAGCACGTAGCGGCACTGGGCGACCACGCCCTCGTAGCGCAGGAGCACCACCGTGCAGACGGCGCTGCCGTCGCCGGCGGGCTCGCCCGACGGGCCCTGCAGGTCGGCGTAGACGGACCAGGTGTCGCCTTCCTTGGGGTGCTCGGGCGGGCTGCCGGTGCGGTGGACGGCGGTCCACGCGAGGGTCTTCTCCCCGGCGGCCGCGGCGGGTTGAGGGGACGGCAGGGCGACGGCGACGGCAGTGGCCGCCACGGCGGCAACGGCGGCCACGGCGGCGGCTTGGCGGCGCATCGGGCGCATCGGGCACCTCCGGCTCGTACGGACGGGTCGGGCACCCACGTACCCGCTCCTGGTGCGTTCACCCCACCCCGCGTATGGCGCCCGCACAATTCCCGTCACGAAGACTTCACCCGCCGGGGAAGGGCGTTCATTCCGGCGGGTGAAGGTCACGCATCCGGAATCAGGTGAACTGTCCCGGCTCCGGCGGCAGTTCGTCCAGTGTCGGGTACGAGGGCTGGGCACCCGGCCGGGTCACGGCCGCCGCGCCGACGCGCACCGCGAAGCGGACGGCCTCGGGCAGCGGTGCGCCGGCCGCCAGCCGGGCCGCGAGCGCACCGGTGAAGGCGTCGCCGGCGCCCGTGGTGTCCACGGCCTCGGCCTCGACGCCGGGCACCGCCACCGCTTCCCCGGCCCCCGACTCCAGGACCAGCGCACCCTCGGCGCCGAGGGTGACGACGACCGAGCGGGCGCCCTGGTCGCGCAGGGAGCGGGCCCACGCCTGCGGCGAGCCGTCCACGAGCTGCGTCAGGTGCCGGGCCTCGTGCTCGTTGACGACCAGCGGGTCGGCCGCCGCGAGGAGTTCGGGGTCCAGGCGGTCCGGGACGGGCGAGGGGTTGACCACGACCCGCGTGCCGGCCTCGCGCGCGGTCTCGGCGGCCGCCCGTACGGTCGCCGGGGGGATCTCCAGCTGGATCGAGACGACCGCCGACGCGGCGATCACCTCCCGGGCGGCCTCGACCTCCTCGGGGAGGAGGTGCGCGTTCGCACCCGGCGAGACCACGATGCTGTTGTCGCCGTCCGGCCCGACGACGATCATCGCCGTGCCCGTCCGGGCGCCCTCCTCCACCAGCACGTGCCGCAGCTCCGTGCCGGCCTCGCGCTGGCCTTCCAGCAGCAGCTCGCCGAACGCGTCGTCACCGACCTTGGCCAGCAGGGCCGTCCGGGCGCCGAGGCGGGCCGCGGCCGCGGCCTGGTTGGCGCCCTTGCCGCCCGCCGATTCGACCAGATCCGTGCCCAGGACCGTCTCGCCCGCCCCGGGCCGGCGGTCCACCCGCACCGTCAGGTCCGCGTTGGCCGACCCCACGACCAGTACGTCGTACATCCGCTCGATCCGTTCGCTCTGTGTGTCACCCATCGAAATCCGCCGCGTTCTTCCTGTCGACCAGCACCACCGGCACCTTGACCCGTGCCGGCAGCTTCTCACCCTTCGAGGCCTTGACCGCCCAGTCCACGGCCTGCCGCCCCAGCAGCTTCGGCTGCTGGGCGACGGTCGCGGTCAGCGTGCCCGCGCGCACGGCGGCGATCCCGTCCGGGGTGCCGTCGAACGCGACGACCTTGACGCCCTTGCCCGCCGCGGAGCCCAGCGCCTTGGCGGCGCCGAGCGCCATCTCGTCGTTCGCGGCGAAGACCCCGGCGACGTCCCGGTGCGCCTGGAGCATGTTCGCCATCACGTCCATGCCCTTGGTGCGGTCGAAGTCGGCGGGCTGGCGGGCCACGACCTCGATGCCCGGGTAGGCCCTGATGCCCTCCTCGAACCCCTTGCCGCGCTCGCGCGCCGCCGACGTCCCCGGCTGCCCCTCCAGGAAGGCCACCTTCCCCTTGCCGCCGAGGGATTCGGCGAGCGTCCGCGCCGCCAGCCTTCCGCCCGCGACGTTGTCGGAGGCGATCGTCGAGCCGACCCGGCCGCCGTTCACCCCGCGGTCGATGGAGATCACCGGCACCTTCGCCCGATTGGCCACGCCCACCGCCGGGACGGCCGCGTCGGAGTCCACGGGGTTGATGACGGCCGCCTTGACGTTCTGGCTGGTGAACGTCTCCATCTGGTTGATCTGCTGGGTGGGGTCGTTCTGCGCGTCCGTGATGTTGATCTTCAGTCCGCGGGCCTTCGCCTCCGCCTGGGCACCCTCCTTGATGCCGACGAAGAACGGGTTGTTCATCGTGGACAGGGCGAGCCCGAGGTCGGTGCCGCCGCCGCGGTCGCAGCCGGACAGGGCCAGCGCCGCCGTGAGCGCCGCAGCCGCCGTCGCCGCGAGCCTGCGCCCCCTCACCGGGCGCTCCGGCGGCGCAGCGTGTCGAGCAGCACGGCCAGGGCGATGACGAGGCCGGTGGCGACCTGCTGCCAGAACGCCGACACGCTCAGCAGGTTGAGGCCGTTGCGCAGCACCGCGAGGATCAGCGCGCCGATGAGGGTCCCGGAGGCCTTGCCGGAGCCGCCGGACAGGCTCGCCCCGCCGATCACGACGGCGGCGATGGCGTCCAGCTCGTAGCCGACGGCCGCCTGCGGCTGCGCGGAGGTCAGCCGGGCGGCCAGGACGATGCCGGCCACGGCGGCGAACAGCCCGGAGAGCGCGTAGATGACGAGCTTGCGGCGCTTGACGTCGATGCCCGAGAGCCGGGCCGCCTCCTCGTTGCCGCCGATCGCGAACATCGCGCGGCCGGTGTACGTACGGGCCAGGACCAGCGCAGCGAGCGCCCCCATGGCGACCGTCACGAGGACCGGCACGGGCAGCCGGCCGCCGAGGGTGTCGCCGAGCCGGCCGACGGACGAGGGGAAGGCGATGGGGGAACCCCCGGAGATCACGAGGGCCAGGCCGCGGCCGACCGAGAGCATCGCCAGGGTGGCGATGAAGGCGGGAAGTCTCCCGTACGCGACGAGGGCGCCGGAGAGCAGGCCGGCGCCCGCGCCCACCGCGAGGCCGAGCAGCACGGCGACCCAGACCGGCAGGCCCTCCTTCGTCGCCGCCCAGGCGACGACGGTCGCGGAGAGCGCGGCCACCGAGCCGACGGACAGGTCGATGCCCGCCGACACGATCACGAAGGTCACGCCGAACGCGAGGATCGCCGTCACCGACGCCTGCACGCCCACGTTGAGGAGGTTCTGCCCGTTGAGGAAGTCCCGGGACAGCGCTGCCATCACCACGACCAGGGCGACCAGGCCGCCCAGCGGGCCGTTGCGGAGCACCGCTCTCGTGAACCACTGCCCCGTACTGCTCCCGGGCGCCCGCAGCACCTCAGCCGACATCGGAGCCCTCCATCGCGCTCGCTTCGTACGTGTTCCCGGTGTGCACCGGCCGGACGGCCAGTTCCATCACCGCGTCCTGCGTGGCCCGTTCGCCCGACAGCTCGCCGGCGATCCGGCCCTGGGCCATGACCAGCACCCGGTCGCTCATGCCGAGCACCTCGGGCAGGTCGCTGGAGATCATCAGCACCGCGCAGCCCGCCGCCGTCAGCTCGTTGACGAGCCGGTAGATCTCGACCTTCGCGCCGACGTCGACGCCGCGCGTCGGCTCGTCGAGGATCAGCAGCCGGGCCCCGGCCAGCAGCCACTTGCCGATGACGACCTTCTGCTGGTTGCCACCGGAGAGGGTGCGCGCGGTCTGCTCCAGCCCGCTCATGCGCACCTTGAGCCGCTCGGCGACCTCGGCCGCCCGCCGGCGCTGTCCGCGCCGGTCGACGAACCCGCCCCGGGCGTCCTGCTCCAGCCGGGCCAGGGTGAGGTTGTCGCCCAGCGAGGCGTCCAGCAGCAGGCCCTGGCCCTTGCGGTCCTCGGGGACGAGGCCGACCCCGGCCCGCATCGCCGCCCGCACGTCGCCGCGCGCCGGCGCCCGGCCGTCGACCTCGACGGTCCCGGCGTCGTAGCGGTCGACGCCGAACAGCGCCCGCGCCACCTCCGTACGGCCCGCGCCGACCAGTCCCGCGAGGCCCACGACCTCCCCGGCCCGGACGTCGAAGCCGACGTCGCTGAAGGCGGGTGCGCGGGTCAGCCCGCGCACGCGCAGGAGCGGCGCCCCGGGCTCCGCGGGCCGCTCGCGCGGGTACTGCTCGGCGATGTCGCGGCCGACCATCAGCCGGATCAGCTCGTTCTCGTCCGTCGTGGCGGGCACTTCGGCCACCGAACGGCCGTCGCGCAGCACCGTCACCCGGTCCCCGAGCGCGGCGATCTCGTCCAGGTGGTGGGTGATGAAGATGACGCCCACGCCGCTGTCGCGCAGCTCGCGCACGATGGCGAAGAGCGTGCCCACCTCATCGGAGGTGAGCACCGCCGTCGGCTCGTCCATGATCAGGACGCGGGCGTCCAGGCTCAGGGCCTTGGCGATCTCGACCATCTGGAGCCGGGCGATGCCGAGCCCGGCGACCGGTGCGGCGGGGGAGACGTCCAGCCGGACGCGGCGCAGCAGCTCGGCCGCCCGGGCGCGCATGGTGCGCTTGTCGATCAGCCCGAGTGCGGTGCGCGGCTGGCGGCCCAGGAAGATGTTCTCGGCGACGGTCAGTCCGGGGACGAGGTTGAACTCCTGGTGGATGGTGGCGATGCCGAGCCGTTCCGCGTCGTGCGCGGAGCGGACCGCGGCCTCGCGGCCGTCCATCAGGATGCGGCCCCCGTCGGGCCGGTGGACGCCGGAGAGCATCTTGATCAGCGTGCTCTTGCCGGCGCCGTTCTCGCCGAGGAGGACGTGCACCTCTCCCGCGCGGAGGCTCAAGTCGACCCCGTCCAGGGCGCGGACGCCCGGGAACGACTTGGTGACGCCTTCGACCCGCAGCAGTTCGCGGCCGCCCGGTACGTCGTCGTCGACGCCGGTCATGCGCTGCCCCTCTCCTGTCCTGATGTCAGTCGGCCCGATGTCGGTCGGCCCGATGTCAGTCGGTCGGTGGTTCGCCGCACGAGCGGCGCCGCACGAGGTGCGCGGGGAGCAGCACCGACGGCGCCTCGCGCCCCTCGATCCGCTCCAGCAGCGTGTGCACGGCGGCCCGGCCCAGCTCGCGCGTCGGCTGGGCGACGGCGGTCAGCGGCGGGTCGAGGTGGGCGAACCACGCCACGTCGTCGAAGGCGACGAGTGCCACGTCGGAGGGGACGCGCAGCCCCCGCGCCCGCACCTCGTCCAGGGCGCCGAGCGCCATCAGGTTGTCGGTGGCCAGCACGGCGTCCGGCGGTTCCGCGAGGTCCAGCAGCCGCCGCATCACCTGCCTGCCGCCCTCCGGGCGCAGGTCGGGCGACGAGCCGATGCGCTCGGGCGGCAGGGGGATGCCGTGCGCGGCGAGGGCCGTGCGGAAGGACTCCAGGCGCTCGTCCCCGACGGGCGTGCCGGCCGGCGCGACGATGACGGCCGGCCGGCGCCGCCCCAGCGCCGCAAGGTGCGCGGCCAGCTCCGTCAGCGCGGCCCGCCCCTCCGCCCGTACGCACGGGGCGGCGACGCCCGGCACCTCGCGGTCGAGGAGCACGAGCGGGGTGCCGGCGGCGACGGCCTCGCCGAGCATGGCCGAGCCGGTGCCGGCCGAGCTGACCAGCAGGCCGTCGATGCGCCGGTCGAGGAGGGTGCGGATGTGGTCGTCCTGCTGCTCCGGGCTCTCGCCGGCGTTCCCGATGATCAGGCTGTACCCCAGCCGCCGGGCCTCCTGCTCGACCGCGTCGGCCAGTTCGGTGAAGAAGGGGTTGCGCAGGTCGCTGATGACCAGCCCGAGCGTACGGGTCCGGGCGGTGCGCAGGGCGCGGGCGACGACGTTGGGCCGGTAGCCCAGCTCGGCCACGGCGGCCAGCACGCGCTCGCGGGTCTCGGCCACGGGCGAGCGGCCGTTGAGGACGCGGGAGACGGTGGCGACGGAGACGCCGGCCCGCTCGGCGACGTCCTTGATGTTCGCCATGGCGCTGCGCCTCCCGGTCCCCGATGTGCAATCGATTTCGTGCCGCTGTCGTGCCGGTCAGGTAATCGATTACACGCCCGGGCCGTCAAGGTTTCGCCGGGGTGACGCACGTCACGCGGGTGCACGTCACATGGGCCGTCGTGTCACCCCGGCCAGCTCCAGTCCGCCACCTCCGGCATGTCCACCCCGTGTTCCCGGATCCACGCGTGGTGACGGGTGCGGGCGTCCGCCATGGCCTGGCGCACGGACGCCGCGCGGACGCCGAGGCCGGGCACGCGGTCGACGACGTCCATGACGAGGCGGTAGCGGTCGAGGTCGTTGCGGACGACCATGTCGAACGGGGTGGTCGTGGTGCCCGCCTCCTTGTAGCCGCGCACGTGCAGGTTGGCGTGGCCGGTGCGGCGGTAGGCGAGGCGGTGGATCAGCCACGGGTAGCCGTGGTAGGCGAAGACGACGGGCCGGTCCGTGGTGAACAGCGCGTCGTACTCCGCGTCGCTCATCCCGTGCGGATGCTCCTCGCGCGGCAACAGCCGTGTCATGTCGACGACGTTGACGACCCGTACGGCGAGCTGGGGCAGCTCGTGGCGGAGCAGGTCGGCCGCCGCCAGCACCTCCTGGGTGGGGACGTCGCCGGCGCAGGCCAGGACGACGTCCGGCGGCCGGTCCCCGTTCTCCGTGCCCGCCCACTCCCAGATCCCCGCGCCGCGGGCGCAGTGCGCGCGGGCCTCGTCGAGGCCGAGCCAGTCGAAGCAGGGCTGCTTGCCCGCCACGACGACGTTGACGTAGTCGCGGCTGCGCAGCACGTGATCGGCCACCGACAGCAGGGTGTTGGCGTCCGGCGGGAGGTAGACCCGCACCACCTCGGGGCTCTTGTTGAGGACGTGGTCGACGAAGCCGGGGTCCTGGTGGGAGAAGCCGTTGTGGTCCTGGCGCCACACGTGCGACGTCAGAAGGTAGTTGAGGGAGGGGACGGGCCGGCGCCAGGGGAGCGTGCGCGCGGTCCCGAGCCACTTGATGTGCTGGTTGACCATCGAGTCCACGATGTGGATGAACGCCTCGTAGCAGGAGAACAGGCCGTGCCGGCCGGTGAGGGTGTAGCCCTCCAGCCAGCCCTGGCAGAGGTGTTCGGAGAGCACTTCCATGACGCGGCCGTCGCGGGCGAGGTGCTCGTCGACGGGCAGCACCGCGGCCTGCCACGCCTTGCCGGTGGCCGCGTAGAGGGCGTCGAGCCGGTTGGAGGTGGTCTCGTCCGGCCCGACGACGCGGAAGTTCCGGCTGCCGGCCGTGTCGGCCATGATCTGGGCCAGCAGGCCGCCGAGCACCCGCGTCGGCTCGTGCAGCGACGCGCCGGGCTTGTCGACGGGCACCGCGTAGTGCTCCAGCGGGGGCAGCGGCAGGGAGCGGGTGAGCAGGCCGCCGTTGGCGTGCGGGTTGGCGCCGAGCCGCCGCTCGCCCTCCGGTACGTGGGCGAGGACCTCCGGGCGCGGCCGCCCGTCCTCGTCGAAGAGCTCCTCCGGCCGGTACGAGCGCAGCCAGCGCTCCAGCTGCCGCAGGTGGTCGGGGTTGTCGCGCACCCCGGCCAGCGGCACCTGGTGGGAGCGCCAGGTGCCCTCGACGGGCAGGCCGTCCACCACGTCCGGGCCGGTCCAGCCCTTGGGCGTGCGCAGCACGATCACCGGCCAGTGCGGCCGGTCGGCCACGCCCTCCTCGCGGGCGGCGCGCTGGGCGAGGGCGATGTGGTCCAGGGCCCGGTCCATCGCGTGGGCGAGCGCGCGGTGCACCTCCACCGGATCGTCCCCGGTGACGTGGATCGGCTCGTGGCCGTAGCCGCGCAGCAGCCGGTCCAGCTCGCCCTCGGGCAGCCGGGACAGCACCGCCGGGTTGTCGATCTTGTAGCCGTTGAGGTGGAGGACGGGCAGGACCGCGCCGTCGTGCACCGGGTCGAGGAACTTGTTCGCGTGCCAGGACGTGGCCAGCGGCCCCGTCTCCGCCTCGCCGTCGCCGATGACGCACGCCACGAGCAGGCCGGGGTTGTCGAGCGCGGCGCCGTAGGCGTGGGCGAGGGAGTAGCCGAGCTCGCCGCCCTCGTGGAGGGAGCCGGGCGTCTCGGGGGCGACGTGACTGGGCACCCCGCCGGGGAAGGAGAACTGGCGGAACAGCCGCTCCATGCCGTCGGCGTCGCGGCCGACGTCCGGGTAGACCGCGCTGTAGCTGCCGTCCAGCCAGGAGTTCGCGAGGACGGCCGGCCCGCCGTGCCCCGGACCCCAGATGCAGACGGCGTCCAGCCCGCGCGCCTTGACGACGCGGTTGAGGTGGGTGTGGACGAGGTTGAGGCCGGGGGAGGTGCCCCAGTGGCCGAGCAGGCGGGGCTTGATGTGCTCGGGCTCCAGGGGCACGGTCAGCAGGGGGTTGCTCAGCAGGTAGATCTGGCCGGCGGCCAGATAGTTCGCCGCGCGCCAGTGGGCGTCGAGCGCCGCCAGTTCCTCGTCGGCGGGGCCGTCCGGTCGCGGTCCGGCGGTGCGGTCGGCGTGCTCGGGCATGTACGGCCTCCTCGGGACGCGTGCCGGGTACCCGCCACCGGGCACGGGAAACGCTTCCAGCACCCCGGCCTCCCCGCGTAGGGGCTGTCCGGCCAGTTTGCGGTCCGCCCGGCCCGCCGTGCGGACCCCTCCGGCCCCTGCCGTCCCGCCGCCACCCGGAGCAACGTCACCCTGTGTGCCACCCCCGGCGCTCCGAGTCGCGGGAACGGGCCCGCAGGGTGATCCTTGGAGGACGTGGCCGGCCCCCCGGCCACCGCCCCGCGGCACGGCCGGGGCGATCCGCCGACCAGTTTGCAGGTGCCCCGCGGGGGCAGCCGCAACTACCGGAAGGTGCTTCCGGCCGGCAGGCACTCCTTTTGCTCAGGAGCGAGGAGGACCGTGACCATGGCCCAGACGATGCGCCGGCGCAACCGGGACGCCCCCGACACCGCCGATTCCTTCGACCGCATGGCGGAACTGCCGGCCGGTGCGGAGCGCGAGCGGCTGCGGCAGGACGTCATCGCCGCCTGGCTGCCCATGGCGGAGCGCATCAGCCTGCGCTTCCGCAGCAGCGGCGAGAGCCCCGCGGACCTGCGGCAGGTCGCGGCGCTGGGGCTGGTCAACGCCGTGGACCGGTACGACCCCCGGCTCGGCCACGCCTTCGAGACCTTCGCCGTGCCCACGATCGTCGGCGAGCTCAAGCGGCACATCCGCGACCACGCGTGGTCGCTGCACATCCCGCGCCGCGACCAGGAGCTGCGCACGGCCGTGCGCTCCGCCCAGGCCGCCCTCGGCCAGCGCGGCGCCCGGACCCGGCCGAGCCCGGCCGAGCTCGCCGCGGAGTGCGGACTGTCCGAGGACGAGGTGCGCCGGGGCCTGGCCGCCGAGGGCGTGCACAACACCCTGTCGCTGGACCACCCGGTCCTGGGCGCCGACGACCTCCCGCTCGCCGACACCCTCGGCGGCGTGGACCGGGCGCTGGACCTCGTCGTCGACCGCCAGTCCCTCAAGCCGCTGCTGAGGGCGCTCCCCGAGCGGGAGAAGTACGTCCTGTACTGGCGCTTCTTCGGCAACCTCACCCAGAAGCAGATAGGCGCGCGCCTCGGCGTATCCCAGATGCAGATATCCCGCATCCTCAGCCGGACCTGCGCGCGGCTGCGCGACGAGCTCGGCCCCGCGGGGACGCCGCAGCGCACCCCGGCCCCCGGCTGACCGGGTCTCCTCTTTCCCCGGGACGCCTTTCCCCGGGACCCATTTCCCCGGGACCCCCTTCCCGGGACCCCTTTCCCCGGGCCGCGTCTTTCCCCCGGCCCCCTCTCCCCGGGACTCCCTCTTCCCCCCAGGACCTCCGACAAGGCAGGCACCAGCGATGACCTCAGGGCATACGCACTTGACCCCCGACCTCCCGCCCGTCGTGGAGATACCCGATCTCCCCGGCGCCCAGCGTCCGGGCCGCTCCGCCGCGGACGACGGCGGGGAGGGGCGCGAGGACGCCGGACACGACCGTGGCGCCCACCACGAAGAACGTGATGGGCGCCACGAAAGCGCAGGTCAGGATTCCGGCGGCTGACTGTAACCCTTCCCGCGCCTACCGCGCTGGTGGGTCCGGTGGTCCCACCGGGGCGCGGGGGTCACTAATCGGCGTTGATGCAGGTGTTGCCGAAGGTCGGGTTCAGGAGACCGACGATGTCGATCGAGTTACCGCAGAGGTTGATCGGGATCTGAATCGGGACCTGAATGACGTTGCCGGAGATGACGCCGGGCGAGCCGACGGCCGCGCCGTTCGCTCCGGAACCTGCGGAGGCGACTCCGGCAGCGCCCGTCACGGCGACGCCGGCGGCGACGGTCAGGGCGGCGGCCTTGGCGATACGCGACATGGCTAAACCTTTCTCATGGGTGGTGAGCGGTAATTGTGTCCGGTGTAACTGTGGAGATTGGCCCGATATAGGCGCTGAAGGGCATAATTAACCCGGAAGACCCAATAAGTGGTATGTGATGCATGCGGCGCGGGGGACGGGTGCGTATCCTGTGCCGCAACGCTCGCGCCTGCGGGTTTGGTGACACCACCGCTGTCTACGTACAGTTCCCTGGAAGCTTCATTCGAACAGACGAACTGGGACACAACAGCGGCGATGACGGTCACCGAGGTCACTGAAGACAGCCGCGCAGGCGCAGACGCAGAGGGCGAGTACGGGCCCGGCATCGACCCCGAGCGCATGGCGATCTGCCTGAGCGTGCTCGAGGAGCTCGACGAGCTGCCCGTCGACCACCCCGACGCCATCGCCGTCCGCCGGGCCACGTCCGGCATCTACCGCACGGTCAAGCAGCGCCGCCGCCAGGAGCGCCGGGCCGCCAAGACCGCCCACGACAAGTCGGTCACCGAGGCCACGGCCACCGGTGCCGCCGACCGGATCGACGACGAGACCCGCGGCATCCCGCTCGCCGCCACCGCCACCACCCAGATCGTCGGCATCCTCGAGCGCCCCCGGTCCTGCTACACCTGCAAGGGCCGCTACACCGAGGTCGACGCGTTCTACCACCAGCTCTGCCAGCCGTGTGCGGCGGAGAACCGCGCCCGCCGCGACGCCCGCACCGACCTGACCGGCCGGCGGGCCCTGCTCACCGGCGGCCGCGCCAAGATCGGCATGTACATCGCGCTGCGGCTGCTCCGCGACGGCGCGCACACCACGATCACCACGCGCTTCCCCAACGACGCCATCCGCCGCTTCAAGGCGATGGAGGACAGCGCGGACTGGCTGCACCGGCTCAAGGTCGTCGGCATCGACCTGCGCGACCCGGCGCAGGTCGTCGCCCTCGCCGACTCCGTCAGCGCCGAGGGCCCGCTCGACATCCTGATCAACAACGCGGCCCAGACCGTCCGCCGCACCCCGGCCGCCTACCGCGAGCTCATCAGCGCCGAGGCCGCCCCGCTGCCCGCCGGCGAGCTGCCCGCCTCGGAGGTCTTCGGCGCCTTCGGCAGCGGTGCCCAGGCCGCGCTGCCCGCCCCCGCCGGCAGCAAGCACGACGAGCTCACCCCGCAGGCCCTCACCGAGCTCGCGCTCACCAGCGGCTCCGCGTCCCTCGCCCGCGTCGAGGCCGGCACCGCCATCGACGCCGGCGGCCTCGTCCCCGACCTGGACGCCACCAACACCTGGATCCAGGCCGTCGGCGAGGTCGACCCCGTCGAGCTGCTCGAAGTGCAGCTGTGCAACGTCACCGCGCCGTTCGTCCTGGTCAACCGGCTGCGGCCGACGATGGCCGCGTCGCCTGCGCGCCGCAAGTACGTGGTGAACGTCTCCGCCATGGAGGGCGTCTTCAGCCGCGGCTACAAGGGCGCGGGCCACCCGCACACCAACATGGCCAAGGCCGCGCTGAACATGCTCACGCGCACCAGCGCCGAGGAGATGTTCCAGACCGACAACATCCTCATGACCAGCGTCGACACGGGCTGGATCACGGACGAGCGGCCCCACCCGGACAAGGTCCGGCTCGCCGAGGCCGGCTTCCACGCCCCCCTCGACCTGGTCGACGGCGCCGCGCGCGTCTACGACCCGATCGTCCGGGGCGAGCAGGGCGAGGACCTCTACGGCTGCTTCCTCAAGGACTACAGCCCGGCCGGCTGGTAGCCGTACGTGGACGTCCACGTCCTGCGAGTGTTCACCGGCGGCCCGGACGGAGCGGCCGGGGGCAACCCCCTCGGAGTCGTCGCCGACGGGCCGGCCGTTCCCGACGCGGCGGAACGGCAGCGGCTGGCCGCGGAACTGGGCTTCAGCGAAACGGTGTTCGTCGACGACGCCGGGCGCGGCGTCGTCGACATCCACACCCCGAGCGGGCGTCTGGCCTTCGCCGGGCACCCGCTGGTGGGCGTGGCATGGCTGCTGCGGCAGCACGGGTACGCGGCGGACGTGCTGCGGCCGCCGGCCGGAGACGTGCCGTCCCGGACGGCGGACGGCGTCACGTGGATCCGCGCCCGCGCGACCTGGGCCACGGGCCGCCGCCTCCAGCAGTACGCGACGCCCGCCGACATCGACGCCCTCCCGTCGCCGCCGCCCGGCGAGGGCTGGCTCTACGCCTGGGCCTGGCAGGACGAGACGAAGGGCCACGTCCGCGCCCGCGGCTTCCCGCGCCGGGGTGACGGCATCACGGAGGACGAGGCGACGGGGGCGGCGGCACTGTCCTTGACGGCCGCGCTCGAACGGGATCTGACGATCAGTCAAGGCCGGGCGTCGGTGATCCACACCCGCGACGAGGGAAAGGGCACGATCTCCCTGGGAGGCCGGGTCGCCCCCACCGGGCTCCACACCATCAACACCTGACGCCTGCCGGGCACCGCCGGGGCGCGTCGTGGGGGTTGTTCGCCGTGGCGGCGGGGGTTTCGGTGCGCCGGTTTCCGAGTGGTGGGATGTGCCCGCTTCCTCCGTCGCGGCGGTGATCAACCCCCACCTCGTGGTCCGGCGGTGCCGAGCCGCCGGGCGCCGCCCGTGCCCTAAGGGGGTGGCGGGCACCCGGCCGGGGCCCGGATGGTCGGGCTTCGGTGCTGGTCAGTAGAGTTCCCGTGCCCCTGCCCGTAGCGAATGCCGAGGTGTCAGCCCGTGAGCCCCGCCCCCGTCGTCACCGTCGTAGGCATCGGCGCCGACGGCTGGCCCGGCCTCGCCCCCGTCTCGCAGGAGGCCCTGCGCGGCGCCGAGGTGGTCATCGGCGGCCCGCGCCAGCTGGGCCTGCTGCCCGGCGAGTGCGCCGCCGAGCGCGTCGCCTGGCCCTCCCCGCTGCGCCCCGCCGTCCCGGGCCTGCTGGCCGCGCACGCCGGGCGCCGCGTGTGCGTGCTCGCCAGCGGTGACCCCATGTTCTTCGGCATCGGCCGCACCCTCGCCGACGCCGCCGGCCCGGCGGCCCTCCGCGTGCTCCCGCACCCGTCCTCCGTCTCGTACGCGTGCGCCCGGCTCGGGCTGCCGCTGGAGGAGGCGGAGGTCGTCAGTCTCGTCGGCCGCCCGCTGGCCGCGCTCACCGCGGCCCTGCACGACGGCCGCCACCTGCTCGTCCTCAGCGCGGGCTCGGACACCCCGGCCGAGGTCGCCGCGCACCTGCGCTCGCGCGGCTTCGGCCCGAGCCGGATGACGGTCCTGGAGCAGCTCGGCGCCCCGGCCGAGCGCCGCGTCGAGGGCACCGCCGACGACTGGCCGCACCCGCCGGGCGACGCCCTGAACGTCATCGCCGTCGCCTGCCGCCGCACCCCCGGCGCCCTCCGCCTCCCGCTCACGCCCGGCCTGCCCGACGACGCCTTCGAGCACGACGGACAGCTGACGAAGCGCCACGTCCGCGCGGCCACGCTCGCCGCCCTGGCCCCGGCCCCCGGCGAGCTCCTGTGGGACGTGGGCGGCGGCTCCGGCTCGATCGCGATCGAATGGATGCGGGCGCACCGCACCTGCAGGGCCGTCAGCGTGGAGCGCGACCCCGCGAGGGCGCCCCGCATCACCCGCAACGCCGAAGCGCTCGGCGTCCCGGCCCTCCGCGTGGTGACCGGCGCCGCGCCCGCAGCCCTCGCGGAACTGCCCGCCCCGGACGCGGTCTTCATCGGCGGGGGCCTGACGGCGCCGGGCCTGCTGGCCGCCTGCTGGGAGGCGCTGCCCCCGGGCGGCCGCCTGGTGGCCAACACGGTCACCCTCGAATCCGAGGCGCTGCTCACCGAGTGGTACCGGCGTCACGGAGGCGAGCTGACCCGCCTGGCGGTGGCGCACGCCGTCCCCGTGGGAGGCTTCACCGGCTGGCGTCAGGCGATGCCGGTGACGCAGTGGTCAGCGGTCAAGCCCACCGACCCCGACCCGCACACCGCTCCCGAGGGGAACTTCCAGTCATGACCGTGTACTTCATCGGTGCCGGCCCCGGCGCCGCCGACCTCATTACGGTGCGCGGCGCCCGCACGCTCGCCCGCTGCGGCGTCTGCCTGTACGCGGGCAGCCTCGTCCCGCGCGAACTCCTCGCCGAGTGCCCGCCGGACGCCCGCCTCGTGGACACGGCCGGGCTGAACCTGGACCAGATCACCGAGGAGTTCGTCCGCGCCCACGAGGCGGGCCACGACGTGGCGCGCCTGCACTCGGGCGACCCCTCGGTGTTCAGCGCCGTCGCCGAGCAGATGCGCCGCCTCGACGCGGCGGGCATCCCGTACGAGATCGTGCCGGGCGTCCCCGCCTTCGCCGCGGCCGCGGCAGCGCTCGGCCGTGAGCTGACCGTGCCGACGGTGGGCCAGACCGTGATCCTCACGCGCATCTCGCAGCAGGCCACGCCCATGCCCCCCGGCGAGGACCTCGCGACCCTCGGCCGCAGCGGCGCCCTGCTCGTCCTGCACCTGGCCGCGCGCTACCCCGAGCGGATCGTCTCCGAGCTCCTCCCGCACTACGGCCCCGACTGCCCCGCCGCCGTCGTCGCCATGGCCAGCCGCCCCGACGAGCTGGTCCTGCGCGGCACGCTCGCCGACATCGCCGGGAAGATCAAGGAAGCGGGCGTGGTCCGTACCGCGGTCATCGTCGTGGGCCGCACGCTGGCCGCGGAGCAGTTCCCCGACAGCTACCTCTACTCGGCGGACCGGGAGCGGGACCAGGACCAGGGCGGCCGCTGCGCAAACTGAGGGCAGCCTATGCTTACCCCCAAATGATCATGTGGCCGCTCGTCCGGCCACGCCATTTCCCAGGGGGGAAGCGCATGTCGCAGCACGTATCCAAGGTCCTGAGGGCCACGCTCGTCGCCCTCACGGCGACCGCGGTCGTCGGCACGGCGGTCGTCCCGGCCGCCGCCGCGACGGCGCCGGGCGCGGACAAGGCGCACGCCGCCACGCAGGAGGCCCTGAACGGCCTGGTCGCCGCCGACATGCCGGGCGTGGCCGCCGAGGCCCGTACGCCCAAGGGCACCTGGTCCGGCTCCGCGGGCTACGCGGACACCGCGACGAAGCGCAAGCGCACCGCGGCCGACCACTTCCGCGCGGGCAGCATCACCAAGTCCTTCGTCGCCACGGTCCTGCTGCAGCTGGAGGCCGAGGGCAAGCTCAGCCTCGACGACTCCCTGGAGAGCCGCCTGCCCGGCGTCGTCAAGGGCAACGGCTACGACGCCAACAAGATCACGATCCGTCAGCTCCTCAACCACACCAGCGGCGTGCACGACATGGTGTACACCCCGGAGTGGGACAAGGAGATGAACGGCCCCGGCTTCTTCGAGCACCGCTACGACATCAAGACGCCCGAGCAGATCGTCGCCATGGGCATCAAGTACGGCCCGGACTTCGAGCCCGGCAAGGGCTGGCGGTACTCCAACACCAACTTCGTGCTCGGCGGCATGATCATCGAGAAGGTGACGGGGAAGCCCTACGCCCGCGAGGTCGAGCGGCGCATCGTCAAGCCGCTGGGCCTGAAGGAGACCACCTTCCCGGGCACCGACCCGAAGCTGCCCGCGCCGCACCCCGTCGGCTACTCCAAGCTCTACGTGCCCAACCCGGGCCCGGAGATCCACGACGCCACCGAGTACCGGCCGTCCTGGTCCGGCGCCACGGGCGAGGTCGTGAGCACCAGCGGCGACCTCAACCGCTTCTACAGCGCACTGCTGCAGGGCAAGCTGCTGCCCAAGAAGCAGCTCGACGCGATGCTCACGACCGTCGAGACCGGCGAGCACTACACCTACGGGCTCGGCATCATCTCCCGCAAGCTGTCCTGCGGCGTGCAGGTCTACGGGCACGACGGCGTCGTCTGGGGCTCCCTCAGCGGGTCCGCGGGCACCCGTGACGGCAAGCACATGCTCACCTTCAACATCAACGGTGACTGGCTCAACGAGAGCCCGCCCTTCGAGAACATGTTCGAGGGTGAGTTCTGCGGTGCGCTCCCGAAGCCGGTGAAGGACAAGCCCGCGGCCGCCGCCACGGCGCTCAACACGCTGCGCTAACCCTGGCCGTGAGCGCCGCGCGGGCCTGCGGGCTCCGCGCGGCCCACGATCGTGCCCGCGCGGTCGATGCAGATCACGTCGACCGCGACGGGCGCCCCGCGCAGCACCGCGAGGGCCTCCTCGCGGGCCGTGGCCGCGACCAGGTCGCCGAGCGGGACGCCCGCGGCCTCGCACAGCCGCAGGGCCTCCAGGCCCGTGTTGGCGGAAGTGACCGCGGCCGCCAGCTCCTCGCCGGCGCCGCCGTGCCGGGCCAGCTCCGCGAGGAACCCCTTGTCCACCTGCGAGCGGCCCGAGTGCAGGTCGAGGTGGCCCGCCGCCAGCTTCGACAGCTTGGCGAAGCCGCCCGCGACGGTGAGCCGGTCCACCGGGTGCCGGCGGATGTACTTGAGCACCGCCCCCGCGAAGTCGCCCATGTCCAGCAGGGCGTCCTCCGGCAGGCCGTGCACGGCCACGGCGACCTTCTCCGACGTCGACCCCGTACAGCCCGCCACGTGGCGGCGGCCCGCCGCCCGGGCCACGTCCACGCCCCGCCGGATGCTGTCGATCCACGCCGAGCACGAGTACGGCACGACGATGCCCGT
This sequence comes from Streptomyces roseifaciens, assembly GCF_001445655.1. Lineage (NCBI taxonomy): Bacteria > Bacillati > Actinomycetota > Actinomycetes > Kitasatosporales > Streptomycetaceae > Streptomyces > Streptomyces roseifaciens. The sequence goes on from NZ_LNBE01000003.1 coordinate 868,361, forward strand.
CGTGCCCAGGATCGAGATGCCGCCCAGGATGCCCAGGCGCGGGTTCCAGGTGGAGCGGGCGATCTCCGCGCCGTGATCGACCGACACCTCGACCTCGACGTCCCCCGTGCCGCCGTACCGGGCCGCGACCCCGGCGACGTGGTCGCGGATCATCTGCCGCGGCACGGGATTGATCGCGGGCTCGCCCACGTCCAGGGGCAGCCCGGGGCGGGTCACGGTGCCGACGCCCGGCCCGGCCCGGAACACGACGCCGGAACCCGGCGGGAGGATCCGCACCGTCGAACGGACCAGCGCGCCGTGCGTGACGTCCGGATCGTCACCGGCGTCCTTGACGATGCCGGCCATGGCGGAACGGCCGGCGTCGCCGTCGCCGTCGCGGAGCTCCTCCGCGGCCAGCGCGAACGCGGGCGTCTGCCCCTTGGGCAGGGTGATCGTCACGGGGTCGGGGAACTCGCCCGTGAGGAGAGCGGTGTACGCGGCGGTGGTCGCGGCCGTCGCGCAGGCGCCCGTGGTCCAGCCGTGGCGCAGGCCGGTGTGCTGCAGTTGCGCGGTGCGCCCGCCGGTGACCTTGCCCGGTGCATCGGTGGTGGCGTCGGTCATGGAGTACTCCGGAAGAATTTCCCGCCGCGACGGCGAACGACCACAATGTGGGGGACCGGCGGGGTGGAACGACCGGCCGCGACCCGAAGGCGAACAGAAGGGCACGACGTGGGGGCCGAACGCCACATCCTGATCCTGGGCGGCACGACCGAGGCGCGCAGGCTGGCCGGCGAGCTCGCCGCGGACCCCGGGCTCCGGGTCACCACGTCCCTGGCCGGGCGCGTGGCGCAGCCGCGGCTGCCGGCGGGGCAGGTCCGTATCGGGGGGTTCGGAGGCCCTAGCGGCCTCGCCCGGTGGCTGCGCGAGCAGCAGGTGGACGCGCTCATCGACGCCACCCATCCTTTCGCCGGCACGATCAGTTTCAACGCGGCGCGGGCCGCCGCAGAGGTCCATGTTCCCCTGCTCGCCGTCCGGCGCCCCGGCTGGGTCGCAGGTCCGGGCGACGACTGGCACGACACGGGCTCGCTGGAGGAGGCCGCGGCGGCGCTGCCCGCGCTGGGCGAACGGATCTTCCTCACCACCGGCCGCATGGGCCTCGCCGCCTTCGCCCACCTCGACCGGCTGTGGTTCCTCGTCCGCTCCGTGGACGCCCCCGAGCCCCCGGCACCGGCCCGCATGGAGGTCCTCCTGGACCGAGGCCCCTTCACGGTCGAGGGCGAACGCGAACTGATCCGGCGGCACCGCATCGACGTCCTCGTGACGAAGGACAGCGGCGCGGCGGCAACGTCGGGCAAACTCACGGCGGCCCGCGAAGCGGGCATTCCGGTCGTGGTGGTCCGGCGCCCCCCGACGCCGCCGGGTGTGACGACGGCCTCCTGCCCGGCGGACGCGATCCAGTGGCTCCGCCACCTCCCCCTGCCGGGCGCCTGACGACTACCCGGACTTCGTCTCACCAGCCGGGTGGAAGGGGCCGGGGCGGTCCCTTGAGTCCGCCGCCGCGGCGAGTGACCACGATGGTGGAGTCCGGCGGTGCCGTACAACCCTCGTGTGAGCCCGGCACCGCCGGGTACGTACGTCGTGGCCGATCGCCGTTGCGGCGGAAGGGAGGGCCGGGTCAAGGGGCGGCCCGGCCCCTTGGATCCGCGGCCGCGGCGCGTAACCACCACGGCGGGGCCCGGCGGGGCCGGGCCCCGCCGTTACCCGTGCGTCATCCCTCCGGATACCGCCGCGGCGTCCAGACGATTTCCTCCGGGGAGCCTTCCGCCGTGCGGCGGACCGCGCGGGTCTGGGTCGAGCCCACGAGCAGGATCGTGCGCATGTCGACCTCGGCCGGGTCGAGTTCGCCGAGGCGGACGATGCGTACGCTCTCCTCGGGGCCGCCCACGTCGCGGCCCAGGACGACCGGGGTGTCCGGGGAGCGGAATTCCAGGAGCAGTTCGCGGGCCTTGCCGACCTGCCAGACGCGGCTGCGGGAGCCGGGGTTGTACAGGGCGAGGACCAGGTCCGCGGAGGCCGCGGACCGCAGCCGCTCCGCGATGACCTCCCACGGCTTGAGCCGGTCGGAGAGCGAGATCACCGCGTAGTCGTGGCCGAGCGGCGCACCGGCCCGCGCGGCCGCCGCGTGGGCGGCGGTCATGCCCGGCACGACCCGTACCGGGATGTCGCGGTACGGGCCCTCGGAGGCCACCTCCAGGACGGCCGTGGCCATCGCGAAGACGCCGGGGTCGCCGGAGGAGACCACGGCGACGCGCCGCCCCTGCCGCGCCAGGTCCAGCGCGAACTCGGCGCGCTCGGACTCCACCTTGTTGTCGGACGCGTGCCGCCGCTGGCCCGGCCGCACGGGCACCCGGTCCACGTACGTGCTGTAGCCGACGACGTCCTGCGCGGCCGCCAGCTCGCCGCGCGCCTCGGGCGTGAGCCACAGCGGGCCGGCCGGGCCGAGCCCGACGACCACGACCTCGCCCCGTTCCGCACCGGGCTCGGCGTCCACGCGGCTCGGCAGCACGGCCACCGAGAAGTACGGGACCGACTCCGGGTCCACGTCGGCGAGCCGCCCCGTGCGCTCGCCGCTCATCGTGGCGCGCTCGACGTAGCGCGCCTCGTCGAGCCGCCCCGCCCGCTCCAGCGCACCGCGGACGGCGGGGAAGGTGCGGCCGAGCTTCATGACGACGGCCGAGTCGGTGGACGCGAGCCGCGCCGCGAGCTCCTCCTCGGGCAGGGTGCCGGGCAGGATCGTGAGCACCTCCTCGCCCTCGACGAGCGGCTCGCCGAGCCGTGCGGCCGCGGCGCTCACCGAGGTGACCCCGGGGATCACCTCGGTGGGGTAGCGGTCCGCGAGGCGCTTGTGCATGTGCATGTAGGAGCTGTAGAAGAGCGGGTCGCCCTCCGCGAGCACGGCCACCGTGCGCCCGGCGTCGAGGTGCGCGGCCAGCCGCGCCGCGGCCTCCTCGTAGAACTCCTCCATGGCGCCCCGGTAGCCGCCGGGGTGGTCCGTGGTCTCCGTCGTGACGGGGTAGACCAGGCGCTCCTCGATGTGGTCGGGGCGCAGGTGGCGTTCGGCGATGGAACGCGCGATGGAGCGGCCGTGCCGGGCGCTGTGGTACGCGACGACGTCGGCCGCCGCGATGACCTCGACGGCCCGTACGGTCATCAGCGACGGGTCGCCGGGGCCGAGCCCCACCCCGTACAGCCGGCCCGTCGTCTGCGGATGCTGCTCGCTCACTCTTCCTCGCTCGCTATCGCGTTGATGGCGGCCGCGGCCATGGCGCTGCCGCCGCGCCGCCCCCGCACCACCAGGTATTCCAGGCCCAGCGGGCTGCCGGCCAGGGCGTCCTTGGATTCGGCGGCGCCGATGAAGCCGACCGGTATGCCGAGGACGGCGGCCGGGCGCGGCGCGCCCTCGGCCACCATCTCCAGGAGCCGGAACAGGGCGGTGGGCGCGTTGCCGACGGCCACCACCGCGCCGTCCAGCTTCTCGCGCCACAGTTCCAGCGCGGCGGCGCTGCGCGTGGTGCCCATGCGCCGGGCCAGGTCGGGCACGGACGGGTCGGTGAGGGTGCACAGCACCTCGTTGTCCGCGGGCAGGCGCTTGCGGGTGACGCCGCTGGCGACCATGTTCGCGTCGCACAGGATCGGCGCCCCGGCGAGCAGGGCCTCGCGGGCCCGGGCCACGACCTGCGGGGAGTACGCGAGGTCCCGTACGAGGTCGGTCATCCCACAGGCGTGGATCATGCGCACCGCGACCCGGCTGACGTCCGGCGGCAGCCCGCCGAGGTCCGCCTCGGCGCGGATGGTGGCGAAGGACTGGCGGTAGATGGACGCGCCGTCCTTGTCGTACTCGAACACTCTGCCTCGCTCGCTGATGCTGATGGTGCTTCGTTGATGCTTCGTTTGTTCGTACCGCTGTGTACTGCTGTGCACCGCTATGCCGTTGTCGCAGCTGTCGCAGCTGTCGCAGCTGTCGCAGCTGTCGCCGTCGTGGCCACCTGTGCCACCGTCGTGGCCGGCTCTGTCACCGCCCGTGTCGCCGCCCCTGGCGCCGTCGTGGTCGCCCGTGCCGCCGCCACCGCTCCCCTCAGCCCGCCGGGCGCCACCCTCCGCACCGGACCGTCCGGCTCGCCGCCTCCCCGCAGGGAGACCTCGTAGCCGTCGCCCGTCGCGAGGACGTCGACCCAGCGGCCGCCGCCCGGCCGGCCGCAGCGCCGCTCGCAGCCGGACCAGTACACCGGCAGCGCCGCCGCCGCACCGGCAGGCTGCCCGCCGGCGAGGCACTCCGCCGCATCCGCCCGCACGTCCGCGAGGGACTTGGCGCATCCGGGGCGCCCGGCGCACGCGCCCGCGCGGTGCCAGGCGGACTCCGCGGAGGTGACGAACCCGGCGTCGGCGAGGGCCGCCAGCAGCTGCGGGGCCCTGTGCGCGGGGAGCCCGGGGACGACCAGGCCGCGCCAAGGGGTCACCCGGAGCTCCTGGTTCCCCTCCTCGGCGGCCACGCGGGCGGCGAGCCGCCACTGAGCGCTGGTCAGCCGCCCCAGCGGTGCCGTCACCGACAGCGCGCAGCGGCCGCCGGGGCCCGTCACCAGGCCCGGCGCGGGCGGCTCGCCGAGGGGGAGCCGGGGGAGGGGGAGCGGGGTGCAGGCGATGCCCGCCGCGGTGAGCCGCTCCGCCAGCCCGGCGGCGGTCGGCCGCTGTTCCGGCGGGAGCTCCCGTACGCGCCAGGCCGCACTCCCGTACGCCTCCAGCGCCGCCAGGAACTCGGCCGCCGCCAGGACGGCCGCGCGCGGGGCGTCCGCGGCGGAGATCCGCAGGCCGGGACCGGCCGTGCCGAAGTACAGGCCGGCCCGCCCGGCGCCGCTTGCGATCAATGTCACATCGGGCCGGAGCGCCACGATGTCGCCCCGCCCGTCGTCCAGTCCGAAGAGGAATCTTCCGGAGAGGCCGGTCAGATCGGCGGAGACTCCGGGGACGTCGCCAGAGCAGAGCAGTCCGTCCAGCTCACGGGCCCACGACTGGACGTCGGCCGGGGCCGGACCGGTCTCCGGCGGGGTCGTCCCCGGGCCGGAACCGGAATCCTGATGCCGGCCGTCCGGTCCGTACGGACGCCGGTCGTCCAGCCCGCACAGCGGCGAGGCCGCCACGTTGCGGATCCGGTCGTGCCGGTCCGACGGCAGCAGGCCGTGCAGCCGCAGCCGCCCGGCGACGGCGCCGCCGCAGTCGGCGGCGAGGCCGCGCAGCTGGACGTTGCCGCGCGAGGTGAGGTCGAGGTGCCCGTCGCCCAGCTCGTCCGCCACTCCGGCCAGCGCCTCGGCCTGACGGACCGTCAACAATCCGCCGGGCAGCCGGACTCGGGCGAGCGCACCGTCGTCCGCGGCGTGCAGGCGCAGCGCGCCGGGGCAGGCGTCGCCGCGCTCGCGGACGGGCCCCGCGGCGGGTGTTCCGGCACCGGAGCCGTCCCGGCCCGGGGGAGGTGCGGGGGTGGTGGACATGGCGGCGAGCATACCGACGCCCTTTTCCGGCGCACGGCCCCGTACCGCACGCCCCGCGCTCTTCCGTACCGCACGCCCGCCACTCTCCCGTACCGCCTCCTGCCAGGGCTTTACTATGCTCAGCGGTGGAACAGTGCCCGCTTGCGCGGGCGCCGCTCCGCCAAACGCCAGCGACGGCGACAGGGGAGGAAGCCGGTGAGACTCCGGCACGGTCCCGCCACTGTGAGCCCGGCACTCCCGCCGGGCGAGTCAGGAACTCCCGCCGTCCTCCAACCGCCCGGGGCGCGGACCCCGAGGAAGGCTTGCCGCCGCATGCGCACATTCCGGTGCCGGGCACCCCGGGCGACCCTCGAAGCCCTGGGGAGCGCCGCGTGATCCTTCTCCTGTCGACGTCCGACACCGACCTGCTCAGCGCCCGCGCGGCTGCTGTTCACGGCGGCCCGGTCCCGTACCGGCTCGCCAACCCCGCCCGGCTCGCCCTCGACGACCTCCCGGCCCTCCTGGAGGGCACCGACCTCGTCGTCGTCCGCCTCCTGGGCGGCGTCCGCGCCTGGCAGGAGGGCCTGGACCTGCTGCTCGCCCAGGACCGCCCCGTCGTCGTCCTCACCGGCGAACAGGCCCCCGACGCCCAGCTGATGGAGGCCTCCACCGTCCCCATCGGCATCGCCGCGGAGGCCCACGCCTACCTCGCGCACGGCGGGCCGGCCAACCTCGAACAGCTCGCCCGCTTCCTCTCCGACACCGTCCTCCTCACGGGTCACGGCTTCGAGCCTCCGGCCGCCGCCCCCACCTGGGGCGAGCTGGAGCGCACCCCGCGGGCGGACGACGCCGGCGGCCCGCTCATCGCCGTGCTCTACTACCGCGCCCACCACATGAGCGGCAACACCGCCTTCGTCGACGCCCTCTGCGGCGCCGTCGAGGACGCGGGCGGCCGCGCGCTGCCGCTGTACGTCGCCTCGCTGCGCGCCCCCGAGCCCGAGCTGATCGAGGCCCTGAGCGGTGCCGACGCCGTCGTCACCACCGTCCTCGCCGCCGGCGGCACCAAGCCGGCCGAGGCCTCGGCCGGCGGCGACGACGAGTCGTGGGACGCCGGCGCCCTCGCCGGGCTCGACGTGCCGATCCTGCAGGCCCTGTGCCTGACCGGCCCGCGCAGCGCGTGGGAGGAGAACGACGAGGGCCTCTCGCCGCTCGACGCCGCGACCCAGGTCGCCGTGCCCGAGTTCGACGGCCGCATCATCACCGTCCCGTTCTCCTTCAAGGAGGTCGACGAGGACGGCCTCCCGGCGTACGTCGCCGACCCCGAGCGCGCCGCCCGCGTCGCCGGCATCGCCGTGCGCCACGCCCGGCTGCGCCACATCCCCGCCGCCGAGAAGCGGATCGCGCTCGTCCTCTCCGCGTACCCCACCAAGCACTCCCGCATCGGCAACGCCGTCGGCCTCGACACCCCCGCCAGCGCCGTCGCCCTGCTGCGCCGCCTGCGCGAGGAGGGCTACGACTTCGGCGACGAGGCCGTGCCCGGCCTCGAGTCCGGCGACGGCGACGAGCTCATCTACGCCCTCATCGAGGCCGGCGGCCACGACCAGGACTGGCTCACCGAGGAGCAGCTCGCCCGCAACCCCGTCCGCATCCCCGCCGCCGACTACAAGCGCTGGTACGGGAAGCTGCCGCAGGAGCTGCGCGAGTCCGTCGAGCAGCACTGGGGCCCGCCGCCGGGCGAGATGTTCCTCGACCGCAGCCGCAACCCCGAGGGCGACATCGTCCTGGCCGCCCTGCGCCGCGGCAACCTGCTGATCCTCATCCAGCCGCCGCGCGGCTTCGGCGAGAACCCCATCGCCATCTACCACGACCCCGACCTGCCGCCCTCGCACCACTACCTCGCCGCCTACCGCTGGATCGCGGCCTCCCACGAGGACGGCGGCTTCGGCGCCGACGCGATGGTCCACCTCGGCAAGCACGGCAACCTGGAGTGGCTGCCCGGCAAGAACGCCGGTCTGTCCGCCGCCTGCGGCCCCGACGCCGCCCTCGGCGACCTCCCCCTCGTCTACCCCTTCCTCGTCAACGACCCCGGCGAGGGCACCCAGGCCAAGCGCCGCGCCCACGCCACGCTCGTCGACCACCTCGTGCCGCCCATGGCCCGCGCCGAGTCCTACGGCGACATCACGCGCCTGGAGCAGCACCTCGACGAGTACGCCCAGATCTCCGCGATGGACCCCTCCAAGCTCCCCGCGATCCGCGCCCAGATCTGGACCCTCATCCAGGCCGCGAAGCTCGACCACGACCTGGGCCTGGAGGAGCGCCCCGACGACGACGGCTTCGACGACTTCCTGCTGCACGTCGACGGCTGGCTGTGCGAGGTCAAGGACGCCCAGATCCGCGACGGCCTGCACGTCCTGGGCGGCGCGCCCACCGGCGAGGCGCGCGTGAACCTCGTCCTGTCCATCCTCCGCGCCCGCCAGATCTGGGGCGGCACGGCGGCCCTGCCGGGCCTGCGCGAGGCGCTGGGCCTGGACGAGTCGGCGGCGACGCGCACGACGGCGGACGAGGCGGAGGCCGAGGCGAGGGCCTTGGTGGAGGCGATGGAGGCAGCGAACTGGGATCCGGCAGCCGTACCCACCGTTGTGGGCAATCGTCCCGCAGGGCGGGACGGGTGGGCACAACCCCCGGCGCCGGGCACGGATGGGGCGGACCCCGACCTCATCGCCGCGATCCTGACCTTCGCCGCCACGGAGGTGGTCCCGCGCCTCGGGCGCACCACCGACGAACTCGACCACGCCGTCAAGGCACTGGCAGGCGGCTTCGTCCCGGCCGGCCCCTCCGGCTCCCCCCTCCGCGGCCTGGTCAACGTCCTGCCGACCGGCCGCAACTTCTACTCCGTCGACCCCAAGGCCGTCCCCAGCCGCCTCGCGTGGGAGACCGGCCAGGCGCTCGCGGACTCGCTCCTGGAGCGCTACCGCACCGACAACGGCGACTGGCCGCAGTCGGTGGGCCTGTCCCTGTGGGGCACGAGCGCGATGCGCACGGCGGGCGACGACGTCGCGGAGGCGCTGGCCCTGCTGGGCGTCCGCCCGGTGTGGGACGAGGCGTCGCGGCGCGTGACGGGCCTCGAGCCCGTCGCCCTCGAAGAGCTCGGCCGCCCGCGCATCGACGTCACGCTCCGCATCAGCGGCTTCTTCCGCGACGCGTTCCCGCACGTCATCGGCCTCCTGGACGACGCGGTGCGGCTGGCGGCGTCCCTGGAGGAGCCGGACGAGCAGAACTACGTCCGCGCCCACGCCCAGGCAGACCTCGCGGCCCACGGCGACGAGCGCCGCGCCACCACCCGCATCTTCGGCTCCCGCCCGGGCACCTACGGCGCGGGCCTGCTCCAGCTCATCGACAGCCGCGACTGGCGCACCGACGCCGACCTCGCCGAGGTCTACACCGTCTGGGGCGGCTACGCCTACGGCCGCGGCCTCGAAGGCCGCCCGGCCCGCGAGGAGATGGAGACGGCGTACAAGCGCATCGCGGTCGCGGCCAAGAACACCGACACCCGCGAGCACGACATCGCCGACTCCGACGACTACTTCCAGTACCACGGCGGCATGGTCGCCACGGTCAAGGCCCTGCGCGGCAAGGCCCCCGAGGCGTACATCGGCGACTCCACCCGCCCCGAGACGATCCGCACCCGCACCCTGGTCGAGGAGACCTCCCGCGTCTTCCGCGCCCGCGTGGTCAACCCCCGCTGGATCGAGGCCATGCGCCGCCACGGCTACAAGGGCGCCTTCGAGCTCGCGGCGACCGTGGACTACCTGTTCGGCTACGACGCCACCACCGGCGTCGTCCCCGACTGGATGTACGACAAGCTCGCCCAGACCTACGTCCTGGACCCGGAGAACCGCGCCTTCCTCCAGGAGGCCAACCCCTGGGCCCTGCACGGCATCTCCGAGCGCCTCCTGGAGGCGGAGAGCCGCGGCATGTGGGCCAAGCCGGACGCCGACACCCTGGCGGCCCTCCGCGAAGCCTTCCTGGAGACGGAGGGCAGCCTGGAGGGCGGCACGGACGACGAGTAGCGAGTAGTCCGACAATCACACGGCGCGTGTCGGCCACTTCACCTACTGTGCTGCCCCATGGGTGGGCAGGCGCACGAGGGACGGAAGCGGCCGGCACGTGCCTTGGGAGTGACCTTCGCCGAGCTGATCGGGCCGTCACCCTGGGCCGGGCTGCTCGAAGAAGGACACGTGCGATCGCACCGCGCCGGCGAAGTGCTGCTACGGCAGGGCGACCCCGGCACGCATGCGCTCGCGCTGATCCGCGGGGCCGTCAAGGTGACCCGCGTGGAGCGGGACGGCCGGGTGCGCGTGCTGGCCTTCCGCGGCACGGGTGACGTGGTGGGCGAGGCGGCGGCCGCGCACAGCGGGGTGGCCCGGCTGGCCACGGTCGAGTCGGTCTCCGCGTGCACGGTCGCCGTCGTGGAGAAGGACAGGTTCACGAAGTTCGTCGACGGGAACGGCCTGTGGCCCGCCCTGCACGAGCACGCCCAGATCCGGCTGGCGGAGTCCGACAGCGCCCGGTCCGGCTACGGCGGGTCCTGCCGGCGACTGGCCGGGGCGCTGCTGGCGCTCGTCGCGGCCGTCGGCGAGACGGTGTCCCCCGGCGGCCTGGAACTGGCCGTCACCCGGGCCGAACTCGCCCAGTACCTCGGCGTCTCACGCAACACCGTCAGCAGCAGGCTGGGCGAGATCGGCGCGAGCATCGTCGCCGGACAGCGCAAGAGCATCGTCATCCACGACATCGACGGCCTGCGGGCGGTCGCCGCCGATACGGACGACTGACGGCCGGGTGACGCAGGCCACAAGCGTTGTGCACTCGCGGTGCACAACGCCGCCGGCGGCTCCACGAGCATCTGAGGCACCCGCCCGGCGCATTCCGCTCGCCGGGCAAGCCCTCGGACAGAGGAGTCGCCCATGCCCAGCACCGGACTTCCCCCCGGCGGCCCGGCCCCGTGGAGCATCAGCCGGGACCTGCCGCCCTACCGCGGGATCCTGGCCGTGGACGCCAAGGACTTCACCGGCAGGCCCGCGGTCGAGCACGTCAGGATCACGACCCTCATCCCGCAACTCCTGCAACAGGCCCTCGAGCGCGCCGGCCTGGGACAGCTGTGGCAGGACCAGCGGTTCGCCAACAACACCGGCGACGGATTCGTCTTCGGCTTCGACCCCACGGCCCTCCCGCGAGTGATCCACCCGTTCCTGATCGAACTGCAGGAACTGCTCACCGACTACAACATCCACGCCACGGCCACCGGCCGCCTCCGTCTGCGCGTCAGCCTCCACGTCGGGCCGCTGCCCGATGCCGAAGCACCGGGCGACGGCAACGGCACGCCCCGCAACGACACGCACAGGCTCCTCGACTCCACGCCCGTCAGGGCCATCCTGGCCGCGTCGAGCGAAAGCATCACCCAGGTCGCCGCGATCCTCTCCCAGCGGGTCTTCGAGGACGCCGTCCTCTCCGGCTACACGCGCCGCCACCCCGACCACTTCATCGAGGTGCCCGCCACGGTCGAGGGCAAGAACTTCCAGCAACGGGCCTGGCTCTACGTACCCGCCCCCTCGGGCAACCTCTACGACCGGCGGATCCTGGGCGAACAGGAGCCCGAGCCCCAGCCCGAGGCAGCTCCGGCCGAACCCGGACGGGCACCCGCGCCCGAACCGGACCGGGCACCCGCCGTGACCAACAACTACGGCTTCCTCTCCCACGCCAAGACCGTGCGCGGCGGCCAGCACCAGCACGTGCACGGACCCGGTGCCGGTGGTCAGGACGGCGCCGGGCGATGAGCAACGAACCGAGCGGGCCGGCACAGCCCGCGCCGCCCCCGGACTTCGCCCAGATCTTCGGGGATGCGGGCGGACAGCCCGTCATCTGGAACATGGGCACCGTCACCTTCGCGCATACGGTCGAGGGCGGTCAGCACATGGGCGGCCCCGTCACCGTGCCCGGTGAGACCGTCGAGAGCCGCGAAGGCGACATCGCCGCAGAACAGACCCTCGCGGCCATGAGCGGCTTCGCCGAACCGGACTGGTTCACCGGGGCCCTCGAACAGGCCGGCAGTCGCGTGGTCTTCCTCGTCGGCGCGCCGGGCAGCGGACGCCGGACCGCCGCGCTGAACCTGCTGCAGCGGCACACCGGAAGCTTCGCGCTGCGCGCCGTCGACTCCGACGTCGAACTCGCCACGTGGACCGTCGGTGGCACCGGAGCCCGTGGCTATCTGATCGACGGCCTCCTGGAGACGCGGACCCTCGCCCTCGGGAGCATCGCGCTGGACAACCTGAGGCGGCAACTCGAACGGTCGGACGCCTGCTTGGTCGTCATCACCGAACAGACGCCGCAGATCCTCGCCCACCTGAAGGGCGTCCTGCACGTCGATCCGGTCCGGGCGACGCCACCGCCTGCACGAGCGGTCCTGGACGCCAAGCTGGCCACCGCCTTGCCTGACCCGGCACGACGGCGGACCGTTCTCGCCGAGCTTCCCTCGGGCTTCCTCGACGAGACCTTGCAACGCCGCCCCGGACCGGCCCAGGTCGTGGAGATCGTCTCCGGGATCGTCCAAGTGGCGGATGGGACGACCGAGGCTGCGGCCATCGGCCGGCACCTGAGCTTCCACGCCGCCGACTGTGCTCCCCAGCTGCTGCGCTCAGTCCGTAACAGCCCCGATGACCTCGCCCTCCTTCTCGCCACCTGTGTCTTCGAACACTTCGACCACACCGTGGTCGAGGAAGAGGCCCGGCGGCTGCTGGAGGTCGCCGCCGGACGCCTCGACGCCACCCCGCCCGAGGCGGACGCCGTCACCTCGGTGAAGAACCCCGGTTTCGTCTTCCTGCGTTCCAGGAAGGAGCGCCTGGCCGCCATCGAGGCGGACCGCGGCCCCCGGGAAGTACGAGCCGCCTCCACCCACAGCTATGCCGTCGAACCCGTGGCCTTCACCCGGCACCTCCAAGGCCGGGCCGTACTCGACCTCGTCTGGCGCGAGCACCGCGACGCCGGTGAGCTGCTCGTGGAATGGCTGCAGCAGACGCCGTCGGCTCACCGGGCCCGCGCGGACCGCGCCGGCTTCATCCTGGGCAGGCTGGCGCAGTGGAGCTCGGGCGACCGGGCGCTCGCCCCCATCGAGCAACTGGCCCACTCGAGCAGGCCCGGCGACTGGCGGATGGCCGCCCGGGCCTTCGGCGCCGCCTCGGCCGACCCCGTCCTGGCCACCGCCGTCAAGAACCGGCTGCGCGGCTGGTCCCGGGCGGCTTCCGAGTCGCTGCGCTGCACGGCGGCGCTGACGTGCGCCACGGAGTTCGGCCTGGCCCGCCCGGAGGTGGCGCTGGCCCTGCTGCACACCACGGTGACGGCGCGGGAGGACGGATCCGACGCCGTCGAATCGGCGGTCCGGCGGGCGTTGCTCTCGCTGTTCGCCGAACCCGCGCTCCGGCCACGGGTGGTCGATGCCCTCGTCCAGTGGTCCCGCCCGGCCGGAGCGGCCAGGCGTACGGCGTGCGCGGCCGTCGCCCAGTTGCTGAAGACGGCGGCGGCCGTGAGGGAGCCGGCGGAGTGGTGGAGCGCTCACCTGCTCTCCGGGGACGCGCCCCCGGGGACGGAACTGATCCGCTCCGCGCTCATGGAACCGACGAGCTTCGACACCGCCCGCGCCGCCCTCCTGGAATGGCAGCGGCGCGCAACCACCGACCCCCGCCGCGCACTGGCCGTGGAACGGCTGGTCGACGGGCTGGCCCTGCACCTGCGCGGCGGGGTCTTCCGGCTGTTCACCGACCTGGAACGCGCCGCGCCGGCCCCCGGTGCCGAACGCGCCGGCCTGGCCCTCGCGCAGTGGCGCGGGACGGGCACACCACAGAGAGGCCACGCATGACCACGACCACCTACCACCCCACCCCCGTCCCGGCCGCCCCGCTGTGGACCCGGGGCCGGCGCAGCCCCCTCCGGGAGCTCGTCCGCTTCCGGCTGTCGCACATCGACCACATGGCGCTGGTGCTGGTCGAGACCGGCGGGCGGGCCGGTTCCGAGCCCTCGGAGCGGCTGTCCCTGCTGAAGGCCCTGACGGGTGGGTACGAGGAGGCGTACCTCGTCGACACCGGTCCGCGCACGGGGGTGTGGCAGCTGCCCGTCGGCGCCGAGCCGGCCATGCTGGAGATCACCTGGTGGGTCGCGGACCCGGCGCGGGCGGTCCTGAGCGGCCCCGGCCCCGGCGATCCCTGGGCCACCGTCAGCGGGCACCTGGACCGTCTGCTGCAGACGATGGCCGCGCGCGCCCGGGCCACGGGACAGGACCTCACTCCGCACCACGTCGCCCAGTACTTGTCGCGGCCGCAGCCCCTGGAGGGCACGGGCCTGGCCTGCTGTGCGGAGACCACGGCGCCGGCGTTCGAGCTGCCGGGGGCCGCCGGCGGGGGTGACAGCGCCCCGCCTCAGCTGTGGTCGCCGCAGCGGCGCGAGGAGTACGAGTTCTACCTCCAGGCGGTGCGCACGGGACCCGACGCGCTCGCCGCCCTGTGGCTGCTGCACCATCCGAACGAGGTCCGGCACGTCCTGGAATGGGTCACCGATCATCCGAGGACCGCCGAAGCGCCGCCCCCCGAGCGCGACGTGATCTACGAAGTCCTCGACCGGCTCTCCGCGGAGGAGCGGGAACAACTGGCCAAGGTTGTCGTCGAGCGCATCTACGCCATGACGGCACCGGAAGGACCGGAAGGAGAAGGCTGATGGCCGGAGACAGGTACTACCGGCGCGGGCACTGGGTGCGGGTGCCCGCCCCCAGGCGTCGTACGGGTGGCGCATGGATAGGTCTCGCGCTCGCCGCGTTCCTCGGCTGGGGCCTGCTGAACGGGTGCACCGCGGAAGAGGCGGACACGCCTCACGGTCCCCGGCCCGTGCCCTCGGCGGGCCCGGCGGAGTCCCGGTGATACCGCGGCGGCGGGCCCCGGGCGGGAGGCGGCTCCGGCCGCCCCGTACCCGGGCCGAGACGGCGGCCGCGCTCGTCGCGCTCCTCTTCCTCTCACTGATCGTGCACCGCCTGCTCGGGCTCCTCGCCGGGCTCGGCGCGTACGCCTGGCTCCTCGTCCTGGGCGTCCCGCCGGCCGCGGCCTGCTGGTGGCTCGTCGCCGTCCGGGGGCGGGCACGGCGCCGGGCCGGGCGGGTCCCGGGACTGCTTCGGCTGTCCCTGCAGCACGTGGACGCCCTCTCGCCGGGTCAGTTCGAGCTGGCGGTACGGGACCTGATGGAGCGCGACGGCATCGCCGCGCGGCACGTCGGCAGCCGGGGCGACCAGGCGGCCGACGTCATCGGCAGGGACCGGAACGGGCGGGTGTTCGTCGCCCAGTGCAAGCACACCGCGATCGGCGGGCGGGTGGGTTCCCGCGTGATGTACGAGGTGAAGGGGACCGCCGGTCCCGTACACGGAGCCGACGTGGCCGTGGTGGTGACGAACGGCGGCTTCACCCGCGATGCGCGGGCCTGGGGAGAGCGTCACGGCATCCACTGTGTGGACAGGGACCGGTTGCGCGAATGGGCCGAAGGCCGTCGCACCCTGGCGGCGCTGCTGGGGGTGCGTGACGTCGGGTCAGGGCACGGGTGACAGTTCCACGGTCACGGTCGGGGGTGTTGCCGGGTGGCTTTTCCTGGTGATCCAGTCGCCCGGGGTGATCGTGCCCGAGTCGTCGTGGTCCGCGTGGGCGCGGACGGTGTAGCGGGTGCCCGGGGGTGGTGCGGGGAAGGTCAGGCGTACGCGGGGGTACGGGGGGTGGTCCAGGCGGATGCGGGGGAGGCGGGCATGGGCCACTGTGCGGGAAGGGGCGTCGGCCGTGCTCGTGTCCTCCACGGTGACGTGGAGCGTCAGTGCGGTCCGGGGCGCGCCGGCGCCCGGCGCCAAGGTCACTTCCACTTCGATTTCCGCGGGGTCCGTAACGGACATACGCCTCACCTCTTGTCAGACAGCATATCTCTCAGTATTTTCCGGAATTGAGACCTATAAGGTTGACGGAAGTCGGGGTGGAATCATGTCCCCTGCTGAGACCAATGATGCCGGTGCGGGCCGCGGTGAATTCCGTTCGGCGCCCGCGGCGAAGACGGTGAAGACCGCACTGATCGCCGGCGCGACCTTCGAGATCCGGGCCGTCCAGTACGTGGAGATCGACGGACTGGCCGTATTCGAGGGGGATATCGTCCTCGGTACCGCGGCCGAGGTCGAACGGCGCACGGAGGCGGCGCAATTCCATCCCGAAAGGGGGCTTCCGCAGTCGGCGGTGGTCGTCGTCGGGCCGGGCGTCCGCTGGCCCAACCACGTGGTGCCCTTCGAGATCGACCCCGCGCTGCCGAACCAGCAGCGGGTCACCGACGCCATCGCGCACTGGGAGTCGCGCACGCAGATGCGCTTCCCGCGGCGGGCCGGGCAGCCGGACTACGTGCGGTTCGTGCCGGGCAACGGCTGTTCGTCGTTCGTCGGGCGCCGGGGCGGCCGCCAGGACATCACACTCGGCGGCAACTGCAGCACCGGCAACGCCATTCACGAGATCGGGCACGCCGTGGGGCTGTGGCACGAGCAGAGCCGCGAGGACCGGGACCGGTTCGTGACGATCCGCTTCGAGAACATCATCCCGGGGTTCGAGCACAACTTCGACCAGCACATCGCGGACGGCGACGACGTCGGTCCGTACGACTACGGGTCGATCATGCATTACCCGAGGGACGCGTTCTCCCGGAACGGACGGGACACCATCACCCCCACCGACCCCAATGCCGTCATCGGCCAGCGGATCGGGCTCAGTCCGCGGGACATCGACGCGATCCGCGCCATTTTCGATCCGGCACCCGGGTAAGGGCCCGGCGGAGGCCCGCGCAAGGGCCCCGTAACCCCGGGTACTTCGAGTTGGGCCCCCGGCCGGTGATCACTAGGATCATTCCAATGATCATCAGAAAACGGCTGGCAGCGGGCGCCTGCGCCCTCCTCGCCGCCCTGGCCGGGGGCATCGCGCCGGCGAACGCCGCCGACGGCCCCCCGAAGGATTCCCCGAAGGTCGAGCTGGTGCTGGACGTCAGCGGCTCGATGCGCGCCCAGGACGTGGACGGCGGCAGCCGCACCCGCATGGCGGCCGCGAAGCAGGCGTTCAACGAGGTCATCGACGCGGTGCCGGCGGACGTCCGGCTCGGCATCCGGACCCTCGGCGCCAACTACGCCGGTGACGACAAGGAGCTCGGCTGCCGCGACAGCAAGCAGCTCTACCGCGTCGGCCCCGTCGACCGCACCGAGGCGAAGACCGCCGTCGCGACGCTGCAGCCCACCGGCTGGACCCCCATCGGCTACGCCCTGCGCGGCGCCGACCAGGACCTCGGCACCGACGGCGGCACCCGCCGCATCGTCCTCATCACCGACGGCGAGGACTCCTGCGGCCAGCCGGACCCGTGCGACGTGGCCCGCGAACTGGCGGCCAAGGGCACGCACCTGACGATCGACACCCTCGGCCTGGCCCAGGACGACAAGACCCGTGAGCAGCTCAGCTGCATCGCCGAGGCCACCGGCGGCACGTACAGCACCGTCCGCCACACCAAGGAGCTGTCCGGCCGGATCAAGCAGCTCGTGCGCCGGGCCGAGACGCCCGTCGAGACCCCGAAGCCCGTCCGGGGCGCCGACGCGTGCTCCAAGGCCCCCGAGATCGGCGCGGGCCTGTGGACCGACCGCGAGACGTTCTCCGAGCACCGCTGGTACCGCGTCAACGTGAAGCCGGGTCAGGAGCTGCGCACGTCGGTGAGCATCGGCGCGGACCGGGCCGTCGACCGTGACTACGGCGTGCTCGTGCGCGCCGTGAGCGAAGGCGGCCAGGAGCTCGTCCGCGGCGCGGAGTCCGGGAGCGGGCGCACGGACGTCATCTCGTCCGGCCTCCGCTACCCCTACGGCCAGGCCGGGGACAAGGACAAGGCCAAGGAGGACGGCAAGGAGCCGCGGACCGTCTGCCTGGAGGTCTCCAGCTCCTTCTCCGCCCCCGCCGGCGTCAAGCGCGACCCGGGCCTGCCCGTCGAGCTGGCCGTCGACCTCGTGGACGCCCCGGACGACCCCTCCGACCTGGCCGCCTTCGGCCTCGGCCGCGGCTGGGTGCTGCTGGCCGTCCTGGCCCTGACCGGGCTGATCGCAGGGCTGGTGTGGGGCTGGGTCTCCCGCTGGCGCGTCACGGTGTGGAGGGCGAACTGATGAGGCTCACCCGTACAGCACGCGCGGCCTCGGCCGCCCTGCTCGCCGCCGCCGCGCTCTTCACCTCGGCCGGCGCCGCCGCTGCCGCCTCCCCGAGCCCGGGCGCCTCGGCCGCCGAGGACGGAGCGCCCACGGAGGCGGGGACGGGCTTCCGTACCGCCACCGTCCTCAAGCAGGGGCAGAAGGCGACCGCCGACGCCTCCACCGGTGACTACCTGTACTGGCAGTTCCCCGCCGGAGCCGGCCAGCAGCCGCAGGTGAAGGCCACCGTGAACCTGCCGGAGGCGGCCACGCGGCACGGCTCCGCCGTCTGGCAGCTCGACGTCTACGACGGACTGCGCCGCCGCCAGGCCTGCGCCTCGGGCGAGCCGACGAAGCGTGCCTCCGGGCAGGACGCGTCGGTGACCCTGACCTGCACGCTGCGGACCGTCCGCCCGTGGTCCGAGCGGTGGGCGAACGACCCGCTGCCCGGCGCGTACTACATCCGCCTCACCCTCACCGACGCCCCCGACCGGGACCACGGCCTGCCGGTGAAGGCGGAGGTCGAGGCGACGGCGAAGGACGCGGGCGGCGCCCGCGCCGAGGGCGGCGAGGTGACCCCGCTGCACGCCGCGGCCGTCAAGGAGCCGGAGGACGGCTGGAACGGCAGCTGGTGGTCGGACCGCTGGGCCTGGACCGTCGGCGGCGCCGTGCTCGGCGCGCTCGCGGCCATCGGCGGCTACGTGCTGACGCGCCACCCGCGGCGCCCCGCACAGCAGTAGCGCCCTCGCAGGAGGCCCCTGCGCAGGAGCACCCGCGCGCGGCGGTGAGGCGGGACCGGCCGGTCCCGCCTCACCGGCTCGCCGGAGGGTCGCCCTCCACGGCGGCCAGGTACAGATCCAGCAAGTCTTCCGTGAAGTACGAGCTGTACGAGATGTCCGGGGTGTCGCCCCCGGTGTGGTAGCCGCCGATCACGCCGATCAGCGCGTACCTGTCCGCCCCGCGCACGAGGAACGGCCCGCCCGACGTACCGCCGACGTACCCCGCACAGGCGATCTCCAGGAAGTCGCCCGGGGCGTTCGGGTCGGTGCTGGTGTAGCGGTGCGTGGAGGAGGAGCAGTCCAGCGGCTTGGGGTACTTGGCGTCGCTGCTGCCGGGATAGCCGATGAGCCGCACGCTGCGGTGGGCGTACCCCGGCCGGATCGCGAGGTCGAAGCCGCCGACGACGCTCTGCACGTTCTCGCCGTCCTCGCGCTCGCCGAGCCGGAGCACCGTGTAGTCCCAGCGGGCGCCGCGGTCCGTCCCCAGGTCGTAGTAGCGCTGGTCGATGTAGATGGCCTCGACGGGGAAGACCCCGTGGGGCTTCTGCCCGTCGTGGTACTGCGGCACGAACGTCAGCCGCTTCCTGGGATCCGGCGAACGCAGGCAGTGCGCCGCGCTCACGGCCAGGTCCCGGTGCGGGCTGCGCACGACCGTACCGCCGCAGAACCGGCCGGTGTCGTCCCCGTCGGTCCAGAAGAACGTCCCCACCTGCGGCAGCCCGTCGAAGGGGTGGCTGGGCGGCACGGGCCCGCCACGGGCGCGCGCGCCCTTCCGGTCCGCGGTGGTGGACGGCACGGCGGCCGCCATGCGCTCGGCCGTCCAGTAGGCGTCGGCCTCGGCAGCGGCCCGCTTCGGCGGCCCCCCGGCGGCGACCGCACCCGGCCCGGAAGCGACGGCGGCCGACAGTCCGAACAACAGGGCGGTCAGGCCGCGCACGACGATCGGTCTGCAGAAGCGAGGTCTGTTCACGGACGGATACCTCCTCGGTGCGCGGGGCGCCCGGCAGGGCGAGGGCACGTACGGGGCGAGCGTGTCATCGTCCTACGGGCGGGAGCCGGGGGAACAGGGCAGGACGCGACAGGTTCACAAGGACGTGGGACATGCCGGAAACGTACCGATAGCCTGCGCTGGACAGGGAATCGAACGACCATCGGGCAAGGAGTGGGCCAATGGTTGATCCGGTGTCACTGACCGCCGTCACGACCGCGGTCACCGCCGCTGCGGGCTCCGCGGGGACCGAGGTGGGGCGGCAAGCATGGGCGTCCCTCGTGGACTTCGCCCGCCGTGCGCTCGGCAGGAGGGGAGAGCCGGACGGTGGCGGCACGGTGCCGCTGCCCCTCGACCCGGCAGACGGTGAGCAGGTCAGGTCGCTCGCCGCGTTGCTCTTCGCGCACCTTCACCAGGACCCCGAAGCCGCCGCCGAGTTCGTGCGCTGGGCCGAGCGCGCGCGGTCGGCCGTGACGGTCGACGCCGGCCGGACCGTCAATACGGTCGGAGGCAACGCCCGCACCGGAACGGTGATCCAGGGCAGGGACATCACGTGGAACGGGCCCGCCGGGGCGCCCGGAGGGACGGCCCCGGCGGAGTGAACCTACGGGTGGACCAGGGAGGCTATGCACACGCGGGAAACGGCGGCGGCCGGTGCGGCAGCGGCAATCGGTGCGGCGAAAGCGAGAGCGAGGGTGGCCGCAAGGGCGAACCGGCGTGCTTTGTTCACGTTACTTTTCCTCTGGGTTCTGTGTGATGTGAGGCATGCACATGCATGCAGCCGCCGTAAGGACTATGCGGCCGATGCAGAAGCTAATGCTCCGGTCAGCTCCGGTTAGGCCCCTTGGTCCAACTGATCAAATGTGATCGGAGTTGGCCGTGAAGGATCAGGAAGCGGCTCGCTCAATTTCTCCCGGATATCCGCCGCCTCCCGCCGCGCCCGCCTCGCCCCCGCCGGGTCCCCGCTCTGCGCCCGCAGCTCCGCCAGCGCCTCCAGCGTCGTCGCCTCCTCCAGGTGCGCACCCGCGGTCCGGTGGATGGTCAGCGCGGCCGCCAGGTGCTCGGCGGCATGGCGGAGCCGCCCCGTCCAGAGCTCGGTGAGGGCGAGTTCGCGCAGTGCGTACGCCTCCTCGTGGGTGGCACCGATCCTGCGGGCCAGGGTGAGGGCGGCGGACTGGTGCGCCAGGGCCTCGTCCTCGCGCCCCGCGCGGCGCAGCGCCTGGCCCAGGGTGTTGAGGGCGATGGATTCGTGGCGCCGGTTGCCCATGCTGCGGAACGTGTCCAGCGCCTGCCGGCACAGGGTCAGCGGGTGCTCCACGTCGTGGGAGTCCAGGAGCTCCCGCGCGAGGTTCATGCCGATCGTCGCCCGGTGCCCGCGGCTCCCGATCGCCTTGGCCAGGGCGAGCGCCTGCGTGTAGGAGCGGATCGCCCGTTCTTGGTTGCCGAGGATGCCGTGGATCTCGCCGAGGTTGTTGAGGATCTGGCACTGCCCCCGCCGGTCGTCGACCTCGCGGAAGCGCGAGAGCGCGTCCAGGAAGCACTCCGCGGCGTCGTTGTAGCGGCCCAGGTCGAGCAGCATGATGCCCAGGTTGTTGAGGCAGCGTCCCTGCTGCCGCCGGTTGCCGGTGCGCATGAGCAGGGTCAGCGCCTCCTGCTGGCAGGCGAGGGCTTCGTGGGTGCGCGCGGTGTAGGCGTACGGCAGGGCCAGCCGCTGCAGGGCTTCCGGTTCGCTTTCCGCGTCGCCGCAGGCGCGGGCGAGGGCGAGTGCTTCGTTCGCGTGGCGGATGGCCTCGTCGTAGTCGGCGAGGTGCGTGTTGATCACGCTGAGGTCGTTGAGGGCCCGGGCGTGCGCCTGACGGTCCCCCGCCTCGCGCCAGTAGGCGACAGCATCCTGGTGCGCCTCCTGCGCGACGGCCCACATGCCTTCCTCCTCGAGGAAGCCGCCGAGGGCGTTGGCCAGGAGAGCGGCCTCGCGAGGCGCCCCCTTCCCGCGGGCGTGGTCGAGGACCGCGAGCAGGTTGTTCCGCTCCGTCGCGAACCATTCCTGCGGGCCCGCGGGGTCGATCCACGTCGGTGACTCGTCGGGCGCAGGGACCGACGTCACGTCGATCCGGATGCGGTGCGGGTACAGCACGCGGTCTGCCCGGTCCGCGCAGTGGAGGTGGAAGGCGAGCAGCCGCTGCGCAGCCTGCTCGTCCTCCGCGCGGGCCGCGGGGTCGGCGGTCCCGAGGCCGCGCGCGTACTCGCGCAGCAGGTCGTGGATCCGGTAGCGGTGCGGCGTGGGCTCCTGCAGCAGATGGAAATTGAGGAGGTCCTCGAGCGCCCGCTCGGTGTCGTCGAGCGACAGACCGGTGAGCGCCGCGGCCGCGTACGCCCCGAACTCGGCGCCGATGTGCAGGCTGAGCCTGCGGAAGACGGTCTGCTGGAGGGCGGTCAGGGACCGGTAGGAGAAGTCGAAGGTGCGGGCCAGGTCGCGGTGGCTGTCGCGGATCTCCGGGAGCCGGTCGCTGCGGGCGAGCCGGGTCATCAGGTCGCGCGTGGTCCAGGAGCCGTGCGAGAGGAAGCGGCTGGCGACGATCTCGATGGCGAGCGGCAGGTGGCCGCAGAGGCGGACGATCTCGGAGGTGTCCTCCGCGTTCTCCTCGTGCCCCGACCCGCGCTGCCCGATCCGGTCGCGGAAGAGGGCGACCGCCTCCGACCGGCGCAGGATGTCCAGGGAGATGGGGCGGACGCCGGGCAGGCCCGCCAGCCGGCGCCGGCTGGTGATGATGATCTGGGAGGGCGTGGCGCCCGGCAGGAGCGGCCGTATCTGTTCCGGTCCGGCGGCGTCGTCCAGGATGACGATGGCCCGCCGGTCGGCGAGCATCGTGCGCCACAGCGCGGTCAGTTCGTCGAGCGTGCGGGGCAGTCCGCCGGCCGGTACGCCCAGGAGCCGCAGGAGCTGGCCGAGCGCGTCCTCCGGCCCCATGGGCTCCTGGAAGGTGGCGTGGGCCCGCAGGTTGAGGTAGATGCGGCCGTCGGGGAAGCGTTCGCGCAGCTCGTGGGCGACGTGCACGGCGAGGGCGGTCTTGCCGACGCCGCCCATGCCGTCGATGGCCTCCAGGAGGACGACGGCCCGCGGTCCGTCCGGGCCGGGGGCGAGGGTGGTGGAGAGCCGGTGGAGCTCCTCCGCGCGGCCGACCCAGGGCACGTCGTGGGGCAGGTTGTCGGGTACGGCCGCCCGCTCCTGCCCGGGGCCGGGGCCGCCGGTGCGGGGCAGCAGCTGGATGGCGGGGACGCCGTTCAGCACCCCCTGCTGGACGCGCTGGAGCTCCTCGCCCGGGTCCGTGCCGTGCTCGCTGACCAGGGCGTGGGTGACCCGGCGCAGGAGGCGGCCGGCCTCGGCGGTGCGCCCGCTGCCGTGCAGGGCCAGGGCGAGGAGGCTTGCCAGCGACTCGTCCGTCGGGCAGCGGCGCGCCAGTCCGGAGAGCCCGGCGACGGCGTCCGCGAAGTTGCCCAGCCGCATGGTGAGGACGGCGCGTGTGCGCGTGGCCGAGACGCTCGCGGCCTCGGCGGTGGAGCGCACGTGCTCGGCCCACGAGCCGGACAGCCCGGCCAGCGGCTCCCCCCGCCAGAGCCGGGCCGCCTCGTCCAGGAGCCGGATCGCCCGGTCCGGGTCGCCGCTCTCGGCGAGGGCGCGGGCCCGGGCGGTGAGACCGAGGTAGCGGCGCAGGTCGACGGTCTCCGGGTCGGCTTCCAGGATGTAGGTGTGGGCGTACGAGGTGAGGGCCGGGGCGTCGTCCCCGCCCACCTTCTGCAGGGCGGAGCGGATGCGGGACGCGTAGGTGTAGAGGTTGTCCCGGGCCCGCTTCGGAGGATCGTCGTCCCAGACGCGGTGGACGAGCGTGTCCAGGCTCACCGGGCGGCCCACGTCGTAGGCGAGGGCCGCGAGCGTGCAGCGGGCCTTTGCGGAGCCGAGCCCATTGCGCCGTTCGCCGGCCCGCAATTCGACGGTGCCCAATAGCCGGAATTCCACCTGCGCCCCTTCCGCCGGGACGTCCAACTCGGAGGATGAGCATGACACAGCGTCAAACTCTGGTGCCAGATTGCGCACGAGTGGCTGTGAATCGATTGTGGTTCCCAGGGGGGCGATCGAAAACACACGGGATGGGTAGTTCTTCGGTCAGGCATTGCCAGATGGATAGGCCATGTGCATGCGTCATATCCGCCCGGCGCAGAGGGGAGCGACGGATCCGGTGAGAGAACGAGACCTCGTCGACGTGTTCATGGGGGCCGGACCGGCGGCGGGCCTGCCGCCCGGCGGCGCCGCCTGGCGGTCCCTGGAGCGCCTGACCGCCGCCGCCCGGGAACGGGACGCCGCCCTCGCCGCGGCCTGGAGCGCGGCAGGGCTCACCGGCTCGTACGAGAGCCTGCACGCGCTCGCTGCCGCGCTGGTGGGCCACACCGGGGACGCCCGCCTGGGCGAGGCCCTGCGGCAGTGGTTCCACGCGCACGCCGGGCAGGGCGCCGCAGCCGGAGCCCTGCACACGAACGTCCTTCAGGGCGACACCCGGGTCGAGGGGCCGAGCCTCCAGGCGCGTGACGTCCACGGCGGGATCCACCTGCACCACGCCCCGCCGCCCCGGCGGCCCCCTACTCCGCGTCAACTTCTCCCCGTCCCCGCCCACTTCACCGACCGGACGGACGACCTCCGGACGCTCGACGCGCTGCGCACCGCCCGGCCCGGCTGCGCGCCGCGGCTCGTCGTCGTGAGCGGCCCCGCAGGCGTCGGCAAGACCGCTCTCGTCTCCCGCTGGCTGCAAGCCGCCGCGCCCGAATTCCCGGACGGGCAGCTCTACGCGGACCTCCGCGGCCACGCCTCCGCCGGCCCGGCCCGTGCGACCGAGGCGCTGGCGGGCTTCCTGCGCGCCCTCGGCGCGGGCTCCGTGCCGGCCGCGGCGCAGGAGCAGACGGCGCTGTGGCGATCGCTGACGGCCGACCTGCGGCTGACGGTGATGCTCGACAACGCCTTCTCCGCCGCCCAGGTGCGCGCCCTGCTGCCCGCCGCCCCGGGCAGTCTCGTGGTCGTCACCAGCAGGTACCGGCTCACCGGGCTCGTCGTCGACGGCGCGGGGTTCCACCGCGTCGGCATGCTCGATCCGGCGGCCGCGCTGGAGCTGCTCACCCGTGCCGTCGGCGGCGACCGCGTCGAGCGGGACCGCGAGGCCGCACGCCAAGTGGTCTCCCTGTGCGGCCGCTTGCCGCTCGCCCTGTGCCTCGCCGCCGCCCAGCTGGCCTCCCGGCCGCGGCGCCCGGTCGCGGCGCTGGCCTCCGCGCTGACCCGTGGGCGCGGACCCCTCGACGGACTCAGCGTGGAAGGAGAGGCCGCGGTGCGAACGGCCCTGGACGAGTCCTACGACGCCCTGCCCGCGCGGGCCGCCCGGGCCTACCGGGCCATGGCCCTGCTCCCGGTCCGGCAGTACGACGCGCACCTGGTCGCCGCCGCCTGCGCGGTGGCGCCCGAGGAGGCCGAGGACCTGCTGGACCTGCTGGCCGACGTGAACCTGCTGGAGGAGAACGAAGTGGACAGCTACCGCTTCCACGACCTCGTCCGCCTCCACGCCGCCCGCCGGGCGGAGAGCGAAGAGACGCCCCAGCAACGTGAAATGACGCTCCGTCGGTTCGTGGACGGCTGCCTCGCCGCCGCCACCTCCGCCGAGGAGCTCCTCACACCCAGCCACCGCACCCTGCCGCGCTCCTACGCCCACCCGCCCGCCGTTCCGGCCCCCTTCGACAGCGCCGACGGATGCCTCGCCTGGCTGGACGGGCACCGCTACGACCTCATGGCCGCGCTGCGGCTCGCGGCCGACCGGGGCTGGGACGCGAGCGCCTGGCAGCTCGCGGACGCCATGTGGCCCCTGTTCCTGCGATTACGCCCCTACGACCTGTGGGTGGAGGCCCACGAGACGGGGCTCGCGGCGGCACTGCGGGACGGCCACCGCGCGGGCGCGGCCAGGATGCTGACGTCCGGAGGCGGCGGCCTGTGCAACGCCGGCCGTCCCGACGACGCCGTGCAGTGGTTCACGGACGCCCTCGGCCGGGCTCTGGAGGACGGCGACGAACGGCAGCAGGCCCAGGCCTTGCACGGCCTCGGCAGGGCGCACCAGCTGAAGGACGACCCGGACCGCGCCGAAGGCTTCTTCGCCCGCGCCCTCGCCCTGCGCGAGGCCATCGGCTACCGGCGCGGAGCAGCACTCTCGCGGGTGTGCCTGGGGGAGACGGCCACGGCCCGGGGCCGTGGCCGGCAGGCGGTGGACCACCTGTCCCGGGCCTACGACGACCTGGTGGCCGAGGGCGAGGGCTACGAGGCCTCCCGCGCCCTCGCCCACCTGGGGCGCGCCACCGCACTCGCCGGGGATCCGGAGGCCGGGGCCCGGCAACTGCACCGGGCCCTGCAGGACTTCGAGGCATCCGGATCCGTCCACTGGCAGGCGCGCACCATGGAGATGCTCGGCATGGTGGCCGGGGAGCGCGGCGACGCGGCGGACGCCCACCGCTGGTTCACGCGCTCCCTGGCCCTGTACGCACCCCTCAGCCCCTCCGACGCCGCCCGGCTGAGCGCCCGGCTCGGGGAACTCCCCGGCGCCGGGCCCTCCTAGCCGGTCCGAGGGGCCGAGCCCCCGTCAAGGCCTTCCGGCCGGGTACACCTCCCGCAGCTCCAGTACCCGGCCCGCACACCCGACGGCCAGTCCGGCGAGCCGCTCCAGCGGGAGGCCCGCCACGATCCGGCCGTGTACGTACGAGGCGAGGACGGCGACTTCGTCGGCCCCGGCACCCGTGTGCGGACCGTGTGGCGCCGGTTCGCACTCCATCGTGAGCAGCCGTCCGCCCCGCACCCCGATCACCAGGCCGCCGCCGGCCACGGGTACGGCCGTGAGCAGGCAGCCCGTGTGGCGGGCGAGCAGTCCCATCGCCCGGAACGACGCCGCACCGGGCCCGGGTGAGGGCCGCCCGCACCGCAGCACGTCGGCGCTCCCGGCCCAGCCGGGAGCCGCCCGCCCGTCGGGGTCCACGCTCCAGTGGACGTCCCTGGCGGGCAGTCGCCGCACGCCTCCGTCGTCGGCAGCCGGCGGGCCGGCGGGACCGGGGCGCACCGTCCAGCTGACGCCGTCCAGCAGGACGGTCGCGCCGCGGTGGCGCCTTCCCGGCCGGACGACGGCACGTACGTGACCCGGCATCATGCGCGCGGCCCCGCGGTCCGCCGGGCCGTCCCGCCGTCGAGCGGCGGCGGGACCGCCGCGGGCTCGGTGACCGGAGCGTACGCGGGCTGGCCCAGGCCGAGCAGCCGGTACATCAGCGTCCGCATGCGCCGGTTGAAGCGGCCCGGCTCGGAGGAGATCAGCGCGGCCACCTGCTCGTACTCCCGCTTCCGGTACTCCGCCGCCGCGTACTCCAGCTGGCCCTCCAGCGGGTGCAGCGGTGAGAGCGCGGGCGCGGTCCGGGCGAGCGCGGCCGCCGGGGACGACGGATGGACCTCGTCCTCCGGGAAGCGGGCCACGAGCACCGGGACGCGGGGAGCCACCGTGGCGTAGGAGGTCAGCGAGCCGTGGTCGCCGATGACCGAGTCCGCCGCGACCAGCAGTGCCCGCCAGTCCGTCTCCGGCGGCACGAGCGCGAGCCCCCGCGCCCGGACGCCCGCCAGCCACGTGCGGATCTGCCGGCCGCCGTGCCCCGCCCACACGTTGGGGTGCACGAGCACGGCCACGCGGTAGCGGTCGGACGGCAGCTCGCCGATGAGCCGCGGCAGCAGCGCGTCGAACCGGCCGAAGGAGGAGGACGGCCCCCACGTGGTGGTGGTGACCACCAGATGCTGCCGCGGGCCGACCCCCAGCGCCCGGCGGTAGGCGTCCCGCAGCGGCAGGCTGGAGACGATCCGGTCGTAGCACGGGTCCCCGACCACGGCGGCCGCCGGCACGGCCTCGGGGCACCAGCGCGCGAGTTCCGCCAGGTCGCGTTCGTGGGCGAGCGCGATGGCGGCGGGCACGACCCGGCCGCCCCGGGTCAGGTACTGCCGGCTGAGCATCCCCGTCGGCCGGCCGTCCGCCGGCGCGGGGCGCCCGCCGCGCAGCAGTTTGATGTGCCCGGCTCCGTGCGAGAGCCGCACGAGCGGGCCGCGCACCTTCTCGATGCCGCGCGAACCCGCCGCCAGAGCCAGGTCGAAGCGGGTGCGCACCGCCTCCTGCCAGGGCAGCGCGGCCGCCCCCAGCTCGTGCAGGAAGCCGCCGGTCCCCTCCCCGAGCGCGTGCGGCGCGGCGGTGAAGACCAGCTGGATCCGCAGGTCCCCTTCCAGGAGCGAGAACACGTCGCGCAGCCGCTGCCCGTAGGTGACCGTGTGCACCACGACCAGGACGCGCTTGCGGCCCGGCAGCGTCAGCCACCGGTCCTCGGGCGCCGGCAGCGGACCCGGCCGCCCGTGAGTGTCAGACATGAGAGCTTCCCCCATGAATCCCGGCGCGGCCCCGCCCTCCCCGGCGGGCCCGCGCCTGTCGTCTTCCGGTGTTCTTCCGGTCTTCCTTCGGGCCGGGTCTGCCCGGGGGGTCTGGCGGAATGCTTGCAGCGACCTCGACGCTTCCTTGCCGGGGGCGCGGACCGGCCCGCGCCGGCGCCGCCGGGGCGCGGTCCGGTCCTCCGCGCGTGGTGAGGGCGAGTATCAACTCGTGGTTAAGTCCGTCACCCAGTCGAAACACCGGGCGGACTAGTGCTGGGGGTTCGAGGCGTGACAGGATGCTTCTCGCAGTCACCTCCGGCTTAACTGGCCGTGAGGTGACGTGGGGGAAGAACATCGGCCGGTGAGGACGGAGCGGATGGCAGTCGGGGGCGACAGGTCGGCAGGTGACGCGGGCAGCCCGCTCGCGGCGCGGCTCAACTACCTGTTCGCGAACATGCACCCGCCCGGCGCCCCGTACACCAACGGCCACGTCGCCGACGAGATCACCAACGGCGAGGAGTACGGCGAGGTCGGCCTCACCGAGCAGTATCTGTCGATGCTGCGCAACGGCCGCCGTGCCAACCCCAGCCCGGACGTGCTGCGTGCGCTGGCGAAGTTCTTCGCCGTGCCCGTCGGCTATCTGATGGGCGACCTCTCGGCCTCGCAGGCCGAGCGCGTGGAGGAGGAGGTCCGCTTCCTCGTCGCCATGCGGGACCAGCGGGTTCGGGCCATCGCCCTGCGCTCGGTGGGCCTGCCCCCGGAGGTGCAGGACAGCCTTACGACGATCATCTGCCAGTTCCGGCAGCAGATGAACCTTCCGTCCGACCCGCCCGACGCGGGTGGTGAGGAGCGCCCGTGACCGTTACGGCGGATGACCGGCTCTTCACTTACTGGCGGCGTACCGAGGACGAGGACGGTGCAGGCATGCGAGTGGGGCGCATACGGCGCCGGTGCAAGCAGCTCATCCAGGAGCTCGCGCTGCCCGCGTCCACCGACCTGCAGGGCCTGTGCGACATCGTCGCGCGCCGCGTCGGCCTGCCCATCCGCCTGGTCCCCATGAGCCTCGACGGCGTCGTCTCCGGCATGACCGCGACGACCGACGACGCCTACTGGGTCATCTACGAGCAGAAGACGTCCCCTTGGCACCAGGTCCACATCGTCCTGCACGAGATCGGCCACCTCCTCCTCGGCCACGACCAGGACCCGGCCGTCACCGAGGACGCCCTCAAGGTGTGGACCCCCTCGGTCGACGTGGCCACCGCCATGCGCCGCATGGGCCTGACCATGGGCCTCGCCCGCCACCACTGCTACGACAACCTCACCGAGCGCGAGACGGAGATCCTCGGCACCCTCCTCATGGAGAAGGTCGTGCCCCCGCCGCCCGGTCAGGACGCCCGCCTGGAGGGCGCGGCCGCCGAGCTGGCCGCGTCCCTCGGGCCCGCCCTGCAGCACGTCCGCCGCGGGATCCGGGAGAACGCCGGAGCCGGCGGGGACGCCGGGGCCGGCGGAGACGGTGGAGGCGGCCGTGTTTGACGTCCTCTACCTGACCTTCAGCGCCGTCGCCTGGGCCATCGTCGGCTACAAGGCCCGCGCCTGGTTCCGCGACCGCGGCAACGTCGACCTGGGCCTGACCGCCCTGATGACCTCCGGCGTCCCCGTCGTCTTCCTGTTCTCCGCGCCCAGCGTCTACCGCGCGTTCGACCGGCTGACCGGCGTGGCCAACCTGGCCATGGTCTTCCTGTACTCGGCCGTGGTGCTGTTCGCCTCGGGCGCCACGGTGCTGCTCCTGCGCTGGACCAGCCGCGGCGACGCCCGGGCGCACGCCCGCGCGGCCGTGCGCTCCCGGATCGCCGTCGCCGTCGTGGCCGTCGCCTGGGCCACCGCCATCGTGTGCTTCGCCGTCGGCCGGCCCGACTCCGTGGAGCACCCGCGCGACTTCAGCACCGCCTACGCCCACGCGCCCGGCGTCGTCGCCTTCCTGGTGCTGTACCTGGCCATCTTCGGCACGAGCCTCGCCGGGCTCGGCGCGCTCTGCCCGCGCTACGCCACCCAGCTCGGCCCCTGCTGGCTCGCCAAGGGGCTGCGCACGCTCGCCGCGGGCTGCTGGCTCGGCCTGCTCTACTGCCTGTGCAAGCTCGTCGGCTTCGTGCTGACC
This sequence comes from Streptomyces roseifaciens, assembly GCF_001445655.1. Taxonomy (NCBI): domain Bacteria; kingdom Bacillati; phylum Actinomycetota; class Actinomycetes; order Kitasatosporales; family Streptomycetaceae; genus Streptomyces; species Streptomyces roseifaciens. Next base: position 898,510 of record NZ_LNBE01000003.1, read on the forward strand.
TGGGCGGGCCACGACGTCTACTGGCTGTCGAACGGCGTCGCCCCGATGAGCGCCTCGGTGGCCGCACTGCTGGTCCTCCTCGGCTTCTCGCTGCCCGCCGCAGGCCCCCGCGTCTCCGCCTGGCGCCGGCTGCACCGCCTGCAGCCGCTCTGGCAGGCCGTCACGGCCCACGCCCCCGAGGTCACCCTCACCGGGCACCGCCTGACGGGCCGCTGGCCCTTCGCGGACCTGGAGTGGCGGGCGAACCGGCAGATGGCGGAGATCCGCGACATCCAGCGCGGCATCCGCCGCCACGTCGAGCCCGCCGCCCTGGACATCGCCCGGAGCAAGGCGACCGGCGCCGCGCTCGACGAGCGCCGCCTCGCCGCGGTCGTCGAGGCCGCGGCCCTGCGCCGGGGCCTGCAGAACCAGATCACCGGGCACGTCCCCGCCCCGCACGCCGACAGCGTCGTCGTGACCGTCAGCGCCGATCCGGCGGAGGAACACGAACACCTGGCCCTCGTCGCCGACGTCTACCACGACCCGATGGTCGACGCCGTCCTCGAGGAACTACGGGAGATGAGCGCGGCACGCCGTCCCTGACGGCGTGCGGCCCATGGACGAGGCGGCCCTGGACGGGGGTCAAGGCCGCCTGCGCCACAGGCCGGCGCCGGGTCCGTCACCACGACGGATCCGGCGCCGCCCGTGCGCGTCACCTCCGGCGGGTTCGCCGTAAGGCTCCGGTGAGCCCCGTGGCGGGCCCCGGGATCCGCCCCCCGCCTCCGGTCCCCGAGCACCGGACGGCTTGATCTTCTAGAGTCGGGCGCCATGCAGAACTCCACCGCCTCCGGGCTCATGACCGACCCGTACGGCACTTACGCCAGGCTGCGCGAGGCCGGCCCGGTCCACCGCATCACCGGCCCCGACGGACGGCCCGCCTGGCTGGTGACCCGCTACGACGACGTCCGCCGGGCGCTCGCCGACCCGCGGCTGTCCCTGGACAAGGCCAACGCCGCACGCGACAACTACACAGGGTTCAGCCTGCCTTCGGCCCTGGACCGGAACCTCCTGAACATGGACCCCCCGGACCACACCCGGATCCGCCGCCTGGTCGTCAAGGCCTTCACCCCCGGCCGCGTGGACAAGCTCCGCGCACCGGTGCGCAGGATCGCCGACGAACTCCTCGACGCCGTCGAGGCCGACGGCCGTACGGACCTGCTGGCCTCCTACGCGGGCCCGCTGCCCATCACGGTCATCTGCGACCTGCTGGGCGTACCGCAGGAGCAGCGGGTGGACTTCCGGGCCTGGACCGACGCCATGCTCGTGCCCGACCCCACGCGGACCCACCTCATGAAGGAAGCCATCGGCAACATGATGCGCTTCTTCACCACTCTCATCGCGAGCAAGCGCGCCGCCCCCGGTGACGACCTGCTCTCCGACCTCATCGCGGTCCGTGACGGCGATGCGGGGGACGGAACGGACGGTGCCGACCGGCTCTCCGAGGACGAGCTGAGCTCGCTCGCCTTCCTGATCCTCTTCGCGGGCTACGAGAACACCGTCCACCTGATCGCCAACTCCGTCCTGGCGCTGCTGGACCACCCGGCCTTGATGGACTCTTTGCGAGCGAATCCGGCCGGACTCGGAGCGGCCGTCGAGGAGTTCATGCGGTGGGACGGGCCCGCGGCTCTCGCGATCCGCAGGTTTCCGCTGGAGAACGTGGAGATCGGCGGGGTGACCGTGCCGGCCGGGGAGACCGTCCTGCTGTCCCTGGCGTCGGCCAATCGTGACCCTCATCACTTTTCCGAGCCGGATCGGCTGGATCTGAACCGTGATCGTTCCGGTCATCTCGCGCTGGGCCACGGGATCCATTACTGCCTCGGCGCCCCGCTGGCCAGGATGGAGACGGAAACTGCGCTGGCAGCGCTGCTGGAGCGGTTTCCCGGGCTCGCGCTCGACGGGGCGCGGGAGGACGTCGCCCGGCGGCCCTCGATACGTGCGAGTGGCCTGATTTCGCTCCCTGTTCGCTGGTAGTCAGCAAAGCCGAACAGGTTTTTGGTGCATAACCCATCCTTGATGAGGTAGAACTGTCCTCGAGCCCGCCCGGTGTGCATCCCCCGTCGCACCGGGCGGGCCTTCGAACCCTCGGGCCGGATTCTCCGGCGCGCCGGCCGCATCGGCCGTGGCAGCCTCAGCGGCCGGACCGGCTCGCGGTGGATCAGACCGTGGTGGATCAGACCGTGGTGGCAGGGAACTTCAGCAGGGCGACGGCCGCGAGCATCTGTATGCTCACCGCCGCCACCGCCTTGTGCGTGGGCAGGTGGTGCTGACCGCGGATCAGCAGGGCGGCGAAGGCGTAGCCGAAGGCCGAGGTGATCCAGGCGGCCGCCCGTACGGGGAAGGAGTCCCCGGGCAGGCACGCGTCCAGGGCCAGCCGCGGCAGGTCCGTCGCCCAGAACACCACCACGAACAGCGTGACCGTGGGGCCGAACTTGCCGTTGCCGCCGAGCCGGCGGGCGATGGCCTGGGTGGCGATACCCAGCAGCAGGCTGGCCAGGACGAGCACGACGTCGGCTATCGCCATGGCCTCCAGGGCCAGGGCGGGGCCCACCCGCCAGCCCTCCCAGAACGAGTCCTTGCCCAGCGTCCCCAGCGCTCCGCAGAGCAGGCACAGGAACGCCGCCGCCCCCCACACGCTCCGGTCCCGCGCCTCGTCCAGGATCTCGACCGGGCGGTACCACAGCCCGAAGAAGAGGCGGTGCCAGTACAGCCTGCGGCGGGGGGCGGCGGAGGCGTGCGGGGCGGGAGGTGAGTGAGGGGAGGCAGAAACAGGCATGGGTGCAAGTATCACCGCTCGGCGGGCACCCCGGTGTCCGGGTCGGCGTCCGGCGCCTCGCCCGACCTGGCGTCAGGAACCGCGCCCGCGGCGAGGTCGGGGGCTGTTCCGGGGGCCGTCCCGGCGGCGGCGTCCGGGTCGGCGCCGTGCAGGTACTCCTCGCTGATCTCCCGCGGCCCGAACGGCCACACCTTCTCGTAGCGCGACCAGAGCACGAAGGCCACGCAACCGGCCCCGACCCAGGCCAGGGACCATTCGATGGGATGCCGGCCGGGGGAATTCCGGTCCGCGTAGCCGTAGATGACGAGCCAGCCCACCAGGGCCACCAGGCTCGGCAGCGGGTAGAGCCACATCCGGTACGGGCGCGGCAGGTCCGGCTGGCGGCGGCGCAGCACGGTCACGGCGAGGACCTGGGCGAGGGCCTGCACGATCACCATCACGGCGGTGAGCAGCTGGATCAGTGTGGCCAGGTCCGTGTGACGGCCGATCAGGAACCCTGCGCCCGTGATGACTCCCATGGCGGCCAGGCCCAGCGCCGGGAAGCGGTGTCTGGGGTGCAGTCGTCCGAAGGGGCGGAAGAAGACCTTCTCCCGGGCGGCGTCGTAGGGCACCCGGGAGCCGCCGAGCAGCCCGGCGAGGACCGAGGCGACGGCCGTGACGAGGATGAGCACGGTGACGACCCGGGCGGGCCCCTTGCCCCAGGCCTCCTCCAGGACCGCCGAGGCGACGGACGAGGACGCCGTCGAGGCGGGGTCGAGCATCTGCTTCCAGTCGATGACGCCGAGCGTGCCGATCTGCAGGAGCAGGTAGATGGCCATGATGCCGAGGATGGAGAAGACGATGGCGCGCGGCAGGGTGCGCCCGGGGTTCTTGATCTCGGCGCCCATGTACGCGGCCGTGTTGTAGCCGAGGTAGTCGTAGATGCCGATGGTCAGGCCCGCCGCGAAGCCGATCCAGAAGTGGTCCGACGTCAGCTCGAAGGCGCCCGAGGGGTAGGTGAAGGCCCGGTCGGGGCTGAAGTGGGTGAAGGCGGCGAGGATCACCAGCACGACGGAGGCGATCATCACGCACCACAGCACGACCGTGATCCGTGCGATGTTCTCGACGCGCCGCCACAGCACCAGCACGATCAGCGCGATGACGGCCAGTCCGGTCACGTCGCCCTGCATCTGGCCCATGTCCGGCCACAGATAGCCCAGGTACTGCACGAAGCCGATGACCCCGGTGGACATGCCCAGCGGGATGAAGAGCATCGCCGTCCACACGAACAGGAACGGCATCAGCTTCCCGGTGCGGTACTGGAAGGCCTGGCGCAGATAGACGTAGCTGCCGCCGGCGCCGGGCAGCGAGGCGCCGAGCTCGGCCCAGATCAGCCCGTCGGCCAGGGCCAGCACCGCGCCCGCGACGAAGCCGATGACGGCCTGCGGGCCGCCGAAGGCCGCGACCATGAGGGGGATGGTGACGAAGGGGCCGATGCCGCACATCTGGCTCATGTTGATGGCGGTGGCCTGGAACAGTCCGATGCGGCGCACGAAGCCGACGCGCTCGTCCGGCGGTGGATCCGTCTCTGCCATTGAGGTCGGCCCTTTCTCGCGCCGGACGGGGTCCGGCTGACCTGATTGTCCGTCCAATGCACTGGTAGCACCGGCGTGTCGCAACCGTCCACCGTTCCGACACGCCGGTACTGCCGACCGGCCGACCGGGTAGGTTCCGTTCGCAACGGCAGTGACCGAAGGGGTGGGAGATGTCGGCAGGGCGGATAGCGGTCGTGGGCGGGTCCATCGCGGGGTGCGCGGCGGCGCTCGCCGCGGCGCGGGCGGGCGCCGGCGAGGTCGTGGTGTACGAGCGGGCGGCCGGCGGGCTGCAGGACCGGGGCGTGGGCCTGGCCGTCCACGACCGGCGGTACGCGGAGCTGGAGGCGGCCGGATACCTGGACCCGGCCATTCCGTGGGTGCGGCTGACCTCGCGCCCCTGGATCGTCCGGGACGCGGGCAGCCGGGCCGGGCGGCGGGTGGGCGCACTGCCGTTCGGGTTCCGTTCGTACAACTGGGGGTCGCTCTGGAGCGAGCTGCGTGCGCGCGTGCCGTCCTCCGTCGCCTACGAGCGCGGCACCGCGGTCGAGCGGGTGGTGCCCGGGCCGGACGGCGCCGTCCTGCAGCTGGCCGGGGGCCGGGAGGAGCGCTTCGACCTCGTGGTCGGCGCCGACGGCTACCGCTCGGCCGTGCGGGCCGCAACGCGGGCCGCGACCGTGCCCCGTTACTCCGGATACGTGGCGTGGCGCGGCGCGCTCCCCGAGGCGGACCTGCCGGGGCCTGCGGAGGCGTGGGCGCGCGACGAGGCCGCCACCGTCGCCTTCCCGGGCGGCCACATGATCGTCTACCGCATCCCCGGCCCCGGCGGCACCGGCACCAGCGCCAACTGGGTCTTCTACTGCGTTCCCGACGACCCCGCCCACACCTTGTCCCTGGAGGCCGCGGCCGGCCTCCCGCCGAGCCGCGTGCCCGACGGGCTGACGGCGCAGCACCGCGCCGTCGTGGACGCGCACTTCCCGCCGTACTGGCAGGAGCTCGTCCGGCGCACCCCGAAGGACGCCACCTACGTCCAACCCGTTCATGACCTGTGCGTGCCGCGCTACGGGGAGGGCCGGCTCGTGCTCGTGGGGGACGCGGCGGCGGTCGCCCGGCCGCATTCGGGCAGCGGGGCCGTCAAGGCGCTGCAGGACGCCACGGTGCTGGAGCACTGCCTGGCGTCGGCCGGGAGCTGGGCCGGGGCCGTGGCCGCGTACGACGCCGCGCGGGCGCCGGCCGGCCGCGCGATCGTCGATCTCGGCCGCAGACTGGGCCGGGCGCAGGTGCAGGCCACGCCCGCCTGGGCCGCGCTGGACCAGGGCGCGCTGGAGGACTGGTGGCGGCAGGCGGCCGACGGCGGGCGGGACTTCGGCGGGCGGTCGCTCGGGGAGCGGGGCGGGGAGCCGCGCCGGTAGCGGCGGCCGGAGCAGGAGGACGCCGCCGAGCGCCACCGTCGATTGCGAGAGGTTTGCAACTGCAGAACCTGTGCACAACCGCTAGGGTGGCCCGGCCGTGGTGTTCGGGAAGACCGGTGACGGGCCTTCGTGGTCCCAGTCCGGAGCGGCCCTCGCCACTGTGATCGGGGAGTGACCGTCCCGTTCCGCGCGCTCCCAGGGCGCGCGGAGCCACTGGCCGCAGCCGGCTGCCGGGAAGGCGGGGACGGGCGCGAACGGACCCGTAAGCCAGGAGACCGGCCACGGCATCTCGCAAATGGTCCACGAGGTGCTGGAGCGTTCAACCCAAGATGTCCCTTCCCGCTGATTCCCCTGGTTCCCCCGGTCCCGCGCCCGCCTTCCGCTGGCGCCGCGAGGACACCGTGCGGACCGCCGGTCTGCTGGCCGTCATAGCCGCCCTGCACGTCGTCGCGTTCGGCGTGCTCTACCTGCTCGTCGTCCCCAACCACTACACCGTCGGCTCGAAGGTCTACGGGGTCGGGCTCGGCATCACCGCCTACACCCTCGGCATGCGGCACGCCTTCGACGCCGACCACATCGCCGCCATCGACAACACCACCCGCAAGCTCATGGCGGACGGCAAGCGCCCGGTCTCCGTCGGCTTCTGGTTCGCGCTCGGCCACTCCAGCGTCGTCGTCGCGATGGCCGCCCTGGTGGCCGGCGGCACCCAGCTCGCCGGGCGGCTGATGGACGAGGAGTCCACGGCCCACCAGACCCTGGGCGTCGTCGGCACGACGGTCTCCGGCGGCTTCCTCTACCTCATCGCCGCGCTCAACCTCGTCGCCCTCGCCGGCATCCTGCGCATCTTCCGCGCCATGCGCGAGGGCCGCTACGACGAGAAGGAGCTGGAGCAGCACCTGGACTCGCGCGGCTTCATGAACCGCATCCTCGGCCGCTTCACCCGCTCCATCACCCGGCCGGGGCAGATGTACCCCCTGGGCTTCCTCTTCGGGCTCGGCTTCGACACCGCCACCGAGGTCACGCTGATGGTGATGGCGGGCAGCGGCGCTGCCGCGGGCCTGCCCTGGTACGCGATCGTGTGCCTGCCGCTGCTGTTCGCCGCGGGCATGAGCCTGTTCGACACGCTCGACGGCACGTTCATGAACTTCGCCTACCAGTGGGCGTTCTCCAACCCGGTCCGCAAGGTCTACTACAACCTCACGATCACCGGCCTGTCCATCGCCGTCGCCTTCCTCATCGGCACCATCGAACTGGTCGGCGTCCTGCACGAGAAGCTGGGGCTGGACGACGCGGTGACCGGCTGGATCGCCGGCCTGAACCTCGACAACGTGGGCTTCGTCATCGTCGGCCTGTTCGTGGTGGTGTGGGCGGCGGCCCTCGGCTACTGGCGCTTCGGCAAGGTCGAACAGCGCTGGGCGGCCCGCACGCAGGCCGCGGCCGAGAGCTGACGCCGGCGGGCCCGGTCCCGGCGGGGCCGGGCCCGTACCCGATCGCGGCACCGGGCCTGACCGCGGGGCCGTAGCCGATCGCGGGACCGGACCGGCTCAGACGGCGCGGGCGGGCGCCTCCTCGGCCTCCTCCCGCGCCGCCGGGACGAGGTGCGCCTGCCCGGCGAGGATCACCAGGGCGCCCACGGCGAGCCCGGCGACCCCGCACGACGCGGCCCACGTGGGCCCGGCCGTCTCCAGCACCGTGCCGACGACGGCCGACCCCAGCGCCACGCCCGCCGTCATCAGGGTCACCAGCCAGGCGAACGCCTCGGTGACGGTGCCCGCCGGGGCGAGCTCGCCCACCAGCACGAACACGACGGTGAGCACGGGCGCGAGGAACAGGCCGGTGAGGATCATCAGGCCGGCCATGAGCGGCGGCGCGGGCAGCAGGCACAGCAGCCCGTACCCGGCCGTGAGCCCCAGCATCAGCAGCAGCGTCCGGCGCGGCGGCGCCACCCGCCAGTGGCGCACGGCCCCGTAGGCCAGCCCGCCGATCAGCGCGCCGAGGGCGTTGAGCGCGAGGAGCGTGGGGGCGCCGCCGGGCAGCCGGTGGTCCTCCGCGTAGTGGACGACGAGGACGTTGAGCGTGCCGATGGCGACGCCCGCGCCCGTGAGGCCCGTGAGCAGCACGACCAGGCCGCGGCTGCGCAGCGGGCCGAGCCGGTCGCCGGAGCGGGCGGGCGCCTTCCAGACCCGGGCGGGCGGGGCGGTGGCGACGACGAGCACTCCGGCGATGCCCAGGAGCGCACCGGCCCACAGCGCCGCCCCGGGCGAGGCGACGGCCACGCCGCCGGCCACCACCAGGGGCCCGCCGACGAAGACCAGTTCCTGCGAGGCGGAGTCCAGGGCGTAGGCCGCCTCCAGCTTCCCGGGCGCGACGATGTCCGGCCACAGGGCCCGCAGGCACGGCTCCAGCGGCGGCGTCGCCGCTCCGGCGAGCGCGACTCCGGCCAGGACGGCCGTGCGGCTGCCGGGCGCGATCGCCACGACCGCGAAGCCCACGGCCGCCACGAGGGCCGTGGGCAGCAGGACGAGCGGCTGGCCCGCCCGGTCCACGAGACGGCCCAGCAGCGGGCCGCCGATCGCGGAGGCGATGGCGAACACCCCCACGGCCACGCCCACGAACCCGTACGAAGCCCCCGCCTGACGGAGGGCCAGCGGCACGGCGACCGAAGCCATCGCGCTCGGCAGCCGCCCGACGAGGGTCCCCAGGAGCAGCCTGGTCACGTGGGGGCCGCGCAGCAGGTCCGCGTAGCTCATGGGGAATCCTCGCCGCTCGTCGACTCCCTCGGCCACTGGGTGGCCATGTCCGGCGTTGCCGCTCGCGTGGGTGAGATCACGAGGGAATGGTTATACGTAACACGTCGGCCGTCAAGGGATTTCCGGCAGGCCCGGACCCTGGCAGCGCAGATCCCCGCCGGGCACCGTGCCGTCCACCAGATAGGCGGCCACGGCGTCGTCCACGCACGCGTTGCCCCGGCTGGCGAAGACGCCGTGCGAGTAGTCGTTCTCCAGCGTGACCAGCCTGGATCCGGGCAGCACGCGCTGCATGGCCCGGGCGCCCTCGACCGGGGTGACGGGGTCGTGCTGCGAAGCGACGAGCAGGACCGGGGGAGCGGCCGGGCTGCCGAGGCGCGTGCGGCTGTGCGGGCGGTGGTGCCAGTACGCGCAGGCCGACGCCTCGATGCCGGTCAGGACGGGCAGCGGGTCGAGGCGGCGCAGCCGGCGGAGGTCGGCGACGACCCGCCCGGGTGCGGGACCGGGGCCGTCGGCGCACTTCACGGTGCGGTTGGCGGCCTCGTACGTACGGGAGTCCGGGCCGTCGAAGGGGGCCGCGGGGCGCAGGCCGCCGACCGTGCCGTCGCGCAGGTAGGTGCGCAGCCCGTCGCCGAGGGGCGCCCAGCGCTCGGTGCGGCCGAGCGCCCGGTAGACCGCGCGGTCGAACTCGGCGGGCCCGAAGCCGTCCACGGGCCGGGCCGCGAGCCCGGCCCGCACCCGCTCGTACGCCCCGCGGACCGCTCCCGCCGTGCTGCCGAGCCCGAACCGCTCGTGGTGGGCGGCCAGCCACTCCAGCAGGGTCGCGCGCTGCCGCAGCAGGGCCCCGGCCTGGCGGAGGTCGAAGGCGTACCAGTCCTCCGGGCCGACGACGCTGTCCAGCACCATCGGGCCCACGCGCTGCGGGAACAGGGCCGCGTAGGCCGCGCCGAGGTAGCTGCCGTAGGAGACGCCGAGGAATCCGGTGCGCCCCTCGCCGAGAGCCGCGCGGATGGCGTCCATGTCGCGGGCGGTCTCCTCCGTCGAAAGGTGCGGCAGGGCGGGCCCCGCGCCCGCCGCGCAGTCACCGGCGAGGCTGCGCAGGGAGGCGAGGTGCTCCCGCTCGGCGGAGCGGTCGCGCGGGACGGGGTCGGGTGCGGGCGCCGCGAAGAGGCCGCCCATCGCGCCGCAGTCCGCAGGGGCGCTGCGGCCGGTCCCGCGCGGGTCGAAGCCGACGACGTCGTACGCGCGCCGGACCCGCTCGGGCAGCTTGGCGCGCTTGGTGACGGCGTACGGCAGCCCGGAGCCGCCCGGCCCGCCGGGGTTGACGAGCAGCACCCCGCGGCGCTCGGCGGGGGTGCCGGTGGCGCGGACCCGCGAGACGGCTATGGACAGTTGCGGGCCGTCGGGCCGGGCGTGGTCGAGGGGCACGCTCAGCGTGCCGCACTCGACGCGGGCGGGCGGGGCGGGCGCCGGCACGGAGGCGGGGCACGGCCCGAAGGCGATCGCGGCGGCGGGCGGCGCGGCGGCCGTGGCGGCGGAGGGGGACAGGGCTGTCGCAGTGGCGGCGACGGCGCACAGGACGGCGGCCGGGCGGGTGGGACGGCGCATGGATCTCGCAATCGGCGGGGTGGGGGTGTGCAGGGGGGCGTACAGGGGTGTGCAGGGCTGGGGGTGCGCAAGGGCCGGCGGGGGCCGGGGGTGGCTGACGGTTCAGCAGATGACAATGACAACCATTGTCGATAGCGTGTGCGAGGTCAAGACGGGCCGTGCCGCCCCGAGGGCTCCCCCCGGCATGCCCGGGCACGCCCCCGGACCCCCATCGGGACCGCCGACTGCACTACCAAGAGGGAGAGTTGTGGGACACCTGCTGATGGTCGAGAGCTGGGTCGGATCGATGAGCAGACTGCTGCCACGGGCGATCCGCGAAGCCGGCCACGAATTCACCTTCCTCACCCGCGACCTCCATCACTACCTGCGCTCCGCGCCCGAGGGCACCGCCCACCCCCTGCTCTCCGCCCGCAACGTCGTCCAGGCCGACACCAACGACCCCGCCGCGCTGCTCCCGCACATCGAGCAGCTGCACGCCGCCCTGCGCTTCGACGGCGTCCTGACCTCCTGCGACTACTACCTCCCCACCGCCGCCCGCATCGCCGGCCGCCTCGGCCTGCCCGGCCCGCCCGTGCGCGCCGTCACCGACGCCTGCCGCAAGGACGCCACCCGCCGCGCCCTCGACCGCGCCGGCCTCCCCGGGCCGCGCTTCGCCGTCTGCCCCGACTGGACCGCCACCGCCGAAGCGGCCCGCGACCTCGGCTACCCCCTCGTCCTCAAGCCCGTCGACCTGTGCGCCGGCATGTACGTGCGCAGGGTCGACGACGAGGCCGGGCTGGCCGCCGCCCACCGCGCCCTCGCGGACTTCCCCGTCAACGCGCGCGGACAGCTCCGCGCCCCCGTCGTCCTCCTCGAAGAGCTGCTCGACGGGCCCGAAGTCAGCGTCGAGACCGTCTCCTCCGGCGGAACGGCACACGTCGTCGGCATCACCGACAAGAGCGTCGGCGGCGCCCCGGCCTTCGTCGAGACCGGCCACATGTTCCCCGCCGCCCTGGACCCGGCGCAGGCCGAGGAGGCCGCCGCCACCGCCCTGCGCGCCCTCGACGCCCTCGGCCTCGACGACGTCGTCGCCCACACCGAGATCAAGCTCACCGCGGACGGGCCCCGCGTCATCGAGGTCAACCCCCGCCCCGCGGGCAACCGCATCACCGAACTCGTCCGCCACGTCACCGGCGTCGACCTCGCCGCCGCCTGCGTGGACGTCGCCCTCGGGCGCGAACCCGACCTGACCACCCGTACGACGGGCATACGCAGCGCGGCCGTCTCCTTCCTCGTCCCGGAGACCGCCGGCACGCTGCAGCACATCGACGGGGCGGACGGCGTCGCCGGAGCCCCCGGTGTGCTCGAAGCCTCCTTCGCCGAGCCCGGCACCGCCGTCAAGGCGAGCGGCAGCAACAACGACTACCTCGGGCACGTCATGGCCGCCGACCCCGGCGGCCACGGAGCGCGCCGCCGTGCCGAGGAACTCCTCGCCGGCCTCACCCCGAAGGTGGTGGCGCCGTGAACGTTCCCGCCCCCGTCCCCGCCGTCTCCTGTCCCGACCTCGAACAGCGCGTCCTGGCAGGCGCGTACGGGCCCGACCCCCGCACCCTGCGCGCCGACGTCGCCTTCACCACCGCCCAGGCCGTACGCCACGAAGGCCGCCGCGGCGGCTACCGCAACGAGGTGCTCAGCCTGCGCGTCGGCGCCGCCGTCGGCTCCTGCGCCGTCGAACCCGGCGCCCTTCCCGCCGGCGCCGTCGAGGAGTGCGCCGGCACCGACGTCGCCACGCTCCTCGACCACCCCCTGCGGGCCGTACGGGTGGCCGCCCTGGACGCCTACCTGATGCACACCACCCCGCACACCCCCGCCAACGGCGCCCGGCCCTGGGCGCTGCCCGCGGGCGACTCGCTGCGCAAGTCCCGCGCCCGGGCACGCGCCGTCGTCAGCCTGCTGGACGCCCGCCCCGGGCAGCGCGTCCTCGTCGTCGGCGTCGTCAACTCCCTGCTGGAGGCGCTGCGCGAGCGCGGCCTGGCCTACGTGCCCTGCGACCTCAAGGGCGGCGTCACCGAGTGGGGCGAACCCGTGTGCACCGACGCGCACGCGGAACTCGAGGACTGCGACGCCCTGCTCGTCTCCGGGATGACCCTCGGCAACGGCACCTTCGAGCCCCTGCGCGAGCACGCCCGGCGCCACGGCAAGCAGCTCGTGGCCTTCGCGCAGACCGGCAGCGCGATCCTGCCGCGGCTGATCGGCGCCGGGGTGAGCGCGGTGTGCGCCGAGCCGTACCCGTTCTTCTGGCTCGACGGCGGCCCCGGCGTCGTCCACCGCTACGGCGGCCCGGGCACGCTGCACGGCTCCGGGGGGCCGGGTGTCCTCCGGGCTTCGGACGGCCCGGATGTCCTCTGGGCTTCGGGCGGCCCGGGTGTCGTCCAGGGTTCTTCCGGTGGCCCGGGTGTCGTCCGTGGTTCCGGCGGCCCTGGCGGCCTCGGCGGCATAGATGCCTCCGGGGGCTTGGGCTCCCTCCAGGGTTCCGGTGGCTCGGGCGCCGTCCAGGCTTCCGGTGGTCCCGGCGTCCTCCGCGCTTCCGGCGGCCCCGGCGCCTCCGGCGGTACGGGCTCCCTTCACGCGTCCGGTGGCCCGGGTGCCGTCCAGGGTTCCGGTGGCCCCGGCGTCCTCCGTGCTTCCGGCGGCCCCGACGCCTCCCGCGGCCCGGGTTCCCTCCGCCCCTCCGGAGGTCCGCGATGAGCCCCGTCCTGCAGGCCGCGCCCCGCGCCAACCGCGGGCTCCTCGCCCTCCTCGGCCGCACCCCGCTCGCCCGTATCGACGCCGGACTGCCCGGCCCGCACCCCGGGTTCTGGGCCAAGCTCGAAGGGCTCGGCGCGGGCGGCATGAAGGCCCGTGCCGCCGTCTCCATGCTCATGGGCGCCGAGGAACGCGGCGAGCTCCTGCCCGGCGCGCCCGTCGTCGAGTCCACCTCCGGCACCCTCGGCATCGGCCTCGCCTTCGCGGGCCAGGCCCTCGGCCACCCCGTCGTCCTCGTCGGCGACGCCGAGCTGGAACCGTCCATGCGGCGGCTCCTGCGCGCCCACGGCGCCCGGCTCGACATCGTCGACCGCCCGGCTGCCGAGGGCGGCTGGCAGGCCGCACGCCTCGCCCGGCTGCGGCAGCTCCTCGCCGAGCACCCCGGCGCGTACTGGCCCGACCAGTACAACAACCCCGACAACGTCGCCGGTTACGCCTCCCTCGCCGCCGAACTGGCCTCCGGCCTGGACCACCTGGACATCCTCGTGTGCAGCGTCGGCACCGGCGGGCACAGCGCCGGCATCGCCGGGCCCCTGCGCCGGCACTTCCCCGGACTGCGGGTCGTCGGCGTCGACGCGACCGGCTCGACGATCTTCGGCCAGCCGGCCCGGCCCCGCCTGATGCGCGGCCTCGGCAGCAGCATCCACCCGCGGAACGTCGCCTACGACGCCTTCGACGAGGTCCACTGGGTCGGCCCCGCCGAGGCCGCGGACGCCTGCCGGCGGCTGGCGCGCGAGGCGTTCGTCAGCGGCGGCTGGTCCACGGGCGCGGCCGCCCTCGTCGCGGCCTGGGCCGCCCGCGTCCACCCCGGCGCCGTCGTCGCCACCGTCTTCCCCGACGGCCCCCACCGCTACCTCGGCACGCTCTACGACGACGACTTCACCGCAGCACACGGCCTCGACCTCGACGCGGCCGCGCGCCGCCCCCTGGAAATCCCCCACCCACGAGCCGCGGAGGCGACGGGCTGGGCGCGGTGCACGACAGTGGTGGATCCGGTGCGGGACGCGGGCGGAGCGGGGGCGGCGCCCTGCGGGTGGCCGGGTGCCACCGGGGCGGCTCGCGCCGGCGCGCCCGTCGCGGGCCCGNCCGGCCGACGGCGTCACGCCTGCGGCCGGTGGGGCCGGCGGTGACGCGGCCGCCCCCGGGAAGGCCGTGGCCGGAGGCACCGGGGCCGTGCCCTTGGCGGGCTCTGCCGTTGCCGGTGTGCCCGCCGTCGGTGCGGCTGTCCGCCGCGCAGGCGGTGCCGGAGCGACCGGCGTCCGAGGCGGCGGGGTCGGCCAGGCCGCCGGCCGGTCCGGCTGTGACGGCGCGCCCGCCGACGTCGGGGGAACCGCCGCTCCGGGCGCCGGTCCGGGCGTCGCTCCGAGCGGCGCCGGGGGCCGCCACGACGTCCCCGGCGGGCGCTCGTCGCGGAATCGGGCGGACGGCCGTCCTCACTGCCGTACCACCGGAGGCGCCCCGTGAAGACCACCCTGCGCACTGCCCGGCTCCGTCTCGCGGAACCCCTGCGGATCTCCCGGGGCGTCATGGACGCCCGCGACGCCGTCTGGCTGACGGTCGAGCACGGCGGAGTCCGCGGCTTCGGCGAGGCCGTGGCCAGCGCCTACTACGGGCTGGACGCCGGTGCCATCCGGCGGCTGATGTGCCACGCCGCCGTCGGACTCAGCAGGTTCGCGACGCCGGAGAGCGCGCTGGAAGCCGTGGAGGGGGAAACGCTTCTGCCCCGCGACACCCCGCCCGCCGTGGCCGCCGCCGTCGAAGCCGCGCTGCTCGACCTCGCGGGCAAGCGCGCCGGCCTGCCCGTCCACCGCCTCCTGGGCGGCAGCACGGCCGCGCCCGCCGCCGAGACGGCCCGCACCATCGGCATCACCTCCCCCGTACGGGCCGCCCTGACGGCCCGCTGTCTCGCCGACGCCGGGTTCACCGTCCTCAAGATCAAGGGCGGGTCGCCCGACCCCGCCGACGACATCGAGCGCGTACGGGCCGTCCGGCAGGCCGCCCCGCACGCCCGGCTGCTCCTCGACCCCAACGGGGCCTGGACCGTCGCCCGGGCCCGGAAGCTGCTGCCGCGCTTCGCCGCGCTCGGCGTCGAAGCGGTCGAACAGCCCACCCTCCCCGGCGACCCCGAGGGCCTCGCCCGGCTCGCCGAGACGTCTCCGCTGCCCGTCATCGCCGACGAGGACGCGGTGAGCCTCGACGACGCCCGCCGGCTCGCGGGCCGCGTCCACGGCGTCAACGTCAAGCTCGCCAAGTGCGGCGGCGTCCACGCCGCCCTGCGGATCGCCGACGCCCTGGCCGGCAGCGGCACGGAGCTCATGCTGGGCTGCCTGACCGCCAGTTCGCTCGGCATCGCGCCCGCCGTCCACCTCGCCGACCGGGCGCGCTGGACCGACCTCGACGGTCACCTGCTGCTCGCCCACGACCCGTGGACCGGCATCGGCGGCCGGGACGGGACCGTGCGGGCCCCGGGCGCCCCCGGCCTGGGCGTCCGCGCCACCACGCAAAGAACGCAACGTACGCCACGAGGGCGACAGGCGCGACAGGCGCGACAGGCGCAACAAGAGCAACGAGCCCAACAAGCCCAACAAGCCCGACGGGGCCAACGAGGCCAAGGAGACCCCGCACCGTGAAGACCTGGCACGAAATACGCGGCTTCCCGCTCGCGATCCGCCTCCTCCTCGTCAACCAGCTCGGCGTCAACACCGGCTTCTACCTGCTCGTCCCCTACCTCGCCACCCACCTCGGCCAGGATCTCGGCATGTCCGCCGCCGTCATCGGCATCGTCCTCGGCGTCCGCAACCTCAGCCAGCAGGGTTTGTTCCTCATCGGCGGCTCGGCCGCCGACCGGCTCGGAGCGCGCGGCGTGATCATCGCCGGGTGCGCGCTGCGCACCGCGGGCTTCGCCCTGTTCGCCCTCGGCGACGGCCTCACCGTGCTGCTCGCCGCATCCGTCCTCAGCGGCCTCGCGGGCGCGCTCTTCAACCCCGCCGTGCGGACGTACCTCGCCCAGGAGGCGGGGGAGCGGAAGGCGGAGGCCTTCGCCCTGTTCAACGTCTTCGCGACCACCGGCGCGCTCATCGGGCCGCTGCTCGGCAGCGCGCTCCTCCTCGTCGGCTTCCGGGCCTCCGCGCTCACCGCCGCCGCGATCTTCGCCCTGCTCACCGTCGCCCAGGCGCTCGTCCTGCCCGCCCGGCCGGCCGCGCCCAGTGGCGGCGGTGTGCTCGCCGACTGGCGCGAAGTCCTCGCCAACCGGGCTTTCCTGGCGTTCTCCCTCGCCATGGTCGGCATGTTCACCATGGAGAACCAGCTCTACCTCCTCCTGCCCGACGGAGCCCGCCGCGCCACCGGCTGGGACGGCGCCGCGGGGCTCGTCTTCCTCGCCGGGACCCTCGCCAACCTGGGCCTGCAACTGCGCATCACACGGGCCCTGAAGGGCCGCGGCAGCCGGGGGAAGTGGGTCGCGGCCGGACTCGCCCTGATGGGCCTCGCCTTCCTGCCCCCCATGGCGGTCGCGGGCACCGAGGGGAACGTGCTCGGGCTGCTGCCCGTCCTCGGCGGAGCGCTGCTGCTCTACCTCGGCGTCATGGTCGCCCAGCCGTTCGTCATGGAGATGATCCCCGGCTTCGGGCGGCCCGGGCTGACCGGCACGTACTTCGGCATCTTCTACGCCGTCTCCGGCATCGCCGCCGCCCTCGGCAACGCGCTGGTCGGCTGGGCCATGGACACCGGCGGGCGCGACGGGACCCAGTGGCTGCCGTGGGCGTGCTGCCTGGCGCTCGGACTCGTCTCCGCGGGCGGAGTGGCGTGGCTGCACCGGCTGCGGGCACTCCCGGCGGCGACGGCTCCTCCGACGGCTCCCGCGACGGCCTGAAGGAGCAAGGACCAAGGATGAACACCCGAAACCTGCTGACCGACCACCCCGAACTCTACGAAGCCCGCTTCCCCGACCCCGAACGGCTCGCCGCCCGCTGGACGGAGGCCACCCTCGCCGCCCACGGCGCCGGACCACGCGTCCTCGACCTCGGCTGCGGTACGGGGCGGGATGCGGCGTGGCTCCACGGGGCCGGGCGCGAGGTCACCGGCGCCGACCTCTCCGAAGCCATGCTCGCCCACGCCCGGGCCCGGCACCCCGGCCCCGCGTACCTCCGTGCCGACCTGCGCGGATTCGACCTCGGCGAAGGTGCCTTCGACGCGGTCGTCTGCCTGGACAGCGCGCTGCTCTACTGCCACACCAACGAGCAGCTCGACGGCCTCCTCGGCTCCTGCCGGCGGGCGCTGCGGCCGGGAGGCCTGCTCGTCGCCGAGATGCGCAACGGGGCGTTCTTCCTGGGCCGCACGGAGCTGCTGGACGCGCCGACGTCCGGGGAGTTCGCCTGGCGGGGGCGGACGTACGCACACGTGACGACGCTGAGCGTCGACCGCGCGGCGCAACTGCTGCGGCGGCGCCGCATCTGGACGACGGACGGTTCCCCGCCGCTCGAACAGCGCTCGGCGTGGCGCCTGCTGTTCCCCCAGGAACTCCGCTACGCACTGGCCGCGCACGGCTTCGACACCATCTCCCTCCACGACGGCCCGGGCCCCCGCACGGAGCCTCCCTGGCGGGAGGGGACCCCACCGTCGATCACGGCCGACGGCGACCGCCTCCACGTGATCGCACGCCGCCTGTAGCGCCAGACCGGCCACGACCCCGCCCGGCCACGACCCGGCCCGGCACCGCCGGGCTGCACGACGGTGGTTGCCCGCTGCGGCGGCGGTCACGAGGGAGCGGGTTCCGCTGCCACGGCGACCGGCACGGTGCCGTGGCCGGGCAGCGCTGTACCGGCCCGGCTGCCGGCCCGGCCGCGCGCGCCGCGAGGCGTTGAGCGCCGGGAACCGCGTGGCCTTCGCACGCTCCGGCGCCGCCGCTGCGCACCTTCCTATCCGCTGCCACGGCGAGCAACCACGACGTCGTGGTCCGGCGGTCCGTACAGGCCCTGGGCATCCGCCGTCGGTCCCACCCCCACCCCCACCCCACCCACTCCATTCCCTCACCAGGAGGAACCCTCCATGAACACCCCTCACCCCGGCCTCCGGCGGCGCGGGTTTCTTGCCGTCGCAGCCGTCGGCGGCATCGGACTCGCCGGCCTGGGCGGCGCCGGGTGCTCACCCGGCACGGGTACCGGTACCGAAACCCGTTCCGGCGCCGCCCGCAAGGGCGGCCGGCTGCGGGTCGCGTTCGCCGGGGGCGGGGCCGCCGAGACGCTCGATCCGCATCTGGGGAACCTCTTCGCCGACGCGGCCCGGGCCAAGGCCCTCTTCGACAAGCTCGCCGACTACGGGCCCGATCTGACCGCCAGGCCCCGCCTGGCCGAGCGGTGGGAGGCGAGCGCCGGGCTCGACCGGTGGTCGGTCACGCTGCGGGATGCCGTGTTCCACGACGGCAGGCCCGTCACCGCCGAGGACGTCCTCTTCAGCTACCGCCGGATCGCCGACCCGAAGAAGGCCTTCCGGGCCAGGGCGTCCCTGGAACCGATCGACCTGGAGGCCAGCCGGGCCACGGGTCCCCGTACCGTCGAGTTCCGGCTGAAGCGGCCGACGGCCGAATTCCCGAACGTGCTCGCCGCGTTCGGCGCATACATCGTGCCGAAGGACACCCAGCGCTTCGACGAGCCCGTGGGGTCGGGCCCCTTCCGCCACGTGTCGTTCGCGCCGGGGCGGTCCGCCCGGTTCCGCCGCAACGACGCCTACTGGGACGGCGCCCCGCACCTGGACGAGCTGGAGTTCGTCGTCGCGAACGAGGAGTCGGCGCGCGTCAACGCCCTGCTCGGCGGCCAGGTCGACTACGCGCACGAGCTTGCCCCCACCACGGCCCGCGCCCACGAGGGCAAGGGCCGCATCGACATCGTGCGGCTGCGCAACAGCGCGATGCAGGGCTTCGTGATGAAGACGGACCGGCCCCCGTTCGACGACCCGCGCGTACGGGAGGCGTTCTTCCTCATCGCCGACCGCGACGAGCTCGTCAAGGGCGCCCTGTCCGGCGCGGGCGAGACCGGCAACGACCTCTTCGGCAAGGGCTACGCCTATTACGCGGCGGGCCTGCCGCAGCGCCGCCAGGACCTCGACCGGGCCCGGCGCCTGCTGAAGGAGGCCGGGGCCGAGGACCTGAAGGTCACGCTGGACACCTCCCCGGTCGCCGCGGGCTTCACGGAGGCCGCCGGCATCTTCCGCGACCAGGCCGCGAAGGCGGGCGTCACCGTCGAGGTGCGCGTAGGCAACAAGGACAGCTACTGGAAGGACATCCTCGACCACGGCACCTTCGCCAGCTACCGCTCCGGCGCCATGCCCATCGAGTCGCACATCTCCCAGCGGCTGCTGAGCGACTCCACCACCAACGCCACCCACTGGCGCCGCAAGGACTTCGACGAGCTCTACCGGCGCCTGCAGTCGACCAAGGACGCTCAGGAGCGGGCGGGGCTCTACGAGCGCATGCAGCGCATCCTGCACAGCGAGGGCGGCTTCCTTGTGTGGGGCTTCGCCGACTGGATCGTCGGCACGTCCCGCCGCGTGCGCGGCGTGGCCCGCGACGCCCCGGCCAACACCCTGGACTGGGCCCGCTTCGACAAGGTGTGGCTGGCGTGAGCCGCTGGATCGTCCGCCGGATCCTGCTCGGCGCCGCCCAGACCGCCGCGGTCGTCCTGCTCGTGTTCGCGCTCACGGAGGCGCTGCCGGGCGACGCGGCCGTGGCCCTCGCCGGCGACGATCCGGACCCGGCCCGCATCGCCGCGATCCGCGAGGCCCTGCACCTCGACCGGCCCGCGCACGAACGGCTGGGGGAGTGGGCCGCGGGCCTGCTCCACGGCGACCTGGGGGTGTCGCTCGCCTCGGGCCGCCCGGTGGCGGCGGCGCTCGCCGAGGGGTTCGGCCCCACGCTGCTGCTGGCCGCGCTCACCCTCGCCCTCCTGATCCCGGCAGGCGTCGGCCTCGGCGTGCTGGCGGCACGCCGCGAGGGCGGCCCGGTCGACCGGGTGGTCTCGTCGGTGACGCTCGCGGTGTACGCGGTGCCCGAGTTCGCCCTCGGGGTGCTGCTGGTGACTGTCCTCGCCCTGCGTCTGGGCTGGCTGCCCCCGACCGCTGTCGGCTACGGCACCGACCTGCTCGCCCACCCGGAGGCGCTCGTCCTGCCCGTCCTGGTGCTGCTGTCCCGTCCGGTGTGCTCGATCAGCCGGCTGGTGCGGGCCGGCATGGTCGAGGCGCTGGCCTCCCCGTACGCGGCGCATGCCCGTCGCTACGGCCTGTCCGGCGCCCGCGTCCGCTACGCGCACGCCCTGCCCAACGCGGTCGCCCCCGCCGCCCAGCAGCTCGCCCGCACGGTCGACTGGCTGCTGTGCGGGGTGATCGTCGTCGAGGCGCTGTTCGTGATCCCCGGCCTCGGCACCGTCCTGATGGACGCGGTGGCCGCCCGCGACGTCCCCGTGGTGCAGGGCCTGGCCGTGGTCTTCGGCCTGGTCGCCGTCGTCCTCAACCTGGCCGCGGACCTGGTCGCCCACCGCTTCGCGCCGCGCGCGGGAGCGGCGGCATGAGGGGCGGGCGTGCGAAGGGTGGGCGTATGAGGGCCGGGCGCTTCGCGCTCGGCGCGGTCGTCGCCGGGCTGCCGCTGCTCCTCGCCCTGCTCGGCCCGTGGTGCGCGGGGGAGGCGGGCCCGCGCGGCACGTCGTTCACGCTCGGCGAAGGGCACTGGCTCGGCACGGACTTCGCCGGCCGGGACGTGTGGCGCCAGGTCCTCCTCGGCGGCCGCTCGGCGGTCCTGGTGACCCTCGCCGCCACCGCCCTGGCCTACGCCGTGGCCGTGCCCCTCGGCCTGGCCGCGGCGCTCACCCGGCGGGCGTGGCTGGAGGACGTGCTGCTGCGCCCCCTGGACGTCCTGCTGGCCGTCCCCTCCCTCCTCCTCGTCCTGCTGGTGGCCTCGGTCCGCCCGCCGGGCCCCGCCGGGCTCGCGCTGCTGGCGGCCCTCGTCAACATCCCCGATGCGGCGCGGATCGTCCGGGCGCGGGCCGCCGAGGTGGCGTCCCGGCCCTCGGTGGAGGCCCTGCGCATGCAGGGCGAGTCGTGGTGGCGGATCGCGGTCGGGTACGTGGGGCGCTCGATGGCCGGGACCCTCGCCGCCGACGCGGGCGTCCGGCTGACCGGCGTGCTCTACCTCGTGGCCACCGCGGCCTTCCTCGGCGTGGGCGCCGGGCCGGACGCCCCCGACTGGGCCGTGATGGTGGACCGCAACCGCACCGGGCTGTTCGTCCAGCCGTGGGCCGTCGTCGTGCCCGCCGTGCTGGTCGTGGCCCTGTCCGTCGGCACGAACCTGCTGTTCGACGCGGTGCGCAGGGCACCCGCGCGCAAGGAAGGAAGGCACCTGTGAACGGTCCGGAAGGCCTGGAGGGTCCGGAGGATGCCGTGGCCGAGGTGCGCGGGCTGCGCGTGGTGATGCCCGGTGGGCGGGCGATCGTCGACGGCGTGAGCCTGACGGCCCGGCCCGGGCGCGTCACCGCCCTCGTCGGCGCGTCCGGCAGCGGGAAGACGACGACGGGCCTCGCGCTGCTGGGCGAGTACCCCCCGGGCGCGCGCGTCACGGGCGAGGTGCGCGTGGCGCAGGGGCTCGCCGGGTACGTGCCGCAGCACCCCGCGTCCGTCCTCAACCCCGCCCGGCGGGTGAGCGCCCTCCTGTACGACATCGCCCGCCGCCAGGTCCGCGAACTGCCCCGCGGGGCACGGCGCGAGGCGGCACGCGAGCGGGTCCGGGACGCCCTGCGGGACGCGCAGCTGCCCGGCCCGGACGAGGTGCTCGCCCGCTACCCGCACCAGCTGTCGGGCGGGCAGCAGCAGCGCGTCGTCCTCGCCCAGGCGCTGCTGCTCGGTGCACGCGTCGTGGTGGCCGACGAGCCGACGACCGGCCAGGACCCCCGTACGAAGGAACGCGTGGTCACACAGCTTGCGGCGGTGGCCCGCCGGGGCATCGCCGTGGTCCTCCTCAGCCACGACCTGGACGTCGTCCGCGCCCTGGCGGACGAGGTCCAGGTGATGCGCGACGGAAAGGTGGTGGACCAGGGCACGCCCGAGGAGATCTGGGCGGGGGCGCCGGGGGACGCGTGGACGCGGGAGCTGCTGCAGGAAGGCGAGTCAGGGGCGGAAGGCTTCGGGACCGGTGACGACGACGGCGCCGGGGCGCCGGACCGGCCCCCCGTCCTCCAAGCCCGCTCCTTGACCGCCCGCCACCCCGGCGCTCCCGGTGCTCCCGGCGTCCTCCGCGATGTCTCCTTCTCGGTGCACCCCGGCGAGTGCGTCGCGGTCGTCGGGCCGTCCGGCAGCGGCAAGACCACGCTCGGCCGCTGCCTCGCCGGACTGCACCCCGCCCACGAGGGCGTCGTCACCCTCGACGGGGCTCCGCTGCCGCGCAGCCTGAGGCGGCGCGGCAGGGCCGAGCTGGCAGCCGTGCAGTACGTCTTCCAGGACGCGCGGGCCGCCTTCGACGAGCACCGGGCCGTGCTCGGCCAGGTCGCCCGTACGGCGGTGCGGCTGCGCGGCCTCGGCCGGGCCGCGGCCGAGGAGGAGGCCCGGGCGCTGCTCGCGCGCATGGGGCTCGGCCCGGACCACGCGGGGCGGCGCCCCGGCGAGCTCTCCGGCGGCGAGCTCCAGCGGGCTGCCCTGGCCCGGGCCCTGCTGGCCCGGCCCCGGGTCCTGATCTGCGACGAGGTCACGTCCGGGCTGGACGCGGTCACCCGGCGGGGGATCCTCGGCCTGCTGACGGAGCTGGTGCGCGAGCCGGGCGGGCCGGGGCTGGTGCTCATCACCCACGACACCGCGACGGCCGCCGTCGCGGGGCGGACCGTCGTGGTGGAGGCGGGGCGTGTGCGCGAGCGGGCCGCCCGGTCCCCGGGCTCTTGACAGCCGGTACGGGTCAGGGGGCGAGGCAGTGCAGGGCCGGGGCCTCGGCCGGGACCCCGGGGGCGGCCGGGTCGACGAGGCTCGTGAGGTTCGTGAGGTCGCCGACAGCGCAGGTGAGCGCGGCCGCGGGGTCGGGCACGGCTGTGGCAGTGGTCGTGCTCACCCCGAGAAGGCAGGCGGCTCCGAGGACGACGGCGGCGATGCGGCGCATGAAGGGCCTTTCCATGTGCGGGAGTTGACGGTGGCGACACCCTGCCCCGCGGTGCGCCGGGTCATGTGCCGTGTCACCCGTCCGTGAGCGGCTGAATCGATCCCCCGCCGCCGTGTTCGGGTGCCCGTCGGCAGGGCGGCGGCGGGGCACCGGGCCCGGACGGACCGGGCAAATAGAATCGCGCACATGCACGACCCCTACGTCCGCGTCCGCGGTGCCCGTGAGCACAACCTCAAAGCCGTCGACGTGGACGTCCCGCGCGACGCCCTCGTCGTCTTCGCGGGCGTCTCCGGATCCGGGAAGTCCTCCCTGGCCTTCGGCACCGTCTACGCCGAGGCCCAGCGCCGCTACTTCGAGTCCGTCGCCCCGTACGCCCGCAGGCTGATCCACCAGGTCGGCGCGCCCAGGGTCGAGGAGATCACCGGGCTGCCGCCCGCCGTCGCCCTGGAGCAGCGCCGCTCCGCCCCCACCTCGCGCTCGTCCGTCGGCACCGTCACCACGTTGTCGAACTCCCTGCGCATGCTGTTCTCCCGCGCCGGCGACCACCCCGAAGGCGCCGGGCGCCTCGACTCCGACGCCTTCTCGCCCAACACCGCCGCGGGCGCCTGCCCGGAGTGCCACGGCCTCGGGCGGGTGCACCGGGTGACCGAGGAGTCGCTCGTCCCCGACCCCTCCCTGTCGATCCGGGAGGGTGCGATCGCCGCCTGGCCGGGCGCGTGGCAGGGCAAGAACCTCCGGGACATCCTCGACGCGCTCGGGTACGACGTCGACGGGCCCTGGCGCGAGCTCCCGCAGAAGGACCGGGACTGGATCCTGTTCACCGACGAGCAGCCGGTCGTCACCGTCCACCCCGTCCGGGACGCCGAGCGCATCCAGCGCCCCTACCAGGGCACCTACATGAGCGCCCGCCGCTACGTCCTGCACACCGCCGCGGACTCCAAGAGCGCCGCGCTGCGCGCCCGGGCCGAGCGGCACCTGGTCAGCGCCGCCTGCCCGGTCTGCAACGGCAGGCGGCTGCGCCCGGAGGCGCTGGCCGTCACCTTCGCGGGGCAGGACATCGCCGCGCTCGCCGCGCTGCCGCTGTCCGACCTCGCCGCGACGCTCAGCCCCGCCCGCGCGGGCGACGGCGTCGCCGCGACCCTCGCGCAGGACCTCGTCGCCCGCATCGAGGTCCTCACCGAACTCGGCCTCGGCTACCTCGCCATGGACCGGCCCACCCCCACCCTGTCCGCCGGCGAGCTGCAGCGGTTGCGGCTCGCCACCCAGTTGCGCTCGGGCCTCTTCGGCGTGGTGTACGTGCTCGACGAGCCCTCCGCGGGCCTGCACCCCGCCGACAGCGCCGCCCTGCTGACCGTCCTCGACCGGCTCAAGGCCGCGGGCAACTCGCTGTTCGTGGTCGAGCACCACATGGACGTGGTGCGCCGCGCCGACTGGATCGTCGAGGTCGGCCCGGGAGCGGGGGAGCACGGCGGGGAGATCCTCTACAGCGGCCCGGTGGCGGGCCTCGCCGGCGTGGCGGAGTCCGCGACCCGCCGCTTCGTCTTCTCCGAGGAGGCCCCCGCGCCCCGCACGCCCCGCGAGCCCTCCGGCGCGCTGCGCCTGCGCGGCGTCACCCGGCACAACCTGAGCGGGCTCGACGCCGAGTTCCCGCTCGGCGTCTTCACCGCCGTGACGGGCGTCTCCGGCTCCGGCAAGTCCACGCTGGTCGGGCAGGTGCTCGCCGACACCGTCGCCGCTCGGCTGGAAGGCCGGCCACTCGAAGGCCACGGCAGCGGCTTCACGGCCGAGGGCCTGGGGGCCGTCGACCGCCTCGTGCGCGTCGACCAGAAGCCCATCGGGCGCACCCCGCGCTCCAACCTCGCCACGTACACGGGCCTCTTCGACGCCGTGCGCAAGGTCTTCGCCGCGACGGACGGTGCCCGCGAACGCGGCTACACCGCGGGCCGGTTCTCCTTCAACGTCCCCGCAGGCCGCTGCGAGACCTGCCAGGGCGAGGGCTTCGTCGCCGTCGAACTCCTCTTCCTGCCCGGCTCGTACGCCCCGTGCACCGCGTGCGGGGGAGCGCGCTACAACCCCGAGACGCTGGAGATCACCTACCGGGGCGCGAACATCGCCGAGGTCCTCGGCATGACCGTCGACGCCGCCGCGGACTTCCTCGCCGACGTGCCCGCCGCCCGGCGCGGCCTGCGCACGCTCCAGGACGTCGGCCTGGGCTACCTGCGCCTCGGACAGCCCGCCACCGAGCTCTCCGGCGGCGAGGCCCAGCGCATCAAGCTCGCCACCGAACTCCAGCGCACCCACCGCGGCCACACCCTCTACGTCCTGGACGAGCCGACCACCGGCCTGCACCCCGCCGACACCGAACTCCTCATGCGCCAGCTGCACGGCCTCGTCGACGCCGGCAACACGGTCGTCGTGGTGGAACACGACATGACGGTCGCCGCGGGCGCGGACCACGTCGTCGACCTCGGGCCCGGCGGCGGCGCCGCGGGCGGCCGCGTGGTGGCGGCCGGGACACCACGGGAAGTGGCCGGGGCCGCCGGAAGCGTGACGGCGCGCTACCTGGCGGAGGCCTTGGCAGGAACCGCAGGCTGATCCCCGCGCCGCGCGGAGGCTCCGGCCGGGGGAGGCCCGAGTCCGGCCCCACACCGCGTGAAGGCGCCCGCAGGCGACGGCGGTCGGCCGCGCCCGGTCCCCGCGTCCCGGGGACGCGCCGCCCGGCGGACCTCCGCCGATCTCCGCGGCGTCCCGAACGGAGGCCCGGGGCCGGGGAGTATGCGCCGAGGCGCTCTGGGCGCCCCGCCTGCCATCCTGCGGGCGGCGGTGGACGGCCGCGCTCGGTCCCCGTGTCCGGGGGACGCGCCGGTCGGCGGGCGGCCGCTGATCCCCGCGGCGTCCTGAACGGGGGCCCGGGGCCGGGGAGTATGCGCCGAGGCGCTCTGGGCGCACCGCCCGCCCTCTCGGGCCGACACCGCATCTTGCGGGCGGCGGTGGACGGCCGTGCCCGGTCCCCGTGTCCGGAGGACGCGCCGCCCGGCGGGCGGCCGCCGACCCCGCAAGCGCCTCGGACGGAGGCCCGGGGCCGGGGAGCATGCGCCGAGGCACTCTGACGCACCGCCCCCCTCTCGGGCCGACACCGCATCTTGCGGGCGGCGGTGGACGGCCGCGCTCGGTCCCCGTGTCCGGAGGACGCGCCGGCCGGTGGACCTCCGCCGATCTCCGCGGCGCCCCGAACGGAGGCCCGGGCCGGGGAGTATGCGCCGCGGCGCTCTGGGCGCACCGTCCCCTTCCCGGGCCGGCACAGCATCTCTGCGGGCGGCGGCGGTGTGCCCGGTCCCCGTGTCCGGAGGACGTGCCGTCCGGCGGACCGCCGCCGAATCCCGCAGCGCCCCGAACGGAGGCCCGGGGCCGGGGAGTACGGGCCGACGCGCTCTGGACGCACCGCCCCCCTTCCCGGCTACGCTCGGAGCATGACCCACGCCCTGGTCATCGGCGGCGGCATCGCCGGGCCCGTCACCGCAATGGCGCTGCGGCGCGCCGGCATCGAAGCGACCGTCCACGAAGCCCATCCGACCGGCGCGGACCACCTCGGGGCGTTCCTCGTCCTCTTCGCCAACGGCCTCGCGGCGCTGCGCGCCGTCGGCGCCGACGGGCCCGTGCTCGACTGCTCCTTCCCCGCCGACACCGTCGAGTTCCTCGGCCCCACGGGGGACCGGCTCGGCGCCCGGCCCCTGACCGGCGCCGGGGACGACGGCCTGAGCCCCCGCACCCTGCAGCGCGCCGCGCTCTACCGGGCGCTGCGCGACGAAGCCGTCCGCCGGGGCGTGCGCGTCGTGTACGGCAAGCGCCTCGTGGACGCCGCCACCGGCCCCGACGGCGTCGTCGCGTACTTCGCGGACGGCACCCGCGCCGAAGGCGACGTCCTCATCGGCGCCGACGGCATCCACTCCCGCACCCGCACCCTCCTCGACCCCGCGGCGCCCCCGCCCCGCCACACCGGCCAGCTCACGATCTGCGGGCGCACGCAGGACGCCGGGCACGCCGTCCCCGGCCGCACCTACCGGATGATCTACGGGCAGCGCGCCTTCTTCGGCTGCACCAGCGCACCGGACGGCACCACGTACTGGTTCGCCAACATCCCCGCGCCCGAGCAGGCGCGCCCGGCGCTGGCAGCGATCACCCCTGCCGGGTGGCGGCAGCGCGTCCTGGACGCCTTCGCCGGCGACCGCACCCCCGTGGCCGGCCTCGTCGCCGCCACCGGTGACGCCGTCGTCGGCGTGAACGCCTACGACATCCCCACCCTCCCCGTCTGGCACGGCGACCGCGCCGTCCTCGTCGGCGACGCCGTCCACGCCACCGCGCCCAACGCCGCCCAGGGGGCCTCGATGGCCATCGAGGACAGCGTCACCCTCGCCCGCTGCCTGCGCGACCTGCCCGGCCCGCGGCAGGCCTTCGCCGCGTACGAACGGCTGCGGCGCGCACGGGTGGAGCGCGTGGTGGCCCTCAGCGCCGCCATGGCGAGCCGCATCGCCACCCCGCCCGAGCAGCCGCGGACGCCCGCGAACTCCGACGGCGCCGACGACTGGCTGACGTCCTACCGCGTCGACTGGGACGCGCCCGTCAGCTGACGCTGCTGACCGCCGCCCGCCGGACGACGACCCGGAGCGCGCCGTACCGGCTGATCGCCGCTGCGGCGGGAGGGCGCCCTGTCCGCAGCCTGCTGCTGTTCGCCGGGCAGCGGCTGGGGGAGGCTCGCGTGTCCGCTGTCTCCCGCCTCCCGGCGGATGACGGCTGCGGTGGCACCGGCACCGCCGGAGCGCGCCGTCGTGGTTGATCGCCACTGCGGCGAAAGAAGGCCGCTGGCCCGCCACTCCGGGACCGCCCGGCCGGGGCGCGTCGGCTGCGCCGGCCCTCCCGGCGTCGGCGGCCGCGTCGGCAGCCGCGCCCGCCGGCTCGCGGCGTCCGCCCGCTCGGAGCGCGGCCACACTCCCGGTGGTGCGCGTCCGCCGACGGGTCGGGTCACCTCGCCCTGGCCGACCTCGGCCATCCCGGCGCCGGGGGCGCGCCCGACAGCCCGGCCGGCCTCGGCGGCGCCCCGCTTGCCGCCTTCCCCCGCTGCGGCAGACTGGTGCCATGCCGGAGCTGCCGGAGGTCGAGGCTCTTGCCGGGTTTCTCGCCGGGCGTCTTGCCGGGCGTACGGTCGAGCGCGTGCTGCCCGTGGCCGTGAGCGTGCTCAAGACCTATGATCCGCCGCTCACCGCCCTGGAGGGGCGGGAGGTCAGCGGCGTGCGGCGGTACGGCAAGTTCCTCGACGTCGCCACCGGCGACGGCCCGCACCTCGTGCTGCACCTGGCCCGCGCCGGCTGGCTGCGCTGGCAGGAGAGCCTGCCCGAGGCGCCGCCCCGCCCCGGCAAGGGCCCGCTGGCGCTGCGCGTACGGCTGACGGGCGGCGGCGGCTTCGACGTCACCGAGGCGGGCACCCAGAAGCGGCTCGCGGCCTACTGCGTGCGGGACGTCTCCGAGGTGCCCGGCGTCGCCCGGCTCGGCCCCGATCCCCTCGCCCCGGGCTTCACCCTCGACGCCTTCGCCGGCCTGCTGCGCGACGAGCGGCGGCAGCTCAAGGGCGTCCTGCGCGACCAGGGCGTCATCGCGGGGATCGGCAACGCCTACTCGGACGAGATCCTGCACGCGGCCCGCATGTCCCCGTTCAAGCTCGCGGCGAGCCTGACGGAGGACGAGACCGCCGCCCTGTACGGGGCCTTGCGCACGGTGCTGCACGAGGCAGTCGAGCGGGCGCGCGGCCACGCCGCGGACGAGCTGAAGGCGGAGAAGAAGAGCGGCCTGCGGGTGCACGGCCGCACCGGGCAGCCGTGTCCCGTGTGCGGCGACACCGTCCGCGAGGTGTCCTTCAGCGACTCCTCGCTGCAGTACTGCCCCACCTGCCAGACGGGCGGCAAGCCGCTGGCCGACCGCAGGCTGTCCCGCCTGCTGAAATGAGCCGGGCGCTCAGTCCCGCGGAATCCCCCTGGCGTCCGCGTGGGCGAGCTCGGAGTGCTTGTAGGAGTAGGCGAAGTACACCACCAGCCCCACCGCGAACCACATCGCGAACCGCAGCCACGTCTGCCACGCCAGGTAGGTGATCAGCCAGATCGACGCCGCGACCCCGATCCCGGGCACCACGGGCACCCAGGGGCAGCGGAACGAGCGCGGCAGCTCCGGCTGCTTGTAGCGGAGCACGATCACGGCCGCGCACACGACCGCGAAGGCCAGCAGGATGCCGATGTTCGTCAGCTCCGCGGCCTCGCCGATGGGCATCAGGCCCGCGATGGCCGCCGACACCACGCCCACGATCCAGGTCACGCGCGTCGGCACGTGCCGGGTCGGGTGCGTCTTGGAGAACCACTTCGGCAGCAGCCCGTCGCGGCTCATCGCGAACCACACCCGGGTCACGCCGAGCATGAAGGTGAACATGACGGTGAGGATGCCGATGATCGCGCCGACCGCGATGACGTCCGCGAGGCCTTCGAGCCCGACCGACTTGAAGGCGGTGGAGAAGCCGCTGGCCTTGTCGATGTCCTCGTAGTGCTGCATGCCGGTGAGGACCAGGCAGGCCAGCACGTACAGCACCATCGAGATCGCCAGCGAGTACAGGATCGCCTTCGGCATGTGCCGCTGGGCGTCCTTGGACTCCTCGGCCGCCGTGGACATCGCGTCGTAGCCGAAGACGGCGAAGAAGACCGTGGCCGCGCCGGTGAAGGCCCCGCTGACCCCGAACGGGAAGAAGGGCGTGTAGTTGCTGCTCTTGACGTGGAAGAAGCCCACGACGACCACCAGCAGCACGACCAGGATCTTCAGGCCGACGACCACGGTCTCGAACCGGGCCGCGTTCTTGATGCCCATGGTCAGCAGCCAGGCGATCAGCAGGCACAGCACCGCGGCGAACAGGTCCACCCGGTGCCCCTCGCCCGTCCCGGGCGCGCCCAGCATCCAGGCGGGCAGCTCGGCGTTCATCTCCCCGAGCAGGAAGTTGATGTACCCGGAGATGCCGATGGCGACCACCGCGACGATCGCCGTGTACTCCAGCAGCAGGTCCCAGCCGATGAACCAGCCGCCGATCTCGCCGAGCACCGCGTAGCCGTAGGTGTAGGCGGAGCCGGCCCGCGGGATCAGGCCCGCGAACTCGGCGTACGAGAAGGCCGCGGCCGCGCTCGCCACGCCCGCGATGAGGAAGGAGACGAGCACGGCCGGCCCGGCGACGCCGTTGGCGATGGTGCCCGCGAGGCTGAAGATGCCCGCGCCGATGATGCCGCCGACGCCGATCGCCGTGAGCTGCCACAGGCCCAGGGTCCTGGTCAGGTGCTCGCCGTGCGCCTCGGTCTCCTCCGCCTCCTCGATCGTCTCGATCGGTTTGCGGCGCAGCACGCCATGTCCCGTCCGGAGCCCGGCCATGTCATGTCCTCTCGTCGGCGCTGACGGCGGATCATCGCCGACATCATGGCCCGGCGAGGGCGGCGACGGAAGGCGCCGCCCCGCGCCGGCGGGCAGGGTTCAGCCGATGGCGGGCGCCGCCGCCCGGGCTCCGGTGCCCCAGCCCGAGGGGGACGCGCCGACCGTGAAGTCCAGCTTCCCGCCCCCGGTGATCTGGCGCGACGTCAGGTACGTGCGCCCGTACCCCTCGCCGTCGAGGCGCACCGACTGCACGTAGCGCTCCCGGTCGGAGGTCCCCGGGGCGGTCACGGTGAACCGCTCCCCGTCGAGGTTGAGGTCCACCCGGTCGAACACCGGGGTGCTCAGCCCCCACACGTCCGCGCCCGGCTGGACGGGGAAGACGCCGATGGCGGAGAGCACCATCCACGCCGACATCGTGCCCAGGTCGTCGTTGCCGGTCATCCCGGTCGGCGCATCGGTGAAGAGGGTGAGCGCGGCGTGGACCACGTCCGTCGTCTTCCAGGGCTGCCCGGTCGACAGGTACGTGTACGGGGCGATGAGGTCGGGCTCGTTCTGCGGGTTGTACTTGTCGGCGTTGTAGTAGTCGTACGGGCCGTGGACCCACACCTCGCGGGCGGTGCGCGCCGGGTCCTTCAGCAGCCGGTCGTAGGCGAAGAAGGAGTCGAGCCGGGAGTTCGCCGCCGCCCTGCCGCCGATCAGGTCGATCATCCCCGGCAGGTCCTGCGGCACCAGCCACTGGTACTGCCACGCGGTGCCCTCGTGGAAGCAGACGCTCTTCGCCGGGTCGGCGGGGCCCATGAACGCGCCGTCGGCGCCCCGGGCCCGGAAGAAGCCCGTGGCGGGGTCGTGGACGTTGCGGTAGTTCCGGGAGCGGGCCGCGTAGCGGTCGGCGTCCGCGTGGTGGCCGAGGGAGCGGGCCATCTTCGCGAGCATCCCGTCGGCCAGCGCGTACTCCAGGGTCGCCGAGCCGCCCTGGTGGACGTCGGAGTCGCCCGGCTTCTCCTTGGGCCTGCCGGGCACGCAGGGTACGTAACCGTCGCGGATGTAGCGGTCGTTGCCGTCGCGGCCCACGTACGGGGAGTCCTTGGGCGGCACCCCGTCGGCGTTCCTCTTCAGCACCCGGTAGGCCTCCTCCTCGTGGCCCTTGAGCAGCCCGTGCTGGTAGGCGTTGGTGAGGAAGGGGGTGACCGGGTCGCCGGTCATGATGTTCGTCTCGACCGTGCCGTAGCCCCACTTGGGCAGCCAGCCGCCGTCCTCCTCGACCTGCAGCACCGACAGCGCCATGTCCCGCGACTCGTCCGGCGCCAGCAGCGCGAGCAGCTGCGCCTGGGTGCGGTAGGTGTCCCACAGCGACCAGTTCTGGTAGTAGGTGAAGCCGCGGGCGCGGTGGATCCTCCCGTCCCAGCCGGTGTAGCGGCCGTCGGCGTCGCTGCCGACGGTGGGGGCGAGGAAGGTGCGGTACAGCGAGGAGTAGAAGGTGCGGCGCAGCGCCGCCGCGCCGCCCTGCACGCGGACGTCGTCCAGGCGCCGCTCCCACGCCTCGCGCGCGGCCCGGGCCGTGCGGTCGAAGTCGTCGTCCTCCGCGCGCAGGTTGCCGGCGGCGCCGGCGGCGTCGACGTAGCTGATGGCGGTGGTGGCCTCCACCGTGCGGTCGCGGGTGGTGTCGAAGCGCACCCAGGCGCCGTTGCGGCCGGCGGAGGTGGAGCTGCGGGTGCCCTCGGAGACCTTGTCGCCGTTCCAGGTGCCGAAGGTGGTGAAGGGCCGGTCGAAGCGGGTGATCGTGTACACCGTGTACGGGCGCGTGTCCTGGCAGAAGCCGCGGCCGGTGACGGCGGAGCGGACGGTGCGGGAGTCGAGGACCTCGACGGTGGTGGAGACCGTGCGGTGCAGCGACTGCCCGGTGTTGAGCAGCACGTTGGCCTTGCCGGTGGCCGGGAAGGTGTAGCGCTGGTGGCCGGTGCGGCGGCCCGCGGTCAGCTCGGCGGTGATGCCGCCGTAGGAGGACAGCCCGACCCGGTAGTAGCCCGGGCGGGCGCTCTCGTCGCGGTGGCTGAAGGCGGCGGCGTAGCGGGCGTTGTCGGTGCGCGTGACGTCGCCCGTGGTGGGCAGCACGGGCAGGTCCCCGCCGAGGCGGCAGCCCACCCCGGACAGGTGCACGGTGCTGAAGCCGCGGATGTGGTCGTGCTTGTAGTCGTAGCCCGTGCTGTGGCCGGTGTCGGGGGAGAGCTGCACCATGCCGAACGGCACGGCGGCTCCGGGGAAGGTGTTGCCCTCGTTCTGGGTGCCGATGAAGGGGTTGACCAGGCCGGTCAGGCCGTCGGCCGCGGCGGCCGGCCGCGGGGCCGCGAGCGAGCCCCCGCCCAGTACCGCCGCGAGAGCGAGTGCGGCCGCGCAGGTGCGCGAGCGCAGGTGTCCGGTCCATCTCATCGTCCACGCCCCTCGGGTGACGCCACGTAGGATGCCGACATCGTTGTCAGCGCCGAGGGTATCGAGTGCATGACGTGCTGTCATGATGCCCCGCGCGCCAGATGTGGCGACCCCCACCGCCGGCGGCACCCGGGCACCGTGGCCCCCTTGTCATGCCCCGTGTACGGTGGACGGCGCTTCAGCCGACCGAACGGAACCGCCTCGCCCATGCGCCTGACCGGACTCGCAGCCGTAGGACCGTTCTTCGCCCTGCGGACCGAAGAGGCGCCCGAGGCGCCCGGAGAAGCCCCCGGGGAGTACCTGCCGCTCGGCGAGGAGGCCGTGCGCGCACGCGTGGAGACCGTCGCCGGGCGCCTGGGGACGGAGGACCGGCGCGTGGCCGCGTCCGTCGCCTATCAGGGCATCGCCGGGCGGCTGCTGTCCGTCGCCCTGGGCTCGGCCGTGCTCGCCGGAGAGGTCCCCGACCTCGGCCGGCTGCGCTGGCACCCGGCCCGTACCGCGCCGGACGACCTGTGGCTGCCCGGCCCCACGGCCCTGCCGGGCGCCGCCGGGGACCCGGCCGGAGTCATCCGCGAGCACGTCCTGCGCGGCCCGCTGGCGGACCTGCACGCCCTCACCCGCACGGTCGTCCCGGTCTCCGGGCGCCTCCTGTGGGGCAACGCGGCATCATCGCTCGCGGGCTCCCTGCGCGTG
The DNA here is from genome assembly GCF_001445655.1 of Streptomyces roseifaciens. Classification (NCBI taxonomy): domain Bacteria; kingdom Bacillati; phylum Actinomycetota; class Actinomycetes; order Kitasatosporales; family Streptomycetaceae; genus Streptomyces; species Streptomyces roseifaciens. The sequence continues at coordinate 932,136 of NZ_LNBE01000003.1, forward strand.
CTGCACGCCTGGTGCCGCGACCGGGGCCGCCCGCAGGACGCGGCCCGCGCCCTGGACCTGGCCCGCGCCGTGCTCGCCGACCCGCTCCTGCACGGCACCGGCACCCTCGTACCGGGCCCCGCGCCGCGCTCCGCGCCGTCCTTCGTGCGCAGCACCTGCTGTCTGTACTACCGGGTGCTGCCCGGCGGGATGTGCGGCGACTGCGTGCTGCGGCACGCGCCGCCGCGGGTGCGCTGAGGGTAGGGCGCGGGCGGCCACTCCCGTGTCGAGAGCACGCCGAGGACGTAGGCCTTGGCCACCAGCGCCGTGCGGTTGGGCACGCGCCAGCGACGGGTGAGCCGGGTCAGGTGGTAGTTGACGCCGTCCACGGTCAGCCCGACCGCCTTGCCGATGGCGGCGGTCGTCGCCCCCGCGGCGGCCAGCGCCAGGATGTGCCCCTCCACCACGCTCACCTCGGCGACCGGTTCCGCCGGACGCGGGACGGTGTCCCCCGCCCGCACCCGGAGCACCGCCAGCAGCATCGGGCTCGGCGGGAAGCCGTCCCCGACCGGGTCCACGAGCAGCTCCCCCTCCCGCTCGACGCCCCCCGCGCCCGCCAGCCAGCGCACCTCGATCGGGTGACGGGGCCGGCGGCCGAGCCGCAGGGCCTCGATGTGCCGGTCGAGCCGGCCCGGCAGCCGTGGCCGGAACATCTCGTGCAGGTTCCGGCCGCGCAGGCGGACCGGCGACGTGCCCCACTCGGCGGCCATGGCCGGGTTCGCGACCGTGACCTCGCCGTCCGGCCGGCAGACCGCGATCGGCGTCGGGATGCGGTCGAGGAGCAGCAGGAAATGATTGCGCCAACTGATGTATTCGTCGCTCACCACGATGCCCGGCCCCTCGCTCGTCCCGTGCCCGTCCAAGGGCCTGTCCAGTGCTTGCCCGGCGGGCCGCGCCCGGGAGCGTCACGCCACGAACCACTGCACAATCGTGCAGTTCTGTATACGACCGGAATAAGCGACTTGCAGATGTGTCCGGTTCCCGGCCCCGGCCCCCCGTTTGGGCCTCCGCCGGCCGGTTACGCGGAGGGGGGCCGCTTCCCGCACCCGTACCCCCTGCCCCTCGCCCGTCCTTCCCGGCACACCGGACCCACAGGAGCCACCAGTGAGCAGCCGAGCCCGGATCGTCGTCGTCGGAGCCGGATTCGCCGGCTACCAGGCCGCCCGCGAGCTGTCCCGCACGGCGCGCGGCGCCGCCGAGATCGTGCTCGTCAACCCGCACGACTACTTCCTCTACCTGCCCCTCCTCCCCGAGGTCGCGGCCGGCATCCTCGAGCCGCGCCGGGTGTCGGTGTCGCTGACCGGGACCCTGCCGCGGGTCCGGCTCGTCCTCGGCCAGGTGGACACGGTCGACCTCGACGGCCGGCGCATCGGGTACGCCGACCCCGAGGGCAACCGCGGCACCCTGGCCTACGACCGGCTGCTGCTGACCGTGGGCAGCGTCAACAAGCTGCTGCCCGTGCCCGGCGTCGCCGAGCGCGCCCACGGCTTCCGCGGCCTGCCCGAGGCCCTCTACCTGCGGGACCACGTCGTGCGCCAGACCGAGCTGGCCGGTGCCGCGGCCGATGCGGAGGAGCGCACCGCCCGGCTGACCTTCGTGGTCGTCGGGGCGGGGTACACCGGCACCGAAGTGGCCGCCCACGGCGTGCTGTTCACCGACTCGCTGGTGCGCCGCAACAGCGCCCTGCGGGAAGCGGGTGCCCGCCCCCGCTGGGTGCTCCTGGACCTCGCCCCACGGGTCCTGCCCGAGCTGGACGAGCGCCTGTCGCGCACCGCGGACCGGGTGCTGCGCCGCCGCGGCGTCGAGGTCCGTACGGGCACGTCCGTCAAGGAGGCCACCCGGGAGGGCGTGCACCTGGACGACGGGGAGTTCGTCCCGACGCGCTCCCTCGTCTGGTGCGTGGGGGTGCGCCCGGACCCGCTGGTCGCCGGGCTCGGTCTGCCCACCGAGCGGGGGCGGCTGTGCGTGGACGAGTACCTGACCGTCCCCGGGCACCCGGAGGTCTTCGCCTGCGGCGACGCCGCGGCCGTGCCCGACCTCACCCGGCCCGGCGAGCACACCCCGATGACCGCCCAGCACGCCCAGCGGCAGGGCCGGACCGCCGCCCGCAACATCGCCGCGTCCTTCGGGCGCGGGGAGCGCCGCCCCTACCGCCACCGCGACCTGGGCTTCACGGTCGACCTCGGCGGCGTCCAGGCCGCGGCCGACCCGCTGCACATCCCGCTCTCCGGGCCCCTGGCCAGTGCCGTTACCCGTGGCTACCACCTGGCGGCCATGCCCGGCAACCGCATCCGCGTCGCCGCCGACTGGCTCCTCGACTCGCTCCTGCCCCGCCAGGGCGTCCAGCTCGGCCTCGTCCGCTCCGGGTCCGTCCCGCTCGACACGGAGACGCCGGAGGTGGCCCGCACGCCGTACGACAGGTCGTGACCCCGGCCGCCCCGACCCGTGGCCGCCCATGACCTGCGGTCGCCCGTGATCCGCGGCATCCCGGGACCCGCCCGGCGGTGACGTACCCTACTGCCCGTTCATATCAGCACACTTGAGCGAGAGCAGCGGGGGACATGAGAAGAGCGATACGCACGGCACTGACGACGGCCGTGACCGCGGCACTGACGGCGGTCACGGCCGTCGCGTCCGCTCCGGCCGGGGCGGCCGAGGGGCCGGCCTACTCGGCGACGGCCTCCCCCGGAGTCCACAACGCCTACGAGAGCGCCAAGTACCCCTACTTCGCGGACGCCCTCGACTCCGGCGCCTCCCTGCTCGAACTCGACGTCTGGACCAACGGCTTCGGCGGGCGCTCCTTCCGCGTCTCGCACTCCAACCCCCTGCGCAACGCCAACAACTGCGAGGGCGCCACGTCGCCCGCGGAGCTGCGCACCGGCACCCGCAACCAGCCCCTGGCCGGCTGCCTCGCCGACATCCGCGCCTGGCACGACGCCCACCCCGGCCACCGGCCCGTCCTGCTCAAGGTCGAGATGAAGGACGGCTTCAACGCCGACAGCGGCCGCGGCCCCGCCGAACTCGACGCCCTGCTCACCGAGAAGCTCGGCGACGCCCTCTACCGCCCCGCCGACCTCGCCGGCGGCCGCGCCACCCTCGACGAGGCCGTCCGGGCCGGCGGCTGGCCCGCCCGCTCCGCGATGGCCGGCAAGTTCCTCGTCGAACTCATCCCCGGCACCGTGGAGGAGCGCAACCCCGCCGACCGGCTGTGGACCGACCGGGAGTACGCGCAGCACCTGCGCGACCTCGCGGCCGCCGGCCGGCTCCGTCAGGCCGCCGCCTTCCCCGCCGTCCACGGCGCCGTCCCCGGCGACCCCCGCACCCGCTACGCCGACCCGGCCCTGCGCCCCTGGTTCGTCGTCTTCGACGGGGACGCCGCCACGTACACGGCGGGCGGCATCGACACGGCCTGGTACGACGACCGGCATTACCTCCTCGTCATGACGGACGCCCACAAGGTGGCCCCGGCCATCGACGTCACCCGCCCCACCGAGGCCCAGGCCCGCGCCCGGCTGGCCCTCCTGGCCGGAGCCCACGCCAGTTTCGCGACCGCGGACTGGTACCCCCTGCCCCAAGTGCTCTCCACGGTGCTGCCGCGGGGCTGACCGGAGACCATGGGCCGGGCGGTACGCCTCGGGTACCGACCCGGCTCCGGCGCCGATCCGGCTCTGGCGCCGATCCGGCTCAGATGCCGATGTGGCGCCGCAGCAGGGCCCGGAAGTCGCGGTCGAACGCCTCGTAGCGGCGCCGCAGTTCCGCCCCGGGCCAGTCCGCCGGCAGCAGCTCCCGCGGCAGGACCGGGTCCGACAGCAGGTGCCGCAGGACCGCGGCCGAGACCGTGAAGCGTTCCGCGAGGGCCGCCGTGCGGTCCTCGCGGAGGGCGGACTCCAGGAAGCGGGCGCGCGCGGCCCAGCCGTCCAGGTCCCACAAGGCCGCCGCGAGCCGTGCCGGGTCGCCCTCCGGCGCGCCCGTCAGCAGCGTGCACTGGGCGGTGACGACCGGCGGCCGGTCCCGCAGGAGGTTGGCGGGGCGCATCCAGCAGCCTTCGCGCAGTTCGCCCAGGCGGAGCGCCGCCATGGCCTGGCGCAGGGCGGCGCGGTCGGCCGCGCTGCGGCGCTCGGGGGTGACGACGGCGATCTCCCAGCCGCCGTCCCACGGCCGGGTGCGGGGCGCGCGGCTGTCGTCCTGCCGGGCCTGGCGGGCGAGGAGCCGGTCGGTCAGCCGGTAGGTGCCGTCGTGCTGCTCCAGGTCGCCCGCGGCGACCATCCGGGTCAGGGCCGTCCGCACCGTCCCCTCCGCGGTCCCGAACAGTTCCCCCACGCGGACGAGGGCGCGCGCGGGGAGCGCGGGCGGGTGGTGCCCGAGGAGGGTGGAGAGTACGACCGAGCGCGCGGTCAGGGACCGCAGTGCAGGAGCGGCGGGACCGGCGGGCGCGGCGGGAGAAACGGCAACGGTGTCGTCCATGGCTGGGCCAACCCTATCCATTACAGTCCTTCATCACGCATCATGAAACTGTAATACCGTCCGACGCCCCACGCCCTGCCGAACGGCCCGCCCGGAGGTCGCCATGAGCGCCACGCACGACGTGTTCAACCAGGCCCCGCCCCTGACCGGCTTCACCACCGCCGACGACCCCGCCCTGCTGGAGGCGCTGCGGCGCGACGGCGGCGCGTGGGGCGAGGCCGAGGTCCGCGAGCTCGGCGCCCGGGCAGGGTCGGAGGAGGTGCAGGACTGGTCCCGCATGGCCGAGGCGCACTCCCCGGTGCTGCGCACGCACGACCGCTACGGCCACCGCATCGACGAGGTCGAGTTCCACCCCGCCTGGCACCAGCTGATGGCCGCCGCCGTGGAGAGCGGCCAGCACGCCGCACCCTGGGCCGAGGCCCGCCCCGGCGCCCACCTGGTGCGCGCGGCGAAGTTCTACGCGTGGGCCCAGGCCGAGCCCGGCCACGGCTGCCCGGTCTCGATGACGTACGCCGCCGTCCCGGCGCTCCGCGCCCAGCCCGAACTGGCCGCCGCCTACGAGCCGCTGCTGGCCTCCCGCACGTACGACTACGGGCTGCGCCCGCCGCTCGGCAAGCAGGGCCTGATCGCGGGCATGTCGATGACGGAGAAGCAGGGCGGCTCGGACGTCCGCGCCAACACCACCGCGGCCGTACCGGCGGGCGACGGCTCGTACGTGATCACCGGCCACAAGTGGTTCACCTCCGCGCCCATGAGCGACGTCTTCCTGGTCCTCGCCCAGGCCCCGGAAGGCCTGACCTGCTTCCTCATGCCGCGCGTGCTGCCCGACGGCACCCGCAACGCCATGCACCTGCAGCGGCTCAAGGACAAGCTCGGCAACCGCTCCAACGCCTCGGCCGAGATCGAGTACGAGCAGGCCGTGGCCTGGCCGGTCGGCGAGCCCGGGCGCGGCGTGCGCACGATCGTCGAGATGGTGAACATGACCCGGCTCGACTGCGTCATCGGCTCCGCGGCCGGCATGCGGGCCGGGCTGCGGCAGGCCCTGCACCACGCCGCGCACCGCAAGGCGTTCGGCGCCGAGCTGATCGACCAGCCCCTGATGCGCAACGTCCTGGCCGACCTGGCCGTGGAGTCGGAGGCCGCGACCGCGCTGGCGATGCGGCTCGCGGCGGCCCTGGACCGCTCCGAGGCCGGGGACGCCGCCGAGTCGGCGCTGCGCCGCCTGGGCCTGGCGGCCGGCAAGTACTGGGTCTGCAAGCGCGGCGCCACCCATGCCGCCGAGGCCCTCGAGTGCCTGGGCGGCAACGGCTACGTCGAGGAGTCCGGCATGCCGCGGCTCTACCGGGAGGCCCCGCTGCTGTCCATCTGGGAGGGCTCGGGCAACGTCGCAGCCCTCGACGTCCTGCGGGCCCTGACGAAGGAACCGGCCGCCCTGGACGCCTACTTCGCGGAGGTCGGCGAGGCGGCGGGCGCGGACCCCCGGCTCGACGCGGCCGTCGCGCGCCTGCGGGACCTGCTCGGGGAGCTCTCCGACCCCGGCCGCGCCCAGCTCCTGGCCCGCCGCCTGGCGGAGCAGCTGACGCTCGTCCTGCAGGGCAGCCTGCTCGTGCGGCACAGCACGCCCGCCGTCGCGGACGCCTTCTGCGCCTCCCGGCTGGGCGGGGACTGGGGCAACGCCTTCGGCACCCTGCCGCCGGGCACGGACCTCGGGCCGATCCTGGACCGCGCACTGCTGAAGGAGGCGCTGTGACCCCGGCCGCGGCGACCCCGGCCGCGACCGTGCGCACGGAGCGCCGCGGACCCGTCACCACCGTCATCCTCTCCCGCCCGGAGGCCCGCAACGCCGTGGACGGGCGGACCGCCGCCGCACTGGCCGACGCCTTCCGGGCGTTCGAGGCGGACGAGAGCGCCCTCGTCGCGGTGCTGTGGGGCGAGGGCGGCACCTTCTGCGCCGGGGCCGACCTGAAGGCGTTCGGCGGCGAGCGCGGCAACCGCGTCGAGGCCGGCGGGGACGGCCCGATGGGCCCCACGCGGCTGCGGCTGTCGAAGCCCGTCGTCGCGGCGGTCAGTGGGCACGCGGTCGCGGGCGGCCTGGAACTGGCGCTCTGGTGCGACCTGCGCGTGGCCGAGGAGGACGCCGTCTTCGGCGTCTTCTGCCGCCGCTGGGGCGTACCGCTGATCGACGGCGGCACGGTCCGCCTGCCCCGGCTGATCGGCACGAGCCGCGCGATGGACATGGTGCTGACGGGCCGCCCGGTCCCGGCCGCGGAGGCGTACGCGACAGGGCTCGCCAACCGCGTGGTCCCCACGGGCACGGCCCGCGCCGCCGCGGAGCAACTGGCCGCGGAGATCGCCCGGTTCCCCCAGGTCTGCCTGCGCGGCGACCGCGCCTCCGTGCTCGACCAGGAGGGCCTCACCGAAGAGCAGGCGATGGCGGCCGAGTTCACGCACGGCCGGGCGTCGCTCGCCGGGGCCGTCGAGGGCGCCGCGCGCTTCGCCGCGGGCGCGGGCCGGCACGGGGACTTCACGGACCTGTGAGACGGCCGGCGCGGTCGGTAGGCACGGCCGGCACGGACGGCAGGGTGGACGGAGGGCGTACGGCAGGTTCGCCGTGCGCCTCGTTCGTCCGTCTTGCGGGGTGAACCCCCGCACATAAAACACACAGTTCTTCACCCCTTCGATGGGATTGGCCCCCTCGTAGGGCAGTTGAGGGCTGGACGACCGCGAGGATCTCCCCGTGAGCGGATGGGTGCGCGCCGGGCGCGCGGGGATCGTGGCCTTCGCGGCCGTAATGGCGACGACCGGGGCCGGGCCCTTTCCGGGGGACGACCCCGGCACCGGCGGGCCCGTCCGGGCCGGCGGGGAGCGCCCGGCGCCCGGCCCGGCGGCCGAGGCCCTGCGCGGCGTCCCCCGCATCCGCCCGGGCTCCGCCGGCGTCACGTACGACCCCGGCCCCGACGGCGTTCCCGGGCACGTCGGCCGTCCCGGGCGGCACGGTTTTCCCGTCCCGGGCGGCATCCCCGGTCACGGCCGCGTCCGTGCCGGGACCGGCGGCCTAAGTGGCGACGCGGCCGCCGCGGAGATCGACCACCGGCCCGGCTGCCTGAGGGTCGGGGCCCGTGCCGGTGCCGCCTCCGCGACGATCGTCATCGGATGCGGACGGGCTCCGCGCCCGGTCACCCCGGCCGCCCCGCGACCACCCGCGCCCGCCCCCACGCCGCTCACGTACGTACCGCCGCCCCCGCCGCCCCGCGGCCGCAGCATCGCCGCGGCGAGCACGGCCGGGGTGGTCAGCAGCAGAGTGAGGGTGACCAGGGACGCCCCGCCCTCGGGCGGGGACGCGGTGGACGCGTGGTAGGCGCGCGGCACGATGTGCGGCGGCGCCGGCGGGACTTCGGGCGCGGGCGGCGGCTCGCTGCGCGGGGCGGCGGTGGCGGCGGCCGCCGCGGCTGACGTCCGTACGCCCCGGCGGCGCGGTCGTCCGCACCGCCCGCCGTCCCGTTCCCGGTTCCCCCCGCTCTCGTCTTCCGGAGGTTTCCCTTGTCCGAGTGGCTGGTCCTGGTCCTTGCCATGGCCGCGGCGTGCGCGGTCGTGCTGACCATCACCGTGCTCCGGGAGCGCAGGCGCGGCGAGGACGACGACCCGACCGAGACGCCCGACGTCATCGAGTACATGACGATGATGATCGGCGTTGTCTACGCCATCGTGCTGGGCCTCGCCATCGCCGGCGTCTGGGAGGCCCGCAACAGCGCCCAGGACCAGGTCCGCGCCGAGGCCCAGGCGCTGCACGAGGTCACCGAGCGGGTGCAGGCGTACGCGCCGGCGGCCCGGGACCAGGCGCGCGAGGACGTCAACACCTACGTGAGCTACGTGGTGCACAAGGAGTGGCCGGTGATGCTCAAGCGCGGCGAGCTCACCGACCGCGGCGCCATGCTGCTGGACAAGGTGCGCGAGGACCTCACCTCGTACGAGCCGCGCAACGACCACGAGGGCCAGTCCTACCAGCCGCTGCTGGACCAGGTCGGCGCCGCGGACGCCGCGCGCAACGCCCGGGGGCAGAGCGCGGGCGACACCATGCCGGGCGTGGTGTGGTTCGGCCTGGTCGCGGGTGCGCTGATCGCCGTGGGGCTGATCTTCACGCTGCAGATCCGCCGCTCGCCGCGCGAGCTGCTGCTGGCCGGTCTCTACAGCGCCCTGATCGCCTTCCTGCTCTTCCTGATCTGGGACTTCAACTCGCCCTTCGGCCACTCCGTCGGCGATTCCACCGCGCCGTTCACCGATCTGTTCGCCATCTGACGGGCAGGTGCTTGAGGCCGTTCTGGAAGTTCGACCTCAGGCGCACCGGCTCGCCCGCCCGCTCCAGGCCGGGCCGCCGGTCCAGGACGGCCCGCAGCACGGCGCGCATCTGGGCGCGGGCCAGGTGGGCACCCGGGCAGAAGTGCGGGCCGTACCCGAAGCTGACGTGGTCGTTGGGGGTGCGGGTGACGTCGAAGCGGTCCGGGTCGGGGAAGACGCGCTCGTCGCGGTTGGCGGAGGGGTGGAAGACGACGACCTTCTCGCCGCGCCGGATGAGCCGCCCGCCGAGCTCGGTGTCGCGGGCGGCGGTGCGCCGGAAGTGCACGACCGGCGGCCAGTGGCGCAGCATCTCCTCCACGGCCGAGGGGACCAGCTCCGGCCGGCTGCGCAGGAGCGCGAACTGGTCCGGGTGGTCGAGGAGTGTCAGCAGGCCGCCGGGTAAAGCGTTGCGCGGGGCCTCGCTCCCCGCGACCGCGAAGAGGAAGAACATCATCTCGAACTCGTCCCGGGTGAGGCCGCCTTCGCGCATCAGCGCCATCACGCTGCCGGGCGCGGGCCGCTCGGCCAGGGCGTGGGCGTAGTGGAACATGTCGGCCAGGGCCTCGCGCGAGCGGGGGTTGACCGGTCGGCCGTCGGGGCGGGTCCGCGGGGCGGGGCGGCGGGCGAGGGCCGCGCGCCCCATGGGGGTGAGCCTCTCCCGGGCGGCCGTGTCCGACAGCGCGTAGTCCGCGTCCTGGTAGCCGATGACCCGGTTCGCCCAGTCGTGGATCAGCGCCCCGTCCTCCTGCGGCACGCCGAGGACGTGGGCCAGGGTGTGCACGGGCAGCTCCGCGGAGAGCTCCACGAAGTCCGCCTCGCCGCGTTCCGCGATACGGCCGACCAGCGCCCGGGCCCGCGCCTCGATGACCGCCTCCAGCTCGCGGACGGCGCGCGGGGTGAGGGCCGAGGCGACGATCCGGCGCAGCCGGCCGTGGCCGGGCGGGTCCTGGTTGAGCATCGTGGTCCGGACGAACCGCAGGTCCGCCTCGGTGTCCGGGTCGCGCAGCTGGGTGGCGCCCAGGTGCGAGGAGAACGTCTCCGGGCTGCGCAGGACGTGCTTGACGTCGGCGTGCCGGAAGACCGCCCAGAAGCCCGGGCCCGGCGGCCAGGGGCCGACGGCCGGTTCGCCGATCCGGCACACGGGGCTCTTCTCCCGCAGCTCCCGGAAGCGGGCGTACGGCACGCCGCGGGCGTAGGTGCCGGGCAGGAAGACGTCGGCGGTCACCTGTTCTACGGTCACGCGGGGACCGTAGACCCTCCTCTGGCGGGCGAGTCAAGGGCTCGCCACAATGTGGGGGTGACCATCGGCCGGTACGGCGGACGGAGGTACGGACAGTGACGGTAACCAGGCCCGGCAGGGCGGGCCCGCCCCGCGTCGTCGACGAGGCGGAGGCGGACGCCCTGGTCCGCGGGATCTGTTTCAAGACGGGCCCACCGAGGTTCCTCGGCGTCGAGCTGGAATGGCTCGTCCACGACCTGCAGGATCCCTCCCGGCCCGTCTCCCCCCGCCTCCTGGCAGCCGCCGCCGACCGGCTGCGGACACTGCCCCTGAAGTCCCTGATCACCATCGAGCCCGGCGGCCAGCTGGAGTTCAGCTCCCGGCCCGCGGAGTCCCTCACCGCCTGTGCGGAGGAAGTCTCCGCCGATCTGGCCACGGCCCGCCCCGTGCTCCGCGCCCTCGGCCTCTCCCTCGCCGGCTACGGCAAGGACCCCTGGCACCCTCCGCGCCGCGTCCTCACCACACCCCGCTACCGGGCCATGGAGGACTTCCACGACCACTGGGGCGGCGCCGG